>CAZWVC010000351.1:0-4675 GCA_964637245.1 uncultured Desulfocapsaceae bacterium
TAATCTAGTGAGATAGGTGTTGGTCTTTTCTCGGGTGTCTGTAGCCTGGATGGCTGCAGTCAAGCCCCCATGGACGGGATTATGGCGACCCGAGGAAAAGGTCAACACCTATTTCAGACACATTGCTGAGCATAAAGGGTAATCAGAAAAAAAAATAAACCAAATTTGGGGTGTGATTTCACCAAAGAAGGTCGGGCTATTTTTTTTTCGAATCCGACTACAATATAGCTAACTCGCGAGCACGTGCTACAGCTTCTGTACGCCTTTTTACCTGTAGTTTGCCAAAGATATTTCGGTTGTGCCCTTTCACAGTATCCAGGGCGAGAAAAAGCCGCTCACCGATTTCGCGGTTTGAAAGTCCTTTCGCAATGAGTTGGAGCACTTCTAACTCACGCCCGCTCAATGGCTCGACCAAGGATTGAAAAGAGGGGTTAGCAAGCACATAAGGTTTATCCTCACTTTTTTGCCCCTCAGCATTAAATCCAACCAGCAACCTATTTACATAGTGTGGCATTATCTCACCAGCAACAGCTTCGGTTAATAGCTTTACCATCGGGACTCCTTCGTCCAAAAAGATACGAACGTAACCTTCAGGTTCGGCAAGGGACAGGGCACACTCAAGTTGTGTGAGAGCTGAGGGCATGTCGCCCCGCACTTCGTGTGCAAGTGCATGTAGCGCTAATATTTCAATTAGACAGCCCTTTCTGCCACCTTTCTCCGCTGCTCTCTGGAGACGTTTTAATAGTGCTATTGCTTCTAGAATGGAATGATCGTCATTGTTGATTCTATTCTCAGCTATAAGAACCCTAGCGAGCGTGATGTGCTCATACTCGCGCATGAAGCTGAGGTTCTCGTTAACGGATACTCCCTGCTCACGCGCCCAATCCTGGGATTTGGCCAACTTGCCCTGCTTAATCCACATCCGCGCCCGTATTGCGGCTATAGGACGAATGTCAGGTTGGAAAGGGGCGAATTCAAGATTTTCGGCATCGTAAAGAAGCTTAAGAGCGGCATCGAGATCTCCTTGAACCTCTTTTATACGAGCCATAGCCAAGCACCATCGATACTGCCATGCTGGGAATGCAACTAGCTCGCCTAGTTCCTTGCTTCTCAGCACATTTTGGGTGGCGGTTTCTATATCTCCCTGCTCAAGGTTTAACACACTCAACCCCAAATATAGATCCGCCGACGCCAATGGCACAGGTTCGTCTGACTTTGCAACAAGCTGTAATGATGAACCATACGCTCTAAATGCTTCGTGAAGATGACCTTGCACCTGAAGTATATCAGCCAGAACAACAGTAACACCTGAGGCGAGATGAATAGTACCGGCCACCTGTAATTTGACCATACAATCGTTTAGGAACTGGTAAGCTTTTTCCAGTTCTCCACATGACCAATACGTGATTCCAAGTGTTCCAGCTATCGCTCCGCACCTGAAATGATCTTCTTTTGGTACGATGTCAAGCGCTAGCTGAGCATATTTCAAGGTATCAGTTATGTTTCCGAGTATCAACGCATGGGTAGCACGGGCATCAGCAATACTCGCCGGTAGGGACTGAAACTGTTTTTCGTCAACAACGACCATCTTATCTGATAATTCTTTCGTGCAATCACTTATTGCTATTGACGCTCTCAGCAGTCGTTCAGCTTCACGCAGCATGGGCTCAACACCATCCACCTCACCCTTATCCAGTAGGGCCCAGGCATGTCCAACGCACAGTACCGGCCTTGCACGGATCATTTCTTCTGGTAGCTCCTTCAACCAAGTCAACCATGTCTCTGCCCGGTAACTCTGATCCATTTCCGACCATATTAATTCAAGCAAGTTTGCTGCCCGCTCAAAATCCTTTGCAGCTAAGGCATGGTGAAGTGCTTTAATTCCTAGGTCATTTTCTTCATACCAAATACTTGCACGTATGTGCAATTCAGACAATTTAAATCCTTTTTCCCCTTGGGATCGAGTGATGATCTGGTGCAATCGCTGCTGCAACAAATCAGCAAATAGATGGTGATAACGGTACCACCGCCTTTCATTATCCAGCGGGACGATGAACAGGTTAGCACGTTCGATATATTCAAGGCTTTCTTGCGCTGAAATAGCTGGGTCGAACATGACTGCATCACAAAGGGAACCACACATGCTGTCAAGAATAGATGTGTTTAGCAAGAAAGTCTTTAAGTCTTCTGACTGGTTTTGAAGAACTTCTTCAACTAGATAGTCCATGACAAAATGGTGGCCACCAGTGAAAGACTTGATGAAGTCAGCATTGTCCTTTTGTCCCTGCATGGAAAGCGCTGCTAAATGTAGGCCGGCTATCCAGCCTTCAGTGCGGATTTCCAGTGCAGTGATATCTTTGGAAGTTAGGTTTAGGCCCATCACCTCATTAGTAAATTCGGCGGCCTCTGTGGGAGAAAAACGCAAGTCGGCAGCACGCAATTCGGTCAACTGACCACGGGCACGCAGCCGTGACAATGGTAAATGCGGATCTTCACGGGTGGCGATAATTAAATGTACCTGTGGGGGCAGATTCTCAAGCAGAAAAGTAAGAGCATTATCAATCGGTTTGGCATCAATAACATGATAGTCGTCAAGGACAATTGTTAGCTTTTTGGGAGCTGAGGCAATTTCATTAATCAAGGCTGTCATAAGCGACTTAGCTGGCGGTGGTTGTGGAGTATGGAGCACACTCAACAACCCTTCTCCTATATTATTCGATATCGTCTGCAAAGCACCAATGAGATACGTCAAAAAGTGCGTGAAATCGTTATCCCCTTTATCCAGCGATAACCATGCAACAGGTCGCTTGTAACTTGCAACCCATTCACTAACCAGCGTTGTTTTACCGAAACCTGCAGGGGCAGCAATGAGGGTCAACTTACGGTGCAGTCCATCATTCAATTTCTCAATCAGGTACGGGCGAAGAACAACTTTTGGCTGAAGTGGTGGAATATAAAGTTTCGTGGCTAAAATTGGTGTAGGCATAGATTTAAATCACCTTAATTAATCCCAAATACATAAAAAATAATAGTTTAAAACTTGATTTAGAAATCGGAACCGTATTCCAGATCACCTGGCTAAAATCATATAATTTTCTAATAATGATTGGATATTTTTTCGTGAGTAGAAAACCGCATCCAGAGAATCAGGTTTAAATATTGTAATAAAAACAGCACCCCAAAACAACACTTTAGTGTCTACCTACTAACACCATATCGCTGCTACACTGCCTGCAAATTAAACAAGAGTATCTAAAGCTATCTAAAAAAGGAAAAGGCGATATGTCAAACAAGCACATTGCAAAAACTCACCCAACCCAAACAACAACCTATCAAATAAGGATCAAAGGTCATTTGGGACATCAATGGAAAGAATGGTTTGAGGGTCTATCAATTTCTCTCGAAGACAACGGTGATACATTGATAACCGGACCTGTAATCGATCAGGCAGCGTTGTATGGATTGCTGAAAAAGGTACGTAATCTCGGAACACCCCTGATATCTGTCATTAAGGTTAAACCCGACCAGACAAATGTATCAGATGTCAAAGTGTCAGGTATATATTTTCATGGCAAATAGATGCCGTTATTTCTAAAACACGATTTACATCAATGTGAAGTTTAAACCAAGGAATTTAAAGCGATGAATGCATATAAAATTATTTCAACAATAGCTGTATTGGTATGCGTAACTTGTGCGCAAAGCTGTTTTGCAAACGAGAATGATACCGGGTTTTCTTTTGATATACATTTAGGGGTAGCGGTTTATAATACCGAGGAAGAAGCAAAACCTGAACTTAATAATGAAGTAGGTCCAGCAGTATTCGCCAAACTGCAATATACATTTGCGGATGGAAATCAAATCTACATCGGTACACCATTTGAAAACGTGGGAGAACCTACTATTGGTGCAACCTTTGGCAATGGTTTGGTTGATGTATCAGCATTCTATATTACACCAGTGGACGTATATAAAGACCCCTATCTCACAGAACGTGCAGAAACAACAGAGGATGGTTTTGGTGGAAAAGTTGTGCTGAATATCAACTCAATTAAAACAAGCTATGAACTGAGATATACTGAAGTTAAAGACGATGAAATTGCAAAACGTTTTAAGGTACTTAGCAGGGACGTTTATACACATAATCTTTCATTATCATATAATTTTGATGCATGTGGACTCTTCTTTGTTGAGCCAAGCATGAATATAACATTTGCCATGAATGACGCGAAGAAAAATAACAGTTATGACGATGAATGGGATGAATATTACACAGGTGCCAACATTGGGATAAGCCTAATAAAAATATTTGGTAATGTAATTGTAAGCATATCAGCAAATGTTGGTGAGAATCAATATGCAAATGATGATCCTGTCTTTAATGCAGATCGTGAAGATGAGATTGTAAATATTACAGGTGGGGTTACATGGTTTGCACCATTTGGATTTAAGAATTACTCAGCAATGGTTGGTGGTGGTGTGGAAAATACAGAATCAAGTATCGATCTTTACGATAAGGATCAAGTATACGGAATCATGGCAGTTGGATATCATTTCTAAGGAAAAAAGACTTTGGGCACTTAATGGACATTGATTTGTTTAAGTACCAAACCAGTCAAACGAAAAACACATAAAAAAGAATGCGATCTAATATGAATACAAACGACAAAACAGA
>CAZWVC010000352.1:0-4669 GCA_964637245.1 uncultured Desulfocapsaceae bacterium
GAATATACGTACAACGATTTTATCCAAAGCTCCGAGACACTTCATCGTCCCAATTTCACGGAATCTTTCGGTCACAGACATGAGTTGTGCATTGATAATCCCCACCACACAAACGAGCAACGAGAGAAAGACTATCCAACGTTGTTTGGGGGATGCAGTGATTACCGTATCACCAGGTAAAATGTCATAGCCATTTTTGATAAGTCTGTTCACTGTCTCAGTCTCACCTGTGGTTAATAGAGATTGAGCTATGTCAGCACTCATCTGCGTAAATGCGAGAAAGGCAACTGCAAGAACGAGAGACAAGATTGTAATCAGTGACCTAAAAAATCGCACACGTATCGACTTAAAAGCGATCTCGAATGATTTTTTTAGTGGCAGGGCAACAAGACGCTCCATAACCCCTCTCCCCAATAGATGAGTATTTGATTACCTATATTGAATCTACAATAGTAACTATTACTAAAAAGAACAGTAGGATTTACAGCACTTAAGTATATTATGATCAGGCAAATCAATAATTAGCCTATCAGTTAATGACTGAGTTGAGTGGTTGGTCAGGGTATTTCCGGCTATTCGGCCAAATCTCTGAAATGTCTAACTGCAATATTTTTTGTTTGATAAAAGATTTGCAAAAGACTTTCGAGTAAAAAGAGAGAATTCCTGTTCATTCGTTGATGATGCAGCATAATTCCCGATCTGCCCCGTGACAGCGAAAGCTGAATTTCTGAACAGAGCTTCTCAAAAGATTCATGGGGATTTTGCTCTTTTCTTGTGTGTAAGTCAACATTGACCTGAAAATCTCTGAAGGTTGGCGGAATTGGGGGCGTTGCCCCTACACTTCTGGAAACTCCTGCAAAGTGCAGCTTTTCCAAAGTCTTCAGAGTAGCATCACCACAACGATTCCAGGGAGGGGTGAAAACTGGGTAAAATTCATCTCCCAGTATTTTACTCAGACGATTCATACCTCTTACTATATCATCAGCCACATTTTGAAAGGATCTGGAATCGCCAAACTCTTGTTTTTTACCTGTTGTCTCGTGATTACGATGGGTCCAGCCATGTTGATGCCAGCAAAACAATTTTGACCCTTCAGTTGCTCTCTCCAATGCATCAAATCTTGCTGGAGTGAGCCAGCTTGGTACAACCGCAAGACACAGCGGCATCCTGTACTTTTTGAAGAGTTCGATCATTGCTGTGAACATCACTGATGGGACACCAATATCATCTGCTCTGAAGAAGACCGTGGAATATCCCGAACCGCCAGCTAGTCCGAGCTCGACAGCATTGTACAGTCGTAGATCTAAATCCGAAATGGTGGAAGTATATAGAGTAACAGGAGAGTTTTTCATGATTTCAAAATTATTGCCCCCACCATTTTTCTATCATTTGTAGAGTATTGGACGATCCATTGAGTGATATTGGGGAATCGAATCGCCTGCGAAGTTGTTGTTCCTTGATGAGTGCGGCCAGTTTTTCAGCTTTTAGGTCATTTATATTCAGCTTCTTAATTGGAACCAGTTTCTCTAGATGCTCAATACGCAGGGCCTGTTCCTGATTCTGGTTGAAAGGATAAACCAGTGCTGGCACACCTGTTGACAGAATATCCATCGTAGTATTATAACCCGCCATGGAAACCGAGAGATCGGCTGCCATCAGCCAGTCTTTGAAGTGCGGTGAAAACTTTTCAACTGAGATCGCATCACCTTCAAGGTTTTTCAGTCTTTTGATATCATCGATAGATGCATATGGTCCTGAAAATATCTTCATGGCATAACGTTTGTCATCAAGCAGGTCAAATGCCGCAACAACCTTGAAAAGTAGTTCGGAGCCAACATTTCCCCCGCCAATGCTTGCAACCAGCAGCCTCGTGTCTGCCGATATTCCAAGCTCATATCGCACATCGATCCTCGTCTTCCGTGAGGTTTCGGAAGTTACGTAGCCGGTATAGGCAAAAGGGATTGAGATATCGTCCATTCGACTGAATGTCGCCTGCAGAGGAATAAAGCCTTCATCGCCATGAATCAGGAGTCCGTCAAAATGATCATTGATCGATGTTATTATCCTCTGCTCGAATTTCTGTTGGTCGCTTCGTTCTACCAGGATGTCACGAAGACTGCAGTAAACTTGACAACTGGGGAGATCGCCATTGCGAATACCTTCCAAAACAGGATCCAGTTCAAAACGAAAAGCCTTTCTACCAAAAGGATAGAGTTCAACCAGGAATACATCGGGTTTATTTTGCAGGAAAAAATCTAAGAGAAGTTCTCTGCGTTGATTTTTTACCTCTTCTAATTCTCGCCCAGGATCATGTGGCGCAAGGTTTGCAAAATCGGAGTCCATCATGAGTCCAGGGAGTTGGAAGTGGCTGAACTGGAAGGGCTGACTATGCAAGGGGGCACCACCAGTGATCATGGTAACATCGTGATGAGTTGCAAAAGCTCTGCACAGTTCCATGCTGCGATGCACATGGCCAATCCCCAGAACATTTTGGCAATAGTAAACAATTTTCATTTTCACTCAGGATCGTGAATGTTGAGCTGTCTGCAGTTCCACCGAGAATTCTCCCAATCAATTAAATGCAACGCCTTTGTGTTGAGAAGTTTCTTGTCTTGTGGCATAAATTCACGCTGCAAAATGCCGTAGATGAGACATTTGATAACTCCCAGATGACAAACAACAAGGATATTGTCTCCATGCCATTGCTCTGCAGCTTCCACTAGTGAAGCTTTGGCCCGCTGCAACACTTCTTTTCGACTTTCCCCGCCAGGTGCCCGAAAATTCCAGCCTTTCAGCTCCTCTTCGCTCAGTTCGGCACCATATTTTGTTCTGACATCGACAAGTCGAAACCCCTCCCACTCTCCCCAGTTAATTTCTCTGAGGCGTTTATCGTATGACACTGGAAGGCCAAGTTCCCTGTTAATTATTGACACAGTCTCTTGTACTCTGCCTAGATCACTGGCAATTATTCTATTCCACTGGTAACCTTTCAGAAGAGGAATAAAGTTGCGAATGCTTGTCCTGCCATCTTCACTCAGCGGAGAATTCAAGCGTCCCTGAATTCGTTTTTCCTCGTTCCAGATTGTCAGGCCGTGACGCAGTAGCCCGAAGAGGGTCGAAGATGATTCTGCTGCTAGCGTTTTGGGACGGCTCATTGTGTTGTTGGGAGTATTCTTTTTTCAAGTTTACCGCAGTGGTGAATGTTTCTCAAAAATATCACCTAGCTTCGCAGTCAAACGGGTATTATCAAAATGCTCTTTCACTTGTTTTTTTCCAGCAGCCATTATAGTTTGCCTTAGCACACTATCGCGCAGAAGGTTTTCTATGGCGTCTGCCATTGCTTTGCTGTTTTCTGGTGTAATAATTTTACCCGTTAGGTTATCTCTTATAAGTTCAGGAATAGCTGAAACATCCGTTGAGATTGCAGGCACGCCCATGGCCAGGCTCTCTACCAGGACATTGGGGATTCCGTCTCGGTCTCCATTTTTAGCTATCTGGCAACTGAGGATAAAAAGATCACTTTTCCTGAAATGGTTCAGAACTTCTTTATGCGTCTGGGCGCCCAGCCAGCTGCAGCGGTCGCTGAGATTGAGTTCATTGATCAATTCGAGGATTTTGTCTCTGTCATCACCGTCTCCTATCAGAGTGTGACGAAAATCGATGCCTTTATCACGTAACCTGGCTAGAGCTTGGTATAGGGTGGGCAGTCCCTTCTTCTCTGTAATACGTGCAACGGTGAGCAGATTATACGGTGGAGAACAGGCGATCCTAGCACCTTGAGAGTGGAAAAGAGACGTGTCAATCCCATGGTAAACTCGATAAATGGGTGTCGTTGTCAGTGTCGCGATTTTTTTCAGGTAATCATCGTTGTAACCGGTACAGGTAACCACAAATTCTGCCCGATCAATTTTTTCACGCAGCTGTTGTTGCTGAGAGGTGTATATATCTTTTGCATGTGCAGTAAAGCTAAAGGGGAGATCGGCTAGAACTGCAGCAAACATTGTAACAGACGTAGGAGAATGGGCAAAGTGACCATGCAGATGATCTAACTTATATTCTCTATTTATGAATTTCTCCACCATGTAGCCTGCCTGGAAGAGATGTTTGAATGTGGCAATCTTGAAAGTCCGACAATAGCGGCTCAAAGCAAGAATTAAAGCACGCCAGTATCTCCGTGGGAATCTTACGGCATGGATAATATTTGGAAGCAGCAGTTGAAAGATATTTCGAAAAAGGTGGGTTGGGAGATAGTGAACATCTGCGACTATCTGTTTTACGGAATCATGACTGTAGTTTTCCCGCGGTTTACGCATGGAAAAAATGACAATGTGAAATCCCAATTGCTCAAGTCTGAGGATTTCGTTTGATATGAAAGTTTCAGAAATGCGTGGATATCCTTTGAGGACATAACCGAGAGTTGGTTTATTACTGCTCATAAATGTTGAGTGAAATTATATATTCTGGATAAATTAGGAATGATCTATGCCGTTAACCTTGTTATATTTAAAAACTTCAAGTCGTTGCAGCATAGTATCCAGACCAGATAATGGGAACCCCTCCATTGCCTGCTTGTACTCAGCTGATCGTGAGAGCATCTCTACAATTTTTTCCCGCAGCAGTGTCGGTTTGACTTCGGACCAGGGGATGAAATCTATAAGTCCTCTGGAAT
>CAZWVC010000353.1:0-4662 GCA_964637245.1 uncultured Desulfocapsaceae bacterium
TGTTGCAGTATGTTCAGGAAGGTGGCGGTTGGCTGGTTATGCCATGGTTAAAAGAAATCAACTTGCCAGCTCAGTTCGGCGTCAAGCCTGGTCCGGTCGGACCGCCAAATGAACTCCGAATAATGTTCAAGGACGCTGAAAATCCCATGGCGATACGTCTGCCGGATGCTCTCTACGTACCTGGCCAGTTTCACCCGATTGAAGTGTTTGAGGATGATGTCGAGATTCTACTCTATACGGACTGGAAATATTACCATAGAGCCATGTGGACCACCAGGTCATATGGCAAGGGACAGCTGGCCTGCACCACTCTGCAGGATTATTCCAACCCGATGCTACAACAGATATGTCATCGACTCCTGCGGTACTGGCAGGGGTCAGCTCCATCACCTACAGCATCCTTAGGGGTAGGGATTCTTGGCTATGCTCCATCGGTGGGGCAACCCCACGGTTTGGCGTTTGATCAGGTACCAGGATTACATCTAAAGGCTATTTGTGATCTTAGTGAACAGCGTCTCCAGCAGGCTACCCGGGATTTTCCGAGAGTAACACTTTATGATGATTCTGCTGCTCTGGCTGGTGATGATGAGATTGATTTAGTGATTGTGGCAACTGCACCAAATATTCATGCTCAGCTCTCTATTCAGATGATGGAAGCAGGCAAACATGTGTTGTGCGAAAAACCTCTAGCCCTAAATCGTCAGCAAACCGAGGCGATGGAGGCAGCTGCAAGGGAAAATGGGGTGCACTTGAGTTGTCACCAGAATCGCAGGTGGGACCCAGATTTTCGCTGTATAAAAGAGCTTCTTGAGAACGGTCGGATTGGTGATGTGTTCCATTTGGAAACATTTGTTGGAGGCTATCATCACCCCTGCGGATACTGGCATTCAGACAGTGCAGTTTCAGGAGGTACTTCCTATGACTGGGGCGCACATTATCTGGATTGGATAGTTGGAATGCTGGACAAACCGGTTGCAGCTGTCATGGGCTCACGCCACAAAAGAGTATGGCATGATGTGACTAATGCAGACCAGGAACGCATTCTGATTCGTTTTGCTGATGGTTGTGAGGCAGAATTTATTCATTCTGATATCGCCAGCATACGCAAACCCAAATGGTATATTCTGGGTACGGAAGGGGCCATCATAGGAGACTGGCACGATGTCATCGCCCATGAGGCGGATTCGCTCTACTATTTTCAGCGCACAGCAATTCCGGCAACGGAAATGATGCCTAAAATAAGCCTATATCAGCGCAATATAGCCGGTGACATTGAAGAAATTACTCCAGTTTTGCCAGAACGAGATCCCTTTGCCTTTCACCGTAACCTGGCAGATCATCTTCTCTGGGGGGAACCTCTGGCTGCTCCTCTGGTTGATTCAGTACAAGTTGTGGCTATTTTAGAAGCAGCCGCCCGGTCAATGGCAAACAATAGCAGCTGGGAGGTGCTTGATGCCTGCTAAGGTGAACTGGGGAATTCTTGGTAACTCAACCATCGGACGTGTCTGTGTGTTGCCGGCAATTAACAAGTCCAGCAATGGCAGAATTAAGGCACTCGGAACCAGAAGGCCCGATGAAGCAGAAGACCTGGCCAAGGACAACGGTATAGAGAAAGTATTCGATAGCTATGATCAGGTCATTGCAGATCCAGAAATCGATGCTGTATATATACCGCTGCCCAATCATCTGCATCTGTCGTGGACGATCAAAGCCCTTCACAGCGGCAAACATGTCTTGTGTGAAAAACCCTTGGCATGCAATGCTGCTGATGCGCGAGTTATGGCCGCAGCGGCTAAAAGCAACGATCGCTTGCTCATGGAGGCATTGATGTATCGGTTTCATCCACGATCCCATCGAGTAAAGGCGATGGTGGCAAATGGAGCCATTGGCCGCGTTCGCCTTGTTCGCGCTGCTTTTTGTTTCTCCATGGAGCCGAATCTCCTGGAAAAAGGAGGAAATTATCGACTCGATGAAACAGTGGGAGGAGGGGCTTTGCTGGATGTGGGTACCTACGCGGTGAGCACTGCCCGTTGGTTACTTGATAGGGAACCTCTGACCGTTCAGGCACAGGCAATTGTCCCTGAAAGATTCAAGGTTGATATACACACAGTAGGATCAATGCGATTTGCATCGGAAGCATTGGCAACATTTGAGGTGAGTTTTTGTTCCGGCCTGCAACAAACTTATTCTGTTGTCGGCTCTGATGGAGTCCTTGAGCTGCCTCATGATGCTTTTATACCTTGGGAAAAAGACGCAGTAATTGGGTGGCGGAAAAAGGATGAAGAGTCAGGTGAAAAAATTGTCATTTCCGGTGCAGATGAATATCGATTAATGGTGGAACATTTTGGCAATGCTGTTCTCCATGGTGAAAAACTCGAGATTTTGCCTGAAGAAACAATAGCCAATTTAGAAGTTCTGGATGCCCTGGCTCTGGCTGCGCACAGTGGTCGAACCGTGAGCTTAGCCAGTTGACAGCATCCTCTTGGTGTCACATGGTATAACCAAGTTTTTCCATATAATTGTTGTTGAAAATAGAAGCAACGTACTGTTAATAATTGAATAGTTATTTCAAGATAACAGGAGAACAGATGAAGCAGATTAACATCGCTATTGTAGGGATTGGCAACTGTGCCAGTGCCTTGATACAAGGTTTACATTATTATCGTGAAAATGGTGAACGTGATGTTATTGGATTGATGAACTGGGATCTTGGCGGTTACAAACCCAGCGATATTCGGGTGGCTGCAGCTTTTGATATCGATCGGCGTAAGGTAAGGAGTGATGTAAACCGTGCTATACTAGCTCTGCCGAATTGTACTACAGTTTTCTATCCGGAATTGCCGTCATCCGATGTGGTAGTAAAGATGGGAGCATTATTTGATGGCATTGCTCCACACATGGCAAACTATGCTGAGGATAGCCGTTTTGAACCCGCCGATCTTCCCGATGCCTCCAAGGCAGCAGTAATTGAAGAGCTGCAAAAAAGCGGTGCTGAAATTCTGGTTAACTTCCTGCCAGTCGGTGCTCAGCAGGCCACTGAGTTTTACATCAACTGTGCCCTGGAAGCAGGGCTTGGTGTGGTAAACTGCATACCTGTTTTCATTGCCAGTGAAAAGCAATGGGCTGAGCGATTCGAAGCGCGAGGTTTGCCAATTATTGGAGATGATGTTAAATCGCAAATGGGCGCCACCATTGTACATAGAACATTAACAGATCTGTTCAGCAGAAGAGGTGTAACCCTGGAGCGCACCTATCAGCTCAATTCTGGCGGTAATACTGACTTTCTCAATATGCTTGACCGTGGTCGGCTCGTCTCAAAAAAACGCTCAAAAACAGAAGCGGTTCAGGCTGTCGCCGACAAGCGGTTGGAGGATGCAGATATTCATATCGGACCAAGCGACTATGTGCCATGGCAGAAGGATAATAAGGTTGGTTTTATTCGCATGGAAGGTAAATTATTTGGAGATATTCCCATGAATATTGAGATGCGGCTCTCCGTTGAAGATTCTCCAAACTCAGCAGGGGTAGTCATAGACGCAATCCGCTGCGCTCGCTTAGCGCTTGATCGGGGCCAGGCAGGGGTGCTGCTTGGTCCGTCGGCATTCTTCTGTAAACATCCGCCACAGCAATTTACCGATGACGAAGCCTATCGAATGGTTGCTGATTTTATTTCCTCAGCTCAAGATAAAGATGGTTTTATGGTTGATGGTAAACTTAAACAATAAATCATCGCGTTAAAGCATGGATTATTGATCTCTCTATTTGGGGCATTAAGCGCATCGCTTCTATCTTATGTGCCATGTCCTTTTTTCATGAAATATCCGGGTTAATTTCCCAATGAGTAATCCCCACCAACAAGCCGAAGCTAAGTTGCCCACTTTTTGTGCAGAAAGATGACATTGCTGTCAACTTTCTGGACATTAATACATTGCCTATATCTTATCTGAGGTCCAATCTATAATAGTATTTATCAAAATTACTCTAATGTTATTAAGTTGTTATGGATTTTAGCCAGGCTAATGTTGTTTCTGGCATCACTTTCGCTATAGCGATATTGAGGAGAATGTTCCATGCGGAGACGACATCTACTCATGTTGGATTCTCTCGGTAAGAAGTGTGATAGTGTTTGGGTAAGGAGAATTATCTCTATGGTGCGGTATTGAAGTGAGGGTATGCAAATGACTGGGATCACAGAAATGATTGTAAGCTTTTGGTTTTATCCTGTAACACTCTTTATTATCATTCCCTTGATCATGCTTTGCGGGTGGCTGGTGATAAGGCTGAGTTTGCCTATGTTTGGCCGATCGGAAAAGGCTGAGCAAAAAAAGCACCTCGAAGATGTGGAAATTCTGACGGAATAGCAAGTCCAGCCTGAAAGGAAGGTGGGGTGACAATCACGAAATGAAGGGTGTGTCCTGATAAGCTGTACTATTCGTTTAGTGCACGAAATGCAAGACCAATTGCCATCGAACCTTCTCCGACAGCAGCAGCCACTCGTTTGGAAGATTGGCTTCGCACATCCCCTACGGCATATACCCTGGGCCAGGCTGTTTCAAAACCTTCAGGTAAGCGGTTCAGCGACCAGCTGGCTTTGACCAGATCTAACGGTTCAAGGCTTGAACCGGTTTTAACAAAGCCTTTGTCATCCAGAGGAAGATCACC
>CAZWVC010000354.1:0-4624 GCA_964637245.1 uncultured Desulfocapsaceae bacterium
GGTGAAGTCACCTAATCAGGATAAATCCGTAATAAACTAAAAACTGGGGATGGCTAAGTAAAAAAGTGCATACTGGAGAAGGTAAATATGCGCCGCCATCAATCAATACTTTGGTCCAGGATTAGGACCAAGACCGTTAAGCAGTGGTATAAATTCTCGCGGACTGGAAAGGCAGCTGAAACAGTGATGTCGAAAACCTTCATGTCCTTCAGGCTGCGCAAAATTCAGATAAATCACTGCTTAGCGGTTACTACATTGCACAAGGAGCAATCTAGATGGATGACAACAAGGTAATGGTTATTTTCCAGCCTTCCGGAGTCCGGGGTGAAGTACCTAAAGGATGCAATATTATCGAAGCTTCCCGGCTTTTAGGTGTGGATATAGAAGCCCTTTGCGGCGAAAAGAAGGTTTGTGGCAAGTGTATCGTACGTATTGAAGAAGGAAACTTTGAAAAATACAACATGCAGTCCAGTATGGACCACGTTACCCCGTGGAAAGAGGAAGAAGCCCCGTTCATTAATCCAGAACGTAAGGCCCAGGGGTACCGCCTGGGATGCATTGCAAATATAGAAAACGATATTCTGGTCTTCGTGCCAGAAGAATCCCGTGCTGGAAAACAGGTTGTAAGTAAAGCAGCACGTGATATCCACATTGATCACAATCCTGCCGTGCAGATCTATACCATAGATCTGCAGGCACCAACTTTTGAAGATAAAATTGGCGATTTTGAGCGACTCACCAATGCACTTGAACGGGAACATGGTCTCACTGACCTCACCATCGATATCGTTGCCCTCAGGAAATTACCCTCTGTTTTGAGAGAAGGCAATTGGACTGTTACGGTCAGTATCTGGAATGACAAAGAGATTATCCGGACCAGACCAGGCATTCACACTGCTGCATATGGTGTGGCAATCGATGTTGGTACCACTACCTGTGCCGCCTACCTCTGTAATCTCCAGACAATGGAGGTTCTCGGGACATCTTCCTTGATGAATCCACAATGCAAGTACGGCGAAGATGTCATGGCCAGGATTACCTTTCATATGACAACACCCGACGGTTTAAAGCGGATGAGTGATGACATAATTGAAGGAATTAATGAGCTCATCCAAAAAGCTATAGCCATAACGCATCCAGAAAAGAAGAAGGTCAAAAAGAAAAAAGGTGAGAAAGGTCCAGACGAGTATCGTGAGGTTATCGAAGAGGGTAAAACGTATCTTCGTCTGGAGATGGATGATATCGAAGATATTACCATTGGTTTCAATACTGCCATGCACCATATTCTCCTTGGTCTGAATCCTGAATATGTAGGACTGGCGCCGTTCCCACCAGTTATTCACCACAGTCTGGACATAAAAGCCAGAGACCTGAATATCGGAATCAATGATTCATCCTACATCTTTGCCCTTCCTAATGAGGCTGGTTTTGTTGGTGGCGACAATGTTGGTGTTCTTTTAGCAGAAGAGCCCTATAAGTATGATGAGACTCAACTCATTATTGATATAGGCACCAACGGGGAATTGATATTGGGTAACCGACATAAACTGGTTTCTTCTTCATGCGCTACCGGTCCTGCCATGGAGGGCGCTCAGCTGGCCTTTGGTATGCGGGCTGCACCTGGGGCGATCGAACGGATTGAGATTGATCCCGAGACATTAGATGTGGATTACAAGGTAATCGGACGGGATGAAACCAGGAAATTCTCCAAGCCCGAAGACATGAAGGCAAAAGGAATCTGCGGTTCCGGTATCCTTGATGTTCTGGCTGAGCTATATAGTTCCGGGGTAATAACCAAGACCGGGGTTTTTAACAAGAAATATCTAAAAAATAATGAGCGTTTCCGCAAAAATGCAGACACCGGTCAGCCTGAGTTTGTCTTGGCTTGGAAGGAAGAGTCAAGTATCGATAAAGATATAGTAATTACCCAGAAAGATGTCAGGCAGATCCAGTTGGCTAAAGGAGCCTTGTATGCTGGCTGTAAGCTAATGATGAAACGAATGGGTGTTGAAAAGGTCGACAAGGTTAAGATTGCAGGGGCTTTCGGGACCCACGTTGATCGGACAAAAGCTTTGGTTATGGGGCTTTTTCCTGACTGTGAGATTGAAAGTATCTATGGCGTCGGTAACGCTGCCGGTGATGGTTGCCGAGCTGCCTTGCTTAATGTTCAAAAAAGGACTGAAGCCAACTGGTGTTCAAGAAACGTTGAATACCTTGAGCTTACAGTTGAACCGACTTTTGAACAGGATTTTTCCGAGGCTATGCAATTGCCACATATGTTAGACAAATTCCCGCATCTGGAAGATGTACTTCCTGACTATATTTTAAATCAGGGGCCTAAAGGGCCTAAATTTCCAGAGAAAAACTAGTAAATTTTATATTACCGGTCGGCTGTAAAATGTCGACCGGTGTTTTACGTATGTAATAGGAGATAATAGAAGAAGGGTCCAGGATGAAAAAGATTACTGTATCGGTGATTCCGGGAATATGCGGACTCACATGCAAGGTGGTAGCGTACCGTAAATCAAAAAGGGTAGCGGCCATCGAGATACTTGATTCTCAATGCAAAATGATCAACAATCTTTCGGCAAACCTTCCGGAGGTAACTATATCTGATCTTTTTAAGCCGCATACTAAAAATTTGATCTTCAAATCCACGGAACAGGCCAATTGTCACCTTTGCTGCCCAGTTCCCATCGCTATCATCAAAGCCTCAGAGGTTGTTTTGGAACTGGCACTGCCGCAGAATGTCTTGCTTCAGTTTGATTAATTAAGGGAAATTGCTTATGCCACAGAAAAGTAATAAATTCATTGAGTTTTCAAGACGATCTGCTGGAAAAAAAAGAACATTTCGTGGTGATCTCAATATTCCTGATGATATACTTGGAGACATTACCAACAAGGGCAAGAAATACGGCATTGATACCATTAAACCATTTAATGTAGATGATTTTGTACTTGCTGAATGGGTTGGGTTGAAATGTCGCTATGGCTGCTCTCAGTTTGGCACAAACTGGTCGTGTCCACCTGCTACCCCCGATATTTCTCAAGCCAGAGCAATTATAGGCGAGTATTCTCTCGCCCTTCTTCTCATTGGCTCACAGAAATGCACAAATTTTTATCTCAACAACAGTAAAAAACGCAGTGAACAGGTACGTTACTGGAAGGGGACTGTTAGCCTGGAGAGGCAACTCTTTCTCCATGGGTACGATAAAGCCTTCAGCCTGGTTTCCGGGAGTTGTGCTCTGTGCAAAGAATGTACCTACCCTGAAGCATGTCGATTTCCAACTGAAAAGAGGCCGACCATAGAATCCTTGGCAGTGGATGTGATCGGGACCCTTAAAAACCTGGGGATCGATACGAGAGTAGCGCATGATCCAAAAGAGTTTTTTAAATATTATGCTGTAATTTTGTTAATATAGATACATTCGTAGTCATCTGTAAATTTGTGATCGGTATGTCAAAGTCATAAATTAATTTTGCTTTACTTTATGGGGAGGTGATTGGGGGAACTAGAGGTGTATCGAAGCCAGTACAATAAAATTGACTATAATGGAGATTTTACATGGCAAAACAAACGTATATCGATGCAGTAAGAGGCAAAAGGACAGAGAGCGCTCCGTGGGTGCCCTATGCGGGTGTTCATTGCGCATTTCTTATTAACGAGCCGGCCGATAAGTTTTTGCAGGATGCAGAAATTTTGGCCAGAGGACTTGTCGAGACAGCAAAAAAATATAAGGCGGATGGTATACCGCTGGTCTTTGACCTTTCCATTGAAGCACATTCTGTCGGGTGTGACTTGAAATGGTGGCCGGATAACGTACCCTCAGTTACTACTCATCCCTGCTCAGACAAGACTCCCGAGGAAGCTGGTCTTAAATTACCCACAAAGGATACAGGTAGATGGCCTGTGCTTTTCGAAGCGGCCAGAATTGCAAAGCCCCAACTGGACGAGTTGGACTGTGCTCTCATTGGGGGTGTTTGCGGGCCTTTGACACTTGCTTCGCATTTGGCAGGTGTTCGTATTTTCACCGATGTCTATAAAAACAAGGAATTTGCCAAGGCCGTCTGTGAATTTGCAGGTCAACTAGGTGCAGTTGCTGCTCAGTTTTATGCAGAGATGGGGTGTGAAGTCATAGCCATCATCGATCCAGTTGCTTCCCAGATAAAATCTGAGACATTCAAGGAATTTGTAACGCCTTATGTCAAGGTCGCAACCGATGTCGTGAACAACGCCGGACTTACTTCCACTTTTTTCATTTGTGGTGATGCGACCAAGGTAATGACAGATGTATGTGAGCTCGACACCCATGGCTTTGCCATTGATGAACAACTTAATTTAAATTTTATCCGTGACCTGGCAGTTAAATACGGTAAAGGTTTTGGCGGTAATTTGAAGCTGACCCTTGCGTTGAGTCTTGGCCTGCTCTCACCACGAGAGGATGCCATCGTCAGCCTGGCGGCTGGAGGCCATACGGGATTTACTTTTGCCCCTGGCTGAGACATGCCCTATGATGTTCCGGTGGAACATATGGAGCAGGTACTCGAGGCAAAAACGTGGTTTGAAACTTATTATGCCAAATATCCTGAGTCTTGGTAGAATTGTCCTATGAGGAGGATACAA
>CAZWVC010000355.1:0-4622 GCA_964637245.1 uncultured Desulfocapsaceae bacterium
TCTCGGTTCTCTTTTTATTATTTACAACGGAAAAAACAAATTGGACTGTGCCCAGTAGTCGGCTTCATCCATCATCTACCTTTTACCTATCACACTAAAAAACTATCAATTGTGCAATTCCTCTTAAGGTACTAGTGCCCTGTCATGCCTCACCTGTAGCTTAGATCTTGTTATTCTGGCCTCCTGACGTCGTTGCTTAGTCAGTCACGTAGCGCTGCTACGCTCCTTCCTGCGCGTCTAGCAGGAAACCAGAATCCCGGCGCTCTATTGCAACATTTGAAACATGACATGACATTAGTTGTCCATTACGTGCCGTAATTCATCTCTTCTTTGGTAATAATCAGAAATTCTCTCGATTAGCTGGCGGCTTCTTCTTTTGAGCTTTTTTAAAGAAAAATACGGGATATATCGAGATAGAGGAATCAGTTCTGTATTGGCAGATCTGCCTTTTAAATCGATAATAAATGGTTGATAAAACCCATCTCTATTTTTTCTAAGAACAATATTTTTCAGATTTAAATCAAATATCCACACCTGATATTTTATGAGGTCATCACACAATTGTTGAATTACTTTTTTAATATAGCGGACATCGCAATCATCCTGGTCAATGAGAAGATCCCAAAGTGTTAGCGATACTTCTCCATTATCATCACGTATACAGTCACACAAAAGACCTTTGCCAAGATCCGTATCGATATACCCATAACAATGACTAATAAAATCAAGCGGAATATTATCGCTTTTGAGTAATTGATATCCCCTGAGCTCATCGTCGTTTGCCTGACACTTTCTATGCCTTGAAGAAAGAGGGATTTTGATGACCAATCCTGGATCTGTAGGATGTTCATAGCATTCCCGTTCCATTCCTCTACTCAGCGGATTTCTTCCTGACAAATGTACTTTAGTTGCTCTGGATAATGTCATAAAATTAAATAGATAACATGCAGATCAAAGAATGAAGTGAAGCGGTTCGTCTTCTGCTTGCCACTAAATCGGTACTCAAATTCATTGGTGAATTTCTTATTTACATGCGATTCTCTTATATTACGATAACATAAGCTCTCCTGCTTCCTCTATGTCCAACAACCCCTGAACTTGAATAGGGAATTGTGGGATAATCTGTAAGATCTGCCTTGCCAACTTAGTTCCCGACATCCTTGGCATTTCCATATTGATGATGAGCAGGTCGAGTGACTTGAGGTTTATCTTAAATTCAACCTGGGCTTTCCAGGCTGCTGCTAAGCTATGTCACCCTGTAACCATAACCGCAGGTAAAGCTCAGAATTGCAATGCGCTTAAACAATCATCTGAAGTGAACTGAAAGACCACAACAAGTAAAATGTTAGCTTGAAAGATCACATCAATATAGTGGTGGAGCTATAAAAGATTGCTTGCAAGTTCAGCAAGAGCAGATCGTTCACCTTTTTGCAGGTCAATATGGCTATAGATCGCCTGTCCCTGCATACGATTGATCAAATAGCTCAACCCATTAGACCGGCTGTTAAGATAAGGATGATCAATCTGATGGATATCTCCAGTAAATACAATCTTTGTTCCTTCACCTGCACGAGTGATAATAGTCTTCACCTCATGGGGAGTCAAGTTCTGAGCTTCATCAACAATCATGTACATTTTCACCAGACTTCTTCCCCGGATATATGCCAGAGGTTCAATGCACAATTTTCCCTCATCCATCATTTTATGAAGGCGTTGATGCATCTCACTCTTTTCCGGAAATTGGCCGCGAATTACCCCAAGATTATCGTAGAGTGGCTGCATGTATGGATTAAGTTTGGATTGAATATCGCCAGGCAAATAGCCGATATCCTTGTTCGAAAGGGGAACAACGGGACGGGTGAGCATTATTTTCCGATAATTTTTACGCACTTCAAGTGCTGCTGCCAGAGCAAGCAATGTTTTTCCTGTACCGGCTTTACCAGAGATGGTCACTAAAGGGAGAGTTGAATCTATTAATGCATGTGTGGCAAATGTTTGTTCAGCATTCCGAGGAATTACACCGTAAATTACTTTTTTATCAACCCTCTGAATCGTCTTACCGGTACTGTTAAAGATTGCAAGTGCGGAATTTTTCCCATTACGTAAAACTACAAATTCGTTGGGTTGCAACTGTTTGCTGCTATCAAGCTCATGAACACCAAATCCAGATGATTCGGAGTAGATTTTTTCTATAAGGTGTGAGGCAACATTTTCTTCATAACGGCACCCAGAATAGAGCTGATTGGGGTCTGGTATATGATCTGTGGTATAGTCTTCTGCCAATAGACCAACAGAACGGGCTTTCATCCTCAGGTTTACATCTTTACTAACCAGGATTACCGCTTTACCAGGATTCTCCAGGGAAACATGATAACCTATATTGAGGATCTGGTGATCCTTCTTGGCAAAGTCTAAGAAAATTGCCTTAAGGTCTTCATGCATACCTCTCTCAAGTCGAATAGCTAACCTGCCCTTTCCCTCTCCTAATTGCATGCCGCCATTTAACATTTTCTCAGAGCAGAGACCATCTATAGAGCGAACGAACTCCCTGGCATGAAAATTAATAGTTTGAGAACCTTTTTTAAAGCCATCTAATTCTTCGAGAACCGTTATCGGCAGGATTATATCGTTTTCTTGGAAATGGTTGATACAGGAGCTATCATGAAGAATTACGTTGGTATCGAGAATAAAGATTTTGTTTATCTGGGACATATACATCCTGATTCTATAATAATTATGTTAAAAACTCCACAAAACCGTCAGGAATCACTTAGAAGGCTTCAATCATATACTCTCCTTCATTTTGCATTGAATCAAAGAGAATCATCAAAGTGCGAACTTACCCGTATTATATCCATCGATTCTTCTTTCAGCCACCAGGAAAAATAAATTTTCCTAAAAGTTAATTCTCCTCACTGATACTTTTATACACCACCAGGGCTGAAGTTTCATCAACTAACGATGCCATTTTCCCCACCAATTAGATGAACCCGGAGAAGATTTGTTGTCCCGGCTTTTTGCAATGGTTATCCACCAGTGATGGTGACTGAATCATTCTTATCAACATATCCTGCGACTAAGGCTGCATGTATCCCTTTATAACCAACCACCCGTAGTTTTTCCGGGCTTGACCCTACACGGCAATTACAGCACAGCATAACTGTAATTGTCTAATCGTATCTTTAAAGGGGTTCAAACTTATAAAACATCATTCTATCACTCTCTTGTAAAACAAACAATATCAACACGTTAACCACACTCTTTGACTTCTTTGGTACACCTTTCGAGGTTAGTCTAATTATATTGATGATGCGCTGAACATCGCAAAGAGATTGATTTTTTTTGTATTATGTAAAAAAAATCTCTATACTGAAGAATCATCTCATAAGAATGAGTTCCTGTATGTTGTACAGTTGATCAATGCAGCGTAGTCAATTTTGGCTTAGTAACTCGTATATAGAAATATGGTAAATTCCCTCCAAAGCTTCGGTGGAAACGCATATCTGCTCAAACAGAAAGCCTCAAAACATTCCATTATTGGTGCAATAATAGCCATTATTGCAATTATCATTGCCACCGCGCTCTCTGCATATTTCTCTTTTGACGAGATCAGTCTTAGTTCAGTTATAGAAGCGCAGAAAACCAATACTGTCCTCTGGTTTCTCGATGCCATGCCGTTTATTTTTGCCTTTTGGGGACAGTATGTCAGCTCAATTCTGTCCTACGAAGCAAGTGCTTTGATAATCGACCAAACCAATGAAATGCGGGCCCAGACCGAAATCATGGAGAAAAAGGCTGCCTATGAGGCTACCCATGATTCGCTTACCGGGTTGCCAAACAGAACGTTGTTTATCGATCGTTTGCAGCAGGCAACCAACAGTGCCAGACGGGATGGCCAGATGTTGGGTGTATTCATCCTTGATATGGACCGTTTTAAGGAAGTAAACGACTCTCTGGGTCATTATAACGGTGACAGACTGCTTAAGTTGCTAGCCATGCGTTTTAGTGGGGTTCTCCGAGAAGTTGACACCCTTGCCCGCATTGGCGGTGATGAATTTGGTTTCATTCTTCCCGGACTGAAAGACAAAGCGAATTTACGACAAATTGCTAAGAAACTAAAGAAATCATTGTCTACTCCATTTACCCTCGACAAAATTTCACTCGACGTCCAGGTAAGCGTAGGCGCCACCCATTTCCCGGAGCACGGAAAAGATGGAGATACCCTTATCCAGCGGGCTGATGTGGCAATGTATGTAGCGAAGAAAAACAACCTGGATTTTGTTATTTATTCAAAAGATATCGATAAGCATAGTCAGCATCGACTGACCCTCATGGGTGAATTGCGCCATGCCATTAATAATGATGAGCTACTCCTCCACTATCAACCCCAAATCACCAGTAAGGAGTCACGTTTATATGGGGTCGAGGCTTTAGTCAGATGGCAACACCAAGCGCATGGACTGATGCCACCAAATGAATTTATACCACTTGCCGAGCGGACCGGATTAATCAAAGACATTACTATCTGGGTTTTGAAAAAAGCTCTGCAGGATTGTGCCCAATGGCGGTCCAACAACCTTAATGTTGATATGGCCATTAATGTCTCCTCACAGAGTCTTCTC
>CAZWVC010000356.1:0-4593 GCA_964637245.1 uncultured Desulfocapsaceae bacterium
CATCAATTCATTCTGGCCCGTTTCATCATCAATGAGCAGAATTTTCTCCCCACTACCTTGCAGGGTGGAAGCAGACTCACCATTTATTGGTGAAGTAAGATCCTCTCTTGTCCCTGGTAAATATATCTCAAATTTCGCACCTGGATTATTATCTTTTAATTCAATCCAGCCATTATGTTCCTGGATGGTATTCCAGACGATGGTCAAGCCCAAGCCAGTACCACTTTTTCCCATTTCTTTAGTAGTAAAGAATGGATCAAAGACTTGCTCTTTCTCACTGATACCGATACCATTGTCGGCTATGGTTACTTTGACATACTCTCCCGCTGGTGCCAATCGTTGTTGTTCATTGGAGATCGGCTTTTTAAATACACAGTTCTCGGTACGAATCTGGATTAAACCATCCTCACTCACAGCCTCAAGGGCATTACCAACCAGATTCATGAGTATCTTATTTATATGTTGGGTGGAGCAATAGCAATTGAGCAGATCACTTTGCAGTTGAGTCTGGATAATCACATTGGGAAATCTAGCCTGCCGTTCGGTATGTTCTATGGTTTGAAGGTGCCTCAGAATAATTTCATTAATGTTTTCTACATTTGCCTGAGGCAGTCTGCCACGAGCGAGCATGATCAGGTCATTTACAACCGCCGATGCTCGCTTGCCAGATTCTTGTATTTTTTTGATAGAGGGATAAAACTTATTGGACTCTCCCATCTGGTAAAGCAATAAATCAGGATAAGTGACTAGACCAGTAAGAATATTATTAAGATCATGGGCAACGGAGCCTGCCATAAGTCCCAATGCCTTGAGCCTTTGGGCCTTCCCTAGTTTTGACTGGAGAACTAGTTTCTCTTCTTCAGCATTAACTCGGGCTGTTATATCTCTGATGGTACAGACGGTTGCCTTCATATTCAAGTAATCTGCCTGACGGACATACACTTCAACCGGAAATTCTGTACCATCTTTCTTCTTGCCGATAAACTCGTAAATTCCTGAGTCACCATTGAGCTGCGAAATAGACAGAAGTGATTCTGGGGCGAATATTCTGTCAAATAGTTCACCATTGACTAGTTCTCGATCTTCATAGCCGAACATCTCCCAAAATTGGCGATTTGCCTCGATAAACCTGCCGTTATCATGGATGACGATGCCTTCCCAGGTAGCCTCTGCAAAAGCCTGAAACCTACTGTTGCTGGCTTCCAGTTGATTTGTCAGTTTATTGTGCTCCAAGGCTTTATCGATTGTCTTGAGCAGGAGATCATGATTTATCGGTTTACTGAGAAAATCGTAAGCACCATTCTGCATCGCCTCTACAGCTGTTTCTACAGTGTTCATGCCTGTAAGCATGATTGCTGAAGTACCCTGCAGGGTTGTTTTAATATGCTCGGCGATCTTACAGCCAGACATATCCGGAAGACCGACATCGAGCAAAACCACATCGAACATCCGTTCCTTTAAATGGCCAATAGCTTCATTGCCATTTACTGCATAGGTGCAGTTATAACCATAATGATTCAATATCGTTTGCAGACTTTCTGCAAATCGCTCTTCATCGTCAACCAGGAGTATATTCGGTGCCTTTTCCATTTATCCCTGTAAAAAAAGTTACTTTTATGCAACTGGAAAATACATCTTGAAAACTGTGCCGTCCGTGGAGTTACTCTCACATGTTATTGATCCTTTTAACTCCACAACAATTTTGTGTACTATTGATAAACCAAGGCCAGAATGACCGCTTTTCTTTGTGGTCACAAATGGTTTATAGAGATTTGCCAAAACCATCTCCGGTAAACCCGGCCCTGAGTCCTTTACAGTTATTTCTATACCACTGATACCTGTGGAACCGCTCACCTGCTGCTTTTTTAATACTGCCCTGGTTGATACTTCTACTGCACCTTCTTCTGGTAATGCTTCATACGCATTCTTCAGCAAATTCACCATTATTTGCTTAAGTCCATTTTGGGAACATTTTATCTGTGGAAGATCAGCATCTGGTTGGAAAATCAATTTTTTGCCATCGGTATTAAACAATGAAGTTTTAACAAGATGAATAATATTGGAAATGGTATGATTTACGTCCAGTACTTCAATCTCCAAATTTTCCGATGGTGAAAGAAGCCCCAACTGATTGACCATCTTCGATATCCGATCGATTTCCTCACCGATGATACCAATTTCATGCTGAAGATCATTATTTTCAGCAAACTTCAAGCTCATTGCCTTTAGATAGTTATTTATAATTCCTAGTGGATTGTTGATTTCATGAGCTACTTTCTTTGCTGTCATGGAGACCACAGCCATTCGCTCTGCTTCAAGTTTTTCAGCGTGTTTAGCTTTAGTTTGCTCGAGATGAAGATTCAAACCAACCTGCTGGGCCAAGACATTCAATATCTTCAGATCGCTGGTTGGCAATTCTTTAATTGAACTAGGTAACGCCAATAAAACAACACCTATGACTTTGCCATGGGCTGTCATCGGTAAAAGTAACAGGGAGCTGTGTCCGATCATCTCCAGGATCTGATTATCGGCTAAATTTTCATCACCTTGATTGGCTTTCAAGTACTTTATACGGCTATCGCCATAGGCTTTCACAATAGCACTGCTGCTTCGCTGGATAGGTAGTGACAAGCCTTGGGTTATGGAGTACAGGCTATTAATTGTCGAAGTTCTCCCCTCCAGAAAAAGGTCACTTTTATCTGGCAGAAAAAGAATTACTTTTTCAAAATTAAAGAGGATATTTACTGATTGCTCAAAAGATGAGATGATATCCTCAATATCACCTGCTAGTACAAACTTTTCCATGAAACCGGAAAGCAAACTATTGTTTTTAATCCGATTTATTAGGGCTATCTGATTCTTTATATTTGAAGTAACAGTATGAACTTTTGATAAAGAGGAGCCAGCTGCTGTGGTCTCAATATCGTCTTCCTCAACTGTGCCGTTATTAATCTCTTCACTATCAGGCGGTACTAAGGATTCTGATATTTCAACTTTTACTCCTAAACTTTCGGCAATTATATTGGCATCAGCTATGGCCCCCTCTAAAAGCAGATCAAGATCTACCGGGTTCATCCTGAAAAGGTGTTTTCCAGCTTCAACAATTAATTCATTATTCTGCATTGCATTACTCAACATATTGGAAAGATATACGATCTTGACGAGAGGAAATGCTTCACTTATTTGGGTCACTGACTCGTGATGGTATCTTACTGCATCAACAAGGAGTGAATCAATTTTCCACTTTTGCACCAGCCATGCACCCGCTTGACTGTGGGTGATACCCAAAAGTTGCTCTTCTGCCCAGAGAACATTATGGTTATTTTCGGTTTCCAACAAAATTGCCTCATGCTCTCGTGGAAATGCTGACACAAGGACAAGTCTGCCAATATCATGTATCAACCCAGCTAGATATGCTTCTTCAAAATTCTGATATCCGGTTTTTTTAGCGATTCGCTTTGCGATTATGGCACAGAGAAGAGAATGATACCAATAGTTACAGAGACTAAACTGACTCACCTTTTTAAGCCGTTTCCGCTCAAAAACCTGGTGAATAGAAGTAGTCAAACCAATGTTTTTAACGCTTTCAATGCCTAGATAATCAATGGCTTGATTTACTCCAGTAAATTTGTTTAGCCCACCAAAATATGATGAGTTTGCCAGTTGCATAACTTTGAAACTCAACGCTGGATCATAGCCTACAAGCACAGCAAGCTCTTCTAGCGATGTGGCCGGATTATCACATATATTCAGGATCTTCAGGAGGATTTCAGGGATTGCAGGCATATTTCCAGACTTCTGCAAATGAGAATATACATTTACCTGTCTGGATATTTGCCTGGTCATAAATAGGACTTATGCGATGAATGATACAGACGTAATAAAGAAAAATGCCGTGGTATTATATTGGCCTAATTCAAACTCCCCTCGTAACCCACAACCTAACTCTTTTTTGTGTCCATATCCAGTTGTTTTTTACATTACAATATAATTTAATTCTAAAAAGTACTACACCATATAGCCCCTGGATCAACCTGAAACACTACAGGTCGCGCTATAACATTGACTTTTCACTCATCACTTGCACCGATGTAATCCATAGGTTCCCATCATAAAAGAAAAGAAAAAATGAAACCTTCTCTTCAATGAATATCGCTCCATTACTTGTCATTTTTCAAAATACAACATTCTTCTAAATACTAAGTTGCTATATCATAACCTGTGAATCTCCAGGTCAAGAATGAACAGTTTCTAATTCTGCTATATTGAAACAAAAAAAACCTAACAACCAAAAAGCACATAAGCCTCTTCGGTTGTCCTCAAATTCTGTAAAAGCTGAATGTTTTCACCTGCTAAGATCTTGTTCATCACTTTGCTGAGATTATCACCTCCTGCTCTCAATTACCCTCTAGCCCGGAAATTTCATAAACAACTTAATGATCACAGATAAAAACATTTTATTTCGACACATTACGAGTATTATACGGGCAATTTCTGGCAATACAAAGTGTACTGTCTACTACTGCCAGCATTAATCACCCTTCGGGCGAGCCTGAAAGGCCTATGACCTTCGTTAGCGAGGGTTCGCGGTAG
>CAZWVC010000357.1:0-4589 GCA_964637245.1 uncultured Desulfocapsaceae bacterium
TACTTCCCGAATGGAAAGACTACTGAACATGAAACTCGTCATGATTCCTGATGGGTACTTACAACTACCGAGAATATTGTCAGGAGGGGTACTGCTGAGGAAAATGTACACTCCACTCGAAAGTAGACTGCTTGCCGCAGATTCTCATCCTGATATCCTGTGGCCGTTGATTCTACAACTTGTATACCATACTTGTATTGAGCAATCTTTGTGCCATATTCGGATTTTAATACTGATAATCAATTGATTACAGAATAAACCGGTTATGTTTACAGCTGAAGTGGTGGCAATATCCTAAATAATACCAGCAATTACAGACCGAAAGATTGTGTGCAATTTTGGTACATTTGACCATTTCCTCAAATTAATTGTTCGCTAATCCCCAAAAAATATTTATAAATAGTGTTATTAGAATATGTTAAAGAACAATTTGACGATATAGTCAAATTTGTGCGAGTTACAGACTTCAGTTTCAGTAAGTTGTTGTTTCTTAAAAGACAAAAAAGGCTTAACCAGGATAATTCATCAAAAAAACAATGATCACGAACAAAACATATTTATTACAATACTATACGACCATTTCAAAGGCAATCTCTGGCGGTACAAAGTGTACTGTCCACTGCTACCAGCATTATTCACCTTTCGGGCAGGCTCGATAGGTCCATGGCCTTCGTTTCCGAGGGTTTACGTTAGCAAACTACAGCTTCACCCCAGATGCCTTAACCAAAAACCTTTCAGGCTCGTGCACTATCCGGGTTAAAGAGCAAAAAAGTATAGAGCTCCTTACATTTTTTAAAAGTAGATTTTCTAATAGTCTACCAAATCTTTTACCAATAAGCTTCTAGAGGATGAAGCTGATAAAAGGCAGAGTGTGAGGAATGTACTGGCTTATGAATTGCTAGGATAATATATGATTTTTACCGGACTGTTTTTCAGCATTCATAACAACATTTCCTGTTCAATTGTGAGGAGGACGCAAATGTTTGATAAGTTTTTACATGGTATAAGAATGCTCCTTTGGTTGCTGATGTGTTCAGGTAAAAATGTGGTTACTTATCTTCTTCTGCTTTCGGTTTTTACAGGTTGTAGCGAATCATCGGTTGATGAGCTTTTATCTCGAAAAGAGCAGTCATTTATAGAGGTTGGAGAGACCAAAGTACCGGTGTTTACAACTGCGGTTGAACAGCTGAACTATACCAGATCTTGGTTCGCTGATATCCAGGAAAAGCGAGCTGCCCTGCAGGCATTTTCCCAACTTTTTCCGCAAGAACGTAAGATGAAAGGCGTAGCCGCACTTGATCTAGCCTATCTCCAGTTGGGTAACGATTTTCGTTTTGCTCCTGAGCATTCATGTTTTGCCGCAATAAAAGACTATCGTATTATTCTCTCGGAGTATAAGGATATAGATGAAATATCCGCCAAGGCTCTGTGGTATATTGGCTGGATATATACCAATCTCCTTAATAAAAAAGAAAAGGGGTTAACCACTTTCGCAGAATTGGTGGAGATGTATCCTGAAGAGAATGTATCGCTGCTTCCTCCCGCACCTTGGGTCAGTATCATTTATGAAGCAGATGAATCCATTAACACAGCCTTGTATAACCGACCTGTGAATCACTGGGCTGCCTTGGCGCTTTTGGAAATAGTTAAACACAGCGGTAATGGAGAAGAAGCGTGGAATGCATTTGAGGTTCTGTGGCTAAATTATCGGCAAGACAAGGCAACGGGTTTTGCCTTAAAAGCAATCCTTAAGCGACGATCGCACACTGCTGAGGCACTGGAGAGAGCCAGGCAATACATGGAGAAAGACTTCTCAAATGTGCATATTTTGGGAGATATCCAACAGGAAATAAATACAATTACAGGAACAGACGGTGGTCCAGCATGATTAAGATCAGGAAACTGCTGAAACACTATATACATTCGTTCCATATTAGGGTTTTTTTAGCACTTTCTTTGATAATTTTCATTTTTATTCCGGGCACAGGATATATAGGTTTTCTCCAGGCGTATAAAGTTGTGGAAAACCAGATGCAACAGTATACCATTGGCACTGCTGGCCAAATTACCAAGCGGATTACCTCCTTTCTTGCCCAGCATAGCTATAATGTCAAACTGATAAAGTCGTTGCTGGAAAACAATCTTGTAACCACTGCAAATGACAAGGAACTCCTGGGGTATTTCAATCTATTTCGCAAAGATCATCCGGAATTTGTCAACATTTACTATGGTGACACGCAGGGTGGCTTTTTTATGGTTCCACCTCAGATACCTGAGGTGCATAAAGTTTTTGATCCGCGTATCCGCCCCTGGTATAAAGGTGCGGTTGAGACTATGGATCTGCATTGGACAGACGTGTATCTTTTTGCTTCAACTCAGAAACCAGGTATCACCGTTTCCGTACCAATCTTTGATGATGAAGGCAAGCTCAAGGGTGTATGTGGTATAGATATTGATCTATCAGCCTTCTCCCGCTTCCTCGATGGTATTGAGATTGGCAAAGAGGGTTTTGCTTACATTTTTGAGAAAACGCATGGAAGAGTCATTGCCCATCCTGGATTGGTGCAACTTCCTTGGAACGAAGGGCATATTGAGTTGCTGAGACATTGTCGAGAGACTCTGCAGGGGGAAGGCAGGGACTTTGGTCTGATTACCTATAAAGGCAATGACTACTTTACCGCCTATGCGGATTATCCGGGTGAGGAATGGACTGTCGGGGTAACATTGCCATTTTCCGAATACTATGAAACCATCCAGTTTATCAAAAAATCAACCTTTTCCCTGGTTGTAATTGGTATTCTGCTCTCCAGTATTCTTAGCTATTTATTGACCAGAACGGTTATCATGCCACTGCATACTCTGCAAAAGGGGATTGATAGGATTAGCCGGGGTGACCTCGAATATAAAGTTGAAATTACTGATCCTGATATTGCCAGTGATTTGGCAAGTTCATTCAACAGTATGGCACTTTCTTTACGTCGGAGTCTCTCGGAATTAAAGGAGACCTATGCTGAGCTTGCCGAGAAAGAAAAACTTGCCGCTGTAGGCGAAATGACCGCAGGCATCGCTCACGAAATTAAAAATCCTTTGGGAGTGATACTTGGATCTGCCCAGGTTGTGCTTGACCGTGAGCGTCCCTGGGCCATGCGTGAGCGGGCTGCCAGGTTTATAATTGATGAAGTTGAGCGCCTCAACGATACTCTCAAGGCCTTCCTTTCCTTTGCCAGGCCAGCCTCTCCTTCGTTTGCACAGACCGACATTATCCGTTTGCTGGAAGAAACATTATCTGCAACTGAAGAGCGATATCAAGCAGAAGGCTACACCTTTATTCGCGACTATCAGGAGGATATTCTCCCCATTGAAGCCGATTCTAATCAAATTCGACAAATTTTCTGGAATATCTGTCTCAACTCTATCCAGGCCATGCCAGAGGGTGGCGACATTACTATTCGGGTAAAGATGGATACGGCAAAGAATTTGCTAGGTGAGGAAAGGGAAGAAATGTCCATTGGAAATCCCTTCGCAGCCCCGCGTGAATGGCTGGTGGTAACTATAGCAGATAAGGGCTGTGGTATTCCTCAACAAAGGGTGGAAAAGGTAATGGATCCTTTTGTCAGTTTCAGAGATGACGGTATAGGATTGGGGCTTTCCATCGTCTCTCAGATCGTCAAACTCCACCGTGGTTATGTCAAAGTGGACAGCGTTGAAGGCGAAGGAACAACCTTTCACCTTCTATTTCCCTGCATAATAAAGGAGAATCACATTGCTGACTAATGTACTGATCATTGAAGATGAAACCAGAATGCGGGAAGTCATCATTATGCTCCTCAGCGATATGAAAATTAATATATTCGAAGCGGCTGATGGGGTGGAAGCTATTGATATATTCGATAACGAGAATATCCATCTGGTTATCAGCGATCTTAAGCTACCTAAAAAAGGCGGTATGGAAATCCTCTATCATATCAAAGAGAACAGACCAGAGGTTCCGGTTATCATCATCACAGCTTTTGGCTCAATTGATAATGCTGTCACTGCAATTCGTGAAGGTGCTTTTGATTATGTAACCAAGCCGTTTAAGGAAGACAGGTTACGTTCCTGTGTTAAAAAGGCCTTACAGATCAGTAAGCTTACTTATGAGGTTAAACACCTGCGGCAGGAAATCGAAGGTAAATACAATTTCAATAATATTGTCGGTGATTCTCCCGAGATGTGCGAGATACTGAAAATGGCCGGAGAAGTATCCAAAACTGATACAACTGTCCTGATAAATGGAGAATCAGGTACAGGGAAAGAGCTGTTGAGCAGGGCAACCCATATAAACAGTTCACGTTCCCAGGGACCATTCCTGCCGGTTAACTGTGCAGCCATACCCTCATCCTTGCTGGAGGCCGAGCTGTTTGGTTACGAACGAGGGGCTTTTACCGGGGCACACCAACGCAAAAAAGGTAAGTTTGAAATGGCCTCGGGAGGTACCCTGTTCCTTGATGAGATCGGGGATATGGAACTTGATGTACAGGCGAAGTTTTTACGGGTCTTGGAATTACATGAGTTTGAGAGACTAGGTGGTGATAAATCAATCAAGGCTG
>CAZWVC010000358.1:0-4584 GCA_964637245.1 uncultured Desulfocapsaceae bacterium
ATTACCACTAAAGCTCAGCAATGTGTCTGAGATAGGTATTGGCCTTTTCCTCGGGACGCCATAAACCCTTCCCTGGGGGCTTGACTGTAGCCATCCAGGCTACAGACACCCGAGAAAAGACCAACACCTATCTCACTAAATTACGTATCCTGAAGGGGTAATCAGAATTATCTTTCTCTGGGTGAGCATAATCTCCCAGAATGGAGTGTTTTTTATTTCCTCTTGAGGAGCTGAAGTAATTTTTTCTGATTGAAAAAATAACTGTCACTGCAGTAATCGCATTTGACATCTACTCCATCATCTTTTTCTAACAGGTATTCAAGGTCATCTTTATTGAGCGTATTGAGAACATATTCCATCTTCTGCTTGGAGCAGTTACAGCGGAAAGTCAAGCTGGATTTACCTGTATGCTTGTGGGGGATGTTGGCAAAAAGTTGCGAAAGAATTTCTATGGGTTTCCTGCCTGAGAAGAGTTGGGTGGTGACCGGATCTTGGTGTTGAATTGTTGATTCAAGTTCCTGGATGATCTCTTCCTCAGCAGGTGGTAATGTTTGAATAAGGTAGCCTCCTGCGGCGGCTATATTGCCATTGGGAAGCAGGTGGACACCGAGGCTGATAGTGGATGGCGTCTGTTCAGATTCTGTTAGGTAATAGGCGATATCTTCTCCGATTTCACTGGTGTATAGTTGAACGAGGCCACTATATTTCTTTTTCATACCAATATCTTTAGTAACTCTCAAAAAACCAGCTTTGCCAATTCCTCCAGCCACATCAACCTGACCGTTTTTCAGAGGAACATCAGCTCTCGGTGAAAGAACATACCCTCGAGCCCAGCCTTTATTGCCAGCTTCGGCGATGACCTTGCCAAGAGGTCCGTTACCTTCAAATACAAGATGTATTTTTTGGTCATCTTTGAGTAGACCTGCCAGCAAAACCGCTCCCGTTAGTGCTCTTCCAAGAGCTGCAGCTGCTGTCGGGCCTAGGTCATGTCTCCTACAGGCGATGTTGACAAGATCTGTAGTATCACAGGCTATACCAAATACGTTACCGGATTGTGAAATAATACGATTGAGTGTGTCTGTCATTGTTCAGAAAAAAAAGATGGTTTAAAGTTTCTCTTTACGTTAAGGTAATGCTGGTTCTATGTATATTGGTGATTAATCCAATTTAGCAGGTAAATTTTTTCGTTGGTTAACATAAATATTGAGGGAGGTAAAGTATGCGAAAGCTCTTTTTAGTTGTTGCCCTGGTTTTTTTTGTTAATCCGGTATGGGCTGCAAAGGTAGCCGGTGTTGCGGTGGAGGAGCAAATAGTCAATGATGATGGGACAGCCTTAATACTCAATGGAGCTGGGGTGAGAAAGAAATTTTTCTTTTCGATATATGTAGCTGGCCTCTACCTGGAAAAGCCGTATAAAAATGCAACCGAAGTTCTGGCAGATACTGGTGCAAAAAGGCTAATCATGCATTTTCTGTATGATGAAGTGGGCAAGGACAAATTGGTTGAAGGGTGGAATGAGGGTTTTTCCGCAAATCATGACAGCAAGCAACTTGAGGCTTTACAATCGCGAATAGATACTTTCAATGCAATGTTTGATCAAGCAATGACTGAAGGGGATCTGGTTTTTTTTGAATATTTACCCGGAAAAGGCACCAAAGTTAACATTAAAGGAGCAGATAAAGGTATCATCGAAGGTAAAGATTTTAATGATGCCCTGCTTTCCATTTGGCTGGGTAAGGAACCTGTTGGATATGATCTGCGCAAAGATCTCCTTAGTCCTTGATTAAAAAAAGGCTGACAGTCAAAACTTTCCTGATACTGTCTGTCAGCTTACCTTCCTTAGGGTGTGAATTCTGTTCCTTTGCATTTTGGGCAGATGGGTAATGGTTCTGACCGTTCATCCACTCGTATGACTTTTCCGCAACTGTTACAGATATACACTCCCGAACCCGGTTTTTGTCCTGTGGTTGCCATTGTCTTCTCCTTCCCCTTCAATCAAAGAAGCAATTGGAATTGATTTGTTATGAGATATGAAAAATTACCCAGAACTAATAGCATACCTGTTGTGGAAATAAAATAGGTAGAAATACCTATTTTGAGCCCCATTTGTCATTTTTTTCTGGGAATATAATTCATTCTCAAAAGCGAACTAGGCGGTGGTCTATGCTATTAGAAGACACTGGAACATAATTATATTTGTCAGGTAACTTATCGATAATAGAGTATGTCGAAATAAAGGGGTGGCTGAAGGTGAAATTAATGCAGATCCTTGCCGGTACTGCTCATCGCGAGGTTGCCGTCACGAACACCTCTAAGAGCTATGAGTTTGTCAGCCAAATCCTGTACATCCTGGGCGTTGCCTTTTACTATAATAACCTCCAAACAGTTGTTATGATCCATGTGCACATGGGTAGAGGAGACAATATGATGGTGATAATCGTGTTGAACCTCGGTTACCTTTTCCTGTAGCTGGTGACGATGATGGTCGTAGACCAGTGTTATAACACCCATAACATTGCTATCTGATTCCCACTCCTGCTTTACTAAAGCCTTGCGAATTAAATCGCGTATAGCTTCAGAGCGGTTACTGTAGCTTTGTGCTTGAATATACCTATCAAAATTCTTGAGCAGGTTGTTCTCCAGAGATATTGAAAAGCGTTTGAGCATATAGAACCCCTCTTATAGTTCAGCAACACCTTTGGGAATCAGACAAACGAAGGTAAAATCTTCTTCACTGGCATTTCTAAGTTGATGTTCTTCATTGCCAGGGATGAAAATGACACTTCCAGCTTCAACATTGGCCCATTCTCCATTTTTAAAAACCTGTCCTTTACCGGAATGCACAAAAATCTCATGTTCCCATTCGTGGGAATGTCGGGGGGTAAACCCTTCAGCACCAATAGTAAATAAACGCATGCAAAAATTTGGGGCTCCATCATCTTTGCCAATGACTACTCGGCCAGTTACATTTTTTACTATATCTCCATCAAATTTTTGCGCCAGCGTTTCTGTATAATGAACAACCTTCATTTCACACCTCATCATATATTTTAGATCTATACATCGGAATAACTCGGTCAATAACTTCAACTGAATACTGCAGTTTATTCTATATACGATAATCAACGCCTTAGGTAAAGACTAGAGTGCTAGCTTTTAGCGCTCAGCCCCAAGTAAATTGCGATGAGAGTGATACAGACACCCAGCCAGTTGAGTGGGTCAGTGGGACGGGCAAAAAATACAACGTCCCAGACAAAGGCAAGTGATGGTTGTAATAAAAGAATAAGTCCAGCATAAGTGGTATTGATTTTTGGTAATGATGAGGCAATACAGATCCAGCCAAAACATTGGCTGAGAAAGCCTAAGCCAGCAAGACTAGCAAGCGACTCGAGGTTGGGTATAGTGAAGCTGTCTCCTTCTGCGAGCATCAGAAGGCCTATAATTACAGAGGTTGTAAAGGAAACAAGAATCATAGGATAAAAGGTGTCTTGTGTTCGGATAGTAAGGCGTTTGAGACTTAATATATAACCTGAGTAAAATAGTGCCGTGGCCAAACCGAACCCAATACCTAATTTAAAATCTGAACCCATCGCAGACCAGTCAATTCCAACTAAGAGCAATAAACCTAAAATGGCAAGAGGAATTGCAAGATATAACAATGGAGAATACCTCTCCTTAAGAAAAAGTATGCCTACGCCGGCAAGAATAAAGACCTGAAAATTACCCAATAATGTTGCCAGTCCGGGACCGATAAGACGAATCGAGTTGTGCCAGCACACCAGATCCAGTGCAAACAATAATCCACAAATCGAACCGGTAAGGAGTAATGGTGTTTTTCTGAGGAGTTTTTGGGGTGATTGGAACCTCAATACCAGCAAAAATATCAGCCCGAAAAAAACCCGGTAAAATGCAGCAGAAGATGGACTAACCTCAGCAATTTTAACCCATACTCCAGAAAAGCTGATAGCTACAGCGCCAATGGTGAGATTAAGTGTCGGATGTGTTGTTAAAAAACTATGCATCATCATGGTGCCTAATGAAACTGAGAATCACTACGTTTAACTCCTTTGGGCAGATATATAAACTTCTAAAAAAATTGACAGAAAATCTTACCATTTATTGCCATTTGATCTTAATAGGATGCAAGCGACGCGGTATAAGCATGATTGCTGGGTCGGCGCTATTCAAACACGCGTGTTAGTTCGTATCTCTCAGGTATACATGCAGGTAAACTTCCGCTAGGAATTTGAATAAAGATCATGGTCTCTTTTGGGCCGTGAATAGTCCTTGGAGAAAATAAGCATGAAATCTTAAATCATATCCTGGGGATCAATATCTTACCCAAAAATTACATGCTGAGCTGGTGTGTATTTTAGGGATGCCCACCTAGTTTGCGTGCATATGTGCAGTAATGTTTGTGCGAAAGAAGCCAAACCTTTTTAAAGATTTGGCCTTAATCATGAGTGGAACAATTATAATTATATGTGAAAAAACAGATAGAAAAAAAATATTTTTATGTAAATTTGAGTATTTGTAAGGGTTAGGCCAGATTGGTATGAGAAAAAACTTGTCCTGTTGGCGAAA
>CAZWVC010000359.1:0-4579 GCA_964637245.1 uncultured Desulfocapsaceae bacterium
CGCAGGTGATGTATCATTTGCCTCAATACTTGGGGTTTATGATATTGAACCTCATCAGAATGAGGAAAATAACGAAGATGAAAGTGACACGAGTAATCAAGAACAGGATAATGATGGGCCTGTATATATTGATGAACAGGAAGATGATGAGCCTATATTTATAGATAATTTTGGCTGGATACCGCCAAGCTATTTGTCTTAAGCCGCAACAGGATTAGTTGTGGCAAGCGCTGAGAAACCATGAATCAAGGAAGATCTCCTGGTCAGCAATATAAAAAAGTTTTATTGAAAGTATTGTAAGAATATTTCTTTGAAAAAAGAAGCTCACTAGGAGGAGCGAAGAATGGGTATTTCTAGTGCAATGTACAGTGGAGTTAGCGGACTCAACACAAATTCGCAAGCTATGAGCGTTATAGGCAATAATCTTGCTAACACGAACACTTTAGGTTTTAAAGGCGCCCGTGTCGTTTTCTCAGATCTGTTATCCAGCACAATTAACGGCTCTGGGGGAACATCTCAGGTAGGTAGAGGTGTAAATGTGTCAAAAGTTGACAATATCTTTAGTCAGGGTACTTTTGAAGCAACAGAGTCCGGTTTAGATGTCGCAATTGAAGGCGACAGCTTTTTCATGCTCAAAGAACCAGACAATGACACTACCTACTACTCCCGTGCTGGGGCGTTTCGTTTTGATGAAAATGGGTTCCTCGTTAACCCTGAAGGTTTTCGAGTTCAGGGAAAAGCCTACGATGCAGCCGGTGCTCTCACTGCTGGTGACCCCGAAGATATCCAGATAACCGATGTTGGTTTGGTTCCTGCTAATGCCACAACCGAAATGTCACTCAACACCAACCTTGATGCAGCGGCAGTGCCACCAGCGAATGCTGTGCCTGCCTGGCCAGATTTCGATTATACCAATCCGGACACTTTCAACTATTCGTCGTCTACACAAATTTTTGACTCATTGGGTGAGCCGCATCTGTTGACCACCTATTTTGTCAAAGATCCTGCAGTTGCCAACACATGGGATTGGTATTGGACTGCTGAGGATTCCGCTGGCACAGTAATTGGCTCTGATATTACCAATGGTGGCGGAAATACACCAGAAGGCAATATCACCTTTAACCCTGACGGAACTCTTCTCGCCGGCGGTGCAGGGAATGTGATAGGCGGTGCAGGTATAAACTGGGGTAACGGCTCAAGTGTACAAACTATTGACCTGACCTTTGACACAACCCAGTTTGATAGTGAATCAACAGTCATTTCCCAGGAACAAAATGGATTCGGTGCCGGAAATTTGACAAGTGTAGACATTAATGACGAGGGTGCTGTTATCGCCTCGTATTCCAACGGAGAACAGGTATATGTTGCCAATCTCGTGCTTGGAAAATTTAACAACCCAAATGGATTGAATCTCGTTGGCAGTAACCTTTTTGAAGCAAGTGCTGCATCAGGTGTTGCGCGGGTTGGTTTACCGGGTCCTGAACTCGGAAAAGTGTTCACCAATTCCCTCGAGCAATCAAATGTTGATATTGGCCAGGAATTTGTTCGGATGATTACAGTACAGAGAGGATTTCAGGCAAATTCTAAGATTATTACCACAGTTGATGAATTGCTTGGTGAATTGATAAATCTCAAACGCTAAATTGCCATTTTTTTGACATATCCGCATCAAGGGTGGGGCTATCCGGTATAGCTCTACCCTTTTTTTATTTATAATTGTATTTTTCATTAGCACCCAAGGGTGCACCAGCAGTAATTAAAATATCTTTAATAGTCTATTTGCTATTCTTCAAAAAAATGTGATACGCTCATGATATCAGATAGATGAAAATATACGAAGTAAGGTCTGCGTACAGAGAAACGCCTCCTAAACATTCACAGATTACATCTCGTTTCCCACCTGTTTGATGCTCAATAATTTTTCTGTCTTTATTTAATGGAGAAAACAGATATCCACATATTAGTGGAATAGTTATTGCAAACTTGAGTTTTCAGAATAAACATTCTCTGATCACAGAACAAATTTTAAGATCTGGAAAGCAGAGGAGTGAGAAATTTCTCACTGATATAACTAAAAACATAAAAAAGTAGAAAATCCGTACCGGAGGACTGATTTTTGGATCTTTCAACTATTTTAGGAATTGGGGCCGCATTTGGCCTTATGCTGATGGCTATCCTTCAAGGTGGCCCACTCTCAATATTTGTAAATGTACCTTCAATAATGATTGTATTTGGCGGCACCGCTGGAAACACACTGGTGAATTATCCATTCAGTGATGTTTTTGACGCCTTTAATGTTGCCAAGAAAACCATCTTATACAAAGAACAATCTGTCAACGATCTCATTGTTCAATTAATGGAATTTGCAAATAAAGCGCGTAAGGAAGGTATACTCGCGCTCCAAGGAGCTATGGAAAGCATAAATGATGAATTTCTTATCAAAGCAATGCAAATGGCTGTAGACGGTCAGGAACCGGAAACTCTCAAGAACATGCTCAATACCGAGGTTGACTATATTCAGCAAAGGCATGAAAAAGGGGCAAGCATATTTCTTTCTATTGGTGCATATGCACCCGCTATGGGTATGGTCGGAACTCTTATAGGTCTTGTTCAAATGTTGCAAACGATGGATGATCCCTCGACAATTGGTCCGGCAATGGCAGTAGCCCTTCTCACAACCTTTTACGGTGCGGTCATTGCAAATGTTATTTGTATTCCAATGGCTGGTAAATTGAAGATGAGATCTGAAAATGAGTTGCTCACTAAAACCCTTATAATTGAAGGAATGCAATCTATACTCTCAGGCGAAAATCCACGAATTATGGAACAGAAACTCCATGCCTTTATCTCACCAAAACTAAGAGAATCTACCTTTAAAAAGTAGGTATTGCGATGTCTGAGGAACAACTGCAGCAAGAAGATAAAAGGAAAAAGAAGAAGTCGGAATCGGCTGGAGGTGCGCCGGCGTGGATGGTCACTTATTCTGATCTTGTCACCCTGCTTCTAACTTTTTTTGTTCTCCTCCTATCCATGGCAAGTCTTGATCCGGTAAGGTTTACTGAAGCATCTAGCTCACTTAAGGATGCCTTTGGAATGCATGCCAGACCCGCACACGTCGAATTTGCCATACCTATTCTGCCATCGCCACCGATTACCAAGTTTTCACCTATACAAAACGAAATGACGACGAAGATATATCGCCGTATGAAAACCCAGATCAATACAGACAAGCTTTCACAAGATATAGACATTGTCCAAAAAGACGGAGATACCATAATTCTGCGAATCAAAGAATCTATCATGTTCGGCCCTGGTGACACCAAACTATCCCCAAAGTCATACCCTCTACTACGATATATTGCGGACATCATTCGCCCTTTGCCTTTACGCTTGAGGATTGAGGGGCATACTGATACGACAGATCAACCTGAGATTGAATTAGAAAAATGGGATACCTCAATGGCAAGATCTGTATCCGTACTCAGATTTCTGAAAAAAGGTGATTTATTGCCTTTAGATAGAATGGGTTCGGCAGGCTATGGCGCTGATAAACCACTAGCAAGTAATTCAACGCCTGAGGGTAGAGCAAAAAACCGTCGAGTAGATTTCGTTCTGCGATCTAATACAGCAGTAAATGTTGATCAATCCAGTAGTTCTCAACCAGAAATACCTTTTTAAGATAATTATAACATAAGGATCTAATCTAGAGGCTTACACCAAATGGCAGAAAAAAAAGGAACTCAAAAAGCTCCGGAAAATCCTGAGTCAGGTGGAAAGAAAAAACTCATAATCATCATAATCGGCATTGTACTGCTTCTCTTGATTGGTGGAGGTGCTGGTCTTTTTTTCTTCCTCAATAAGGATAAAACTCCTGAAAAAGCAGCCGATCCCGGCATGGAAGTACCTGTACCTGAATTAAATAAAAGTACAGATATTGGGCCTATGGTTGATATTGAGGAGTTCATTGTAAATATCATCAGTGCAGAAAACAATCACTATGTTAAAGCATCGTTAACTCTTGAATTGACTAATGAATTTGCAAAAGAAGAAGTTACTAAACGTATGCCGCAAATTCGTGATTCTATACTGCTCCTGGTTGGCAATAAAACATACGAAGAGCTACAGGATCTTCAAGGAAAGAAGCAACTTAAAGCGGAATTATCGAGCAAACTCAATGCTATTTTACAGACAGGCAATGTAAAATCGATCTATTTCACTGATTTTGTTGTTCAATAACGCTGCAGGGTAATACTTTGGAACCGATACTGAATAAACAGGAAATTGCAGACCTTTTACATGCATTAAAAGAGGGACAGGTCTCACTTGACCTCGGTCAGGAAAACCAAGAGCAAAAATTCAAAAATTGTAGTCCTGTCAACCTTTTCCAGGTAAATGAGCTCAATGATGAACTGAGCAGGTTACCTAACTTTGATATAATTCTCGACAATTTCAGTCAGAATTTTGCAATATCATTGACCAATCATTTACAGAGAAATTTTTCCATTCAAAGATCGCAAATTGAATCTGCACATTTTCTCGATTTCCTCTTGGAAAATAAAGATGTAGGCGCAATAGCAGT
>CAZWVC010000360.1:0-4564 GCA_964637245.1 uncultured Desulfocapsaceae bacterium
AAAACATTAAGCTCTATGGTGACATGCATCGTTTTATTCCCTCTATTGTAAGTGGAATGGGTGCGTCAATTACGGAAGTTAAGGTGAACCACAGACCAAGAATACATGGTAGCAGTAAGTATGGAATATCAAGAACAATTCGTGTAGTTCTTGATCTTATTACCGTTAAATTTCTTCTCAGCTACTCAAAGAGACCGCTCCATATATTTGGACTAATTGGTATGGGAGCTTTCTTGTTTGGCTGCGCGTTACTCTTATTTCTTGGCTTTCAGCGACAATTTTACAATGTTTCATTGGGCGATAGACCCATGTTAATGATGGCAGTTCTAATGATATTTCTAGGAGTGCAATTTATTACAATTGGTTTAATTTCAGAGATTCAAGTGAGGACTTACCACGAATCTCAAAACAAACCAATATATTATATTAAGAAGGTATTTAGACAAGAGTAGGAATAATTAATGTTAAGATTGGATTGTTTTAAGAATCACTGTGGTAATCTTTTTTATTTTTCGATTTATGTTTTTACAATACTTGCAATAAACTCATTTATTATTCCAAGTGAATCACTGGCCAATAAAAATTTTATAACCACCCCTAAGATCAAACATGCTAAGGAAAGCAGTTTTGACGGAAATAGTCTGATTTCTATAAAAGTAGAAGTTGAAAATCCAAAAGACTTACTTGGCGTTCGATGCTATTTTCGTTTTAACAAATCTAGTCCATATTTTTTTAAGGAGATGGTTAACTCCCAAGGCAACTTTTTCACCACTAAACTGCCTGCACCTAGTAGTGAGATAAACGTTGTTGATTACCTATTTCTATTTGTAAACAAGCAAAAACAAGTTGTAATCACAAAGAATTATCAATTAGATAGAAAGGTTAATGATCATCAAGGTTCATTGGCAGATAGTTTTAATCAAATAGATATTGGAAGCATACAAACAGAAATTGATGGTTCCACTAGCTTTAAGAAACTCTTTGCTCAGCCTGAGCTGATAAAAATTATCACTGTATCTCAAAATGAAAGGTATGGTTCATTAGCAGGCCTCTACACAAAAGATCAAATAGGAGGCTCATTTATTGAAGGATATTTTGGAGCATTTAAGGTTGATTCTGAGATGCTCACAATCCCACTCAAAGGATTACTCGTTGTCCAGGGTAAAGTGGCCAATTCATTTTCCGCAAATTACCGATCCAGCTCTTCGGCTGAAATAGAAGAGCTTAGAACTGTCTCAATCGATATTTCGGGGAATAATTGGAAGGGAGAATATTGGACCAGTGATGATTATGAAGGTACGGTGACACCTGTTTCAGCTAGCATAACTCAAGATTCGAGTGATAATGTAACAATATCCACAGATCTTATCGGCATTGGGGGGTATCTTGTTGGCGATATTTATGAAGATGGTCACATGATGTTGTACGACCAATATGATGATGAAGACTGGACAACTTATTCCGGTCCTGCTTCTGAGCTTTCAGTGATCATAGCAGATTTTGTCAGACCACCTACACTAGAAGAACCTTCACCACCTTTAAACATTATTGCATTAACTCGTTTATCCAAATCTCCAATGCCGGTTGGCGCAATAAATCTGTTGTTAAAATAAAATCTCAATAATTAATGATCACGACAGTTTAGAATTGTTATAACTGTAATTCTTACGACTTCAAGTTTACAATTTAACTAAATAGTCGATTCTGAAAAATGATATTACCAGGTGGATTGCCTGCTCGGCAGTTTGCTCTGGTATAAGATTACTGCCCACAAAGATTGCGTATTCCACTGAATCTGGACACTGATTCCAGTCGAAAGTGGACACTCATTCCAGAGGAAACCGGACACCCATTCCATTGATTCCGGACAGGTGAATCGGAGCGAAGCGACGCTGTTATTTTGTCTTTACCTTTTCTTCTCTATTCATGTCAAGTTTGCTTTCTTTTTCCGCATAGATTCTCCTTTCAGATGTATTTTATGAGCGCAGTGAATAAGACGATCGAGAATAGCATCCGCCATGGTCGGGTCGCCGATCTGCTCATGCCAGTGTTCAACTGGCAACTGACTGGTGACAAGAGTCGATTTGAGGTTGTGTCGATCCTCAAGGATTTCCAGGAAGTCATGCCGTTGTTCCTGATTGAGCGGCATCAAGCCGTAATCATCGAGAACAAGTAAATCCATTTTGGCATAGCTTGTGAGGAGCTTGAGATACCGTCCGTCTCCTTTAGCAAGACTCATATCCTCAAAAAGTTTCGTCATTCTCAGGTAAAGCGTGTTAAAGCCTTCCCTACAGGCTTTCTGGGCAAAAGCGCAGGCGAGAAAAGATTTACCTACGCCCGTGGGGCCAGTAATTATGAGGTTATTGTGTTCTTTGATCCAGTGACAGTCAGAAAGCCGTAAAGCAAGTGATTTATCCAGACCTCTGGGATGACGGAAGTCAATGTCTTCAATAGAGCTGTCCTGCCGCAGTTTTGCTTTTCGCAGTCTGGTGGTAAGCCGTCGCGTTTCTCGCACGGCCTGTTCATGATCAAGCAATAAACCGAGTCGTTCTTCAAAACTCATCGTCTCGATATCACCAATGTTCATTTGCTCCTGCAAAGCGGTTGCCATACCCGACAAACGCAGAGTGTTCAGTTTTTCGAGTGTGGGATGAAGCAGCATGTTGTTCTCCTTTGATCTTTGTTAGATTTATAGTAGGTGGCACCACGGATATTTTCATGTTTGAGAGGGGCTTTCGTGGGCTGTGTTGCAGGTAGAGGTTTGTGGTCGAGGCCGTTTTTCAGGATTGACTCTATGCTCTTATATGAAAGAGTATTGATATGGAGCGCACGATTACAGGCTGCTTCCAAGCGTTTATTGCCGTATGATTTACCGAGCCTGAGAATGCCCAGCAAGGTCCGATATGCCTGTTGGGGATGTGTTTTTTGTAACAGCAGCAGCTCAGTGAGCATAAGTGTTTGAGGACCTGTTTTAGCCGCCCACCGTTTGAACCTCTGAGGAGACCACTCAAGAAACTTCTGATGTTTAAGCGGCATATGCTCTTTTCTTGTAGAATGACGGCTGCCGGTAATTTTACGCAGATGGCTTGCAACTCTTTTATTCTTGTAAAAACATTCAACAGTGGATTTGGTATAGCGTATATCAAGCTTCTTTTTGACTAGATTGTACGGTACGGAGTAATAGTACTTTTCCACTTCAACATGATAATCAAGATGAACGGTGGCTTTCTTCCAGTAGGCAAATTCATACGGAGTTGTCGGTAAGGCTCGCAAGGCAGGTTTGTCAATTTCCTCGAACCTGCTTTGCCTGCATCCGGGGAGTTTCTTGAATGCTTTACGGTTGAGCATCTGCAGCAGTTTGCTGATCTCGCGGTTTAATTCAGCTAAACTGAAAAAGGTATGTTTCCTTAATCGTGCAAGTATCCAGCGTTCAACCAGCAAAACGCCAGCTTCAGCTTTTGCCTTGTCTCGGGGTCTTCTTGGTCGGGCAGGCAGAATAACCGTCTGATAATGTCTGGCCAGATCGTTATAGGTGGGGTTGATATCCGGTTCATAGCGGCAGATCTTATTGACACCGCTTTTAAGATTATCAGGAACAACGGCTGCAGGAACACCGCCTAAATACGAGAATGCCCGAACATGTGAGCCGATCCAGTCCTCCAACTTCTGGCTCAGCGTTGCTTCGGCATAGGTGTAGTTGCTTGCTCCCATCACCGCAACAAAAATCTGCGCTTTGAGGATTTCACCTGTTTCCTGGTTAACTATATCAACAGCCTGGCCAGCATAATCGACAAACAGTTTTTCACCTGCGCGATGTTCCTGGCGCATCACCACATCCAGCTGAGCTGCCCAATCACGGTAATTATGACAGAACCAGCTGTATTGATATCCATCAGGATGTTGCTCTTTATACTCCTGCCACAGGAGGTTCAGGGTGACATGTTTTCGGGACTGCAGCTCCTTGTGGACTTCATGAAAATCAGGAATGAATTTTGTTTTTGTGACACAGGGCGCTGCTGAGGGAAAAAGCAGCTGTTCCAAGATTGTATCATCAATATCATCGGGGAGGGGCCAATCTAATCCGGCGGCTGTGGCTCGGTGGAGATAGTCACCTACCGTTCCTCTGCCTATACCAAGACTTTGACTGATTTCTCGAATGCTGCAATTACAATGGTGTTTGAGGCGTAAAACCTCACGTATTTTTCGCATAGATAATCTCCTTCGCGGCATGACAACCTCCCTGAATCATTTGCTCAAAAAGGTCTGTCTCTACCAGATTGTTCTATGCGTCGCCTTACTTAAAATCTGCTGTCCGGATTCGTCTGGAAACACTGTCCGGAATCAAATGGAATCACTGTCCAGATTGAAATGGAATCGGTGTCCGGAATCAAATGGAATCACTGTCCGGATTGGAATGGAATCGGTGTCCAGTTTGCTCTGGAATATACAAGTAAGATTGAAACACTTGAGGATCTGGTCTTTTCACTTAAAGCATTATGGAAATATTGTACTGAATCTTGGTCTCGATTTTGCGAAAAAGATATAGACAGAAATCATAATCAGA
>CAZWVC010000361.1:0-4518 GCA_964637245.1 uncultured Desulfocapsaceae bacterium
GCTGCCTCATCGGCATCAATGAGGGAATGAGTATCAGGTATGACTTCTGCACCACGCTTTACAAAAACCTCACAGAGATCAGGTCCCATGAAAGAATCAGCATGGGTTATGAGGGTTCTTTTATTCTGCAGGAGGGATTCAGTAGTCATTGTCATCTTTATCTTTCGACTTTATATCGGTAATTTTGGAGGTCTTGGAAATGATGGTTTTTGACTTGATAATTTTCCTGAGGAGGTTGGGGGATACTTTCCATTTTTGACCCGACTTAGTTATTACCGTAGCAGCTTTATCATCAATTTCAAGTAGTGTTCCTGTCTGTCTACCGCGGCGTTGATGGGCAAAGTTGACTTCATCGCCCGGTCTAAACTGCAATACCTGGTTTTGTGGTTTGATTGAGTCCAGATGTTTCAAGCGTTCAACAATTATATGTTTTAACTCCAGCAATTCTTCATAGGTCAACGAATCAATGTCTATGGGCATGTGAATGGGGGGCAGTTTTGTTTTTATCAGCTGCTACACAGTTACCAATTTACCAAGTGAACTCAAATTTTGCTCAACTGACTAGTGATTAAAGTGCTACATTAATTATTACGGATGTCTGTTTATACTTCTCTATTAACCACTAATTGGATTGTTTAAACGTTTTTTCCTCTGTAAAGCCAACGGAGCTTATGAGTTTGCTCAGTCTGGCCATATCATCCTTCAATTTTGTGTATTCTCTGGATGTGTCGACCACCAGCAAATTCCGAATTCAGCCATGTCTTTACAATTTTGAGAGCATCTGTAGTTGTTACCATTCGAGCCCCAATAGAAATCATATTGGCATTGTTATGCTCTTTGGCGAGTTGTGCGCTTTCTGTATTCCAGCATAAACCGCAACGAATTCCCACTACTTTGTTGGCTACGATTGCCTCACCGTTTCCACTTCCTCCCAAAACAATCCCTAGATCACTTTGACCAGACGCAACGCTTTCTGCAGCTGGCCGACAGAAGTCTGGGTAATCAGATGAGATGTTGTTATGGGCACCAAAGTCATTAACCTGATATCCATTGCCCAAGAGATAGTCTTTAATTATCTCTTTCAACTTGAAACCAGCATGATCTGTGCCCAGCGCAATCGTTATCATTTAATTAAAACGGTATCCATATATTGAATACCTGTGGGGTTGATTGTGAGGTTTTTCTCCGGTTTTAGCGAGAGTTCTATTACTATTGAGAAGTTGTTTACTGAGATAAGGCCTTATTTCCTCTGAGAGAAACGGTTGGTTATTTTCTTTTTATTTCTTTTGTAAATGTTTCTGGTTGAGAATATTCCAACGAACATTGCTACAATTCCTGAAAAAGCAAAGGATTTTTTTAGCTTATTTATTTCAACCAGATATTGTTCTGTTCCTTTATGGTACTCAGTACCATTTATCGTAACTGACTCAAATGTATTGATATTAAAGACAAAAATTATATCAAGTATCAATGCACCTATGGATGCCAACGCTAAGAAAACTAAAACCCAAGTCGGAATATGAAACAGGTTTCTTATTTTTGAAAAAACAATTTTAAAAGCCATTTTTATACAAGTATTTTTTTTATTACTAATACATTACTCATTCCAAGTCTATATTTTATGAGTATTTGACGCACTAAAACCGTTAGGTCTTTTGTTGAGCTTCTCCATTATCATTATCAGAGGGTAAACAGGGAATGTAGGGTAGTGGTAATCAAATGAGTAATTGACGGTAAGAGTTTTCATCTTGCCTCAAATAGCTGGGTGAAGCAGAGGCTTTTATGAAGGTTTATAAAAGAAGTTATGGCTCTAATACCTCTTTCAGTTTTTGGAATTCTATCCGTGAAGTTAAATCTAAACTGATAGGTGTAACGGATACAATTCTTTCCTTGTGAATAGCATTAATATCAGAAGCATCATCAAGAATTGATTCATCAACATTAATTACGGTTATACCGTCTCCTAGTTTGCAATCCAAGGATGGTTTTTCTATTTCTTTGAAATAATAGGCGCTTCTCGCCAAAGTTGTTAATTGCCATTCTGTCGAGGTTGAAGCATCGCTTGGTACGTCGATTTTTAATATATCCACGTCAAATGGCAAACCAGAGCCTAAAATTGCTAAACTGAATTTTTTAAGAAAATATATCGAAGCAGCCCAGTCTTGTTCGGTGTAAGTATGGTGGGATGAAATGTCTGTTTGTTTGGAAATAGCGATACCTGGAATTCCAAAACTAGCTCCCTCGAGTGCCGCGCCGATTGTACCACTGCTTGTTATGTTGAAACCTAAGTTTTCTCCATAGTTAATGCCAGATACAATCAGATCTGGCTGTGAATCTATTAATATCGTTCTGAGGCTATGACGGACTATCAGGGCTGGTGAGCAATTACAATGATATGCTTCGATGTTTGTATTGTTAACTCTGTAATCCGTTGGTAGTAGACAAAGATCTTTCTCTCCAAATAGTCCTCTGCCGGTACCGGTTTGTTGAGAAGAAGGGGCAATTACAATGACTCTACCGAGTGAACTAGCTGCCTCGGCAGCTGCCCTTAAACCTGGAGAATTTATACCGTCATCATTAGTAATAAGAATAGTAGACATGGATTTATTAAATGTTTTAAGTTTTCACTTTAGGCTAAGTGTAGGAAAAAAAACTTAGTCTTGGTTATGAGTCTTGAGCGTAATAGCTTATCGGTTATATATATGATACCAGACGTAAAGTACATTGAATGGAAGCTGCTCGTATTTCTTCACAGACCTAAAGGCAAAAGTTTAAGAATGTTTTGACCTTATTGAAGCGATGAAACCGTATATTACAAAACATAATGATATCAATTGTTGAACTGTCAATAAAGGCTTGTGTTGAATGTGCATAAGTGAAGCCATACTTCCATTCATTAACATAAAAAATAACCAGCCTTTGGAATTGTTTTTTGCCAATAAGTAACTTCCCATTAAAAACCCTATCATTACCCCTATTTCAAGAAATTGTGAGATAGATGTAATACCACCATAGTCAAACAAACTATAACCAACACCCATTGTAATAAAACTATAAGTGAACGCAGATGCAACTTTGTCAAAGAGCCTGTTTGGGATCGTGGAATTTTTATAGACTGTGTATAAGCCAAACAGCATAGATGGCACCCCACCCGCCTCAATTGAGGCAGCAATCCAATCATGTTTGTGCAGAAGAATTATTACCCATGCCGGTACTCCAAGTAAATAAATTACCCAACCGTAGATTTTAAGCTGCCTTTTTTTTTGGGGTTTTCTGCCAACTGCTAAAGCAAAGAGAATTTTATTTAGCAGGTAAAATCCACCACCCCAAAATTGTAGTACTAAATCCATAGTATTGTTAACTAAAGTGAAGTCTAACTGTCATAACGGAAAGATATGATGGCGCGACTATAATCAACACCAAAGATAGTAGGATAAACAGGTCAAAGCACTGTTATGTTGCCAGATGAAAAAGCTGATTACAGCTTCTTTTTTATTATTTCTTGTTGAAGTAGAGCAACTGCACGTCCCTTTTCGGGATGATCTTTTAAGATTTCGGATAATCTCATAACTTCTTCAAAAACGTTTTTACCGAGCAGTCTTCTATTACTTTCAAGATAGCTGACCCTGCTTTTGACTTTTCGTTGTTGATTTTGCCAAGATTTACACCAAAACTCGTTTAGGCTGGCAATCAGATTATTGTTAATGACTTTTTGCCACTCACCATTGTCAAACCAGATTCCGCAGCACGTAGAACACTTTTCCAGGTAAAAAGGTTCCTCAACATCAATTCTTGCTCTTATCATTATGCCATGGCCCTCAGGACAAAGCCCGGTCTTGTCATCATAGAGAACATCACCTGTCTCCATACCTGCCACTTCACCAGAATTTTCTATAAATGTTGGTATTTTCTCACTCTCAAGCCACATCCCCCCGCATTTTTGACAGTTAAAAGGTGCGTCAAAACTGCGTTTACGCAAATCTATAGAGTTACATTTTGGGCAATTCATATTTGAATAATCATTATATATATTTGATTTCATATGCCTAAAGGCTCGTTTTGTTGTGCAAAATTTGTTGATGTTGTCTTATGGTTTCTATATCCTGTTTTGCCAGAGACAACATGTTTAAGATGCCTTCTATGTATTCTGTGTTTTTATCTACCCGATACCTGAAATCTAATTTTCTTACTATGTTATTCAGTGCTTTATGTAATTTTTGCAGCTTAAGTTTGGCCGTTTTATCTTTAAGCATTTGATTTTCAATACTATCTTTGAGCTGGAAAGCAGTCATTTTCAGGGACATAGCAGTGGATGCAATATAGTCATATGCATCTAAATCATCACTTTTTTCTTTTGTGATATTTTCCCAATAGACTTCTATTTTCATGAGTGAGGTTTTTGTGTCAACTTTGATCATTTTTATATGCCCAGCGTTTGAGTTCACCGGCGAGCTTCAGCGCCTCCTATGAGAAAGTAAGTCAAGAAAACAAATTCATCCAATCAAACAAAAAACAATT
>CAZWVC010000362.1:0-4504 GCA_964637245.1 uncultured Desulfocapsaceae bacterium
ATCAGAAGGCATGCAATGACTGTAAGGTTTTGAGCATTACCCTTCCTTTTTGCTCATCTGTCGCTGAAACATTTAAGGCATTATCAATATATCGAAGGTATTGATGATCAATTTTCTCCCTTTTCAATAGAGTAAAATAGCGCTCTGTAGTAGCTAGATTTCCGCGTAAAATATCCTTCTGGATCGCCCAAGGAATTCGTGCATTGAGGCGATCAAGTTCAACGGTGTCAGAGTGTAAATAGGCAAGTTCATAGTAATCGAGTAAGATTTCACCATGATGAAGGAGCATTTGCCTCCTGTAGATGTCGATGAGTTTAACCCAGGAGTTCTCTTTTGCGAAACTTGATCTGTTGTACATATGCAAATGAGATTGATAAATATTTTCAGGAACTTGAAAACTTGGCATGAAAATGGATAAGCCGTGTGAGCGGTTGTTTTGAGTATGTCGCTCATACAGGATAAGCTCATTTTGCAAGATTCCTATAGCAACATTACACAAAGATATGAGCTGCAGATCATTTGAATTTTTACCAAGATTTTCGAGAAAATCCTGTAGGTCGTAATATTCAAGATTAAGAAAACTTGGATAATTTTGGGTATGTTGAAGAGATGAATTAATACTTATAAGTGCTGCTTTGGCAAAATCTCTGTGGCTGATACGAGCTATCAGGTATTCTGCCAGATTATCCAGGGCAGCTGCGAGTTTATCGTATTGTAGGCAGTCAACCAGTGAAAGGGTAGCAGCGTACTTGGCAGCGAAGTTGCCGTCAGATTCTTTTGTTTGCCCGGTTTTCCCTTCATATTGGTTGATAAACGAATCAATGGTTTCCTTGCCCAGTTCCAAGGCCGATGTATGCAGATTTGTTGAAAGTTGTGCCACGAGCTTTTCTGCTTCAATTCCCCTAATCTGATAGGTACCTTGGGGTCTATTAATAAGCCTGATCTCGTCCTCGCTGCCTATCATATATTTGGTGATGTTACGCAATTCATAGCCGACTTCCACCATATTGGTGAGGCAGGAAAAGAAGAGCATGAGATCAAACTTTTTACCAGCCAGGCCTCCTACAAGAGCTTCCCTAAACTCCTGGTGATTCATAGATTTTTGGTCGGTTTCATCGGGGGAGAGCAGGAGTGATTTATATCCCTTTGGCCTATCAAGAGATTGGGTATCAATAATTCCTCTGCCATGGGCGAAGAGAAAAAAGAAGTACTTTTCCGATGGATATTTGAGACATTTGCGTACAAATTCTTCTAAAACCTGGGGATCACCCAGATTTAACTCTCCTAAATCTTCAAGTACAGGAGAGTTTATTACCCCGATTTCCTTGTCTTTGGTTATATGAAGGAGTTTGGTACCCTGCCACTGCGAACCGTACCCCCCATTGTTACCTGGTTGACCGTCCACCAGTGCAAGAATATCGATATCTCTGGTTGAGCCAACGGTCTCCAGCATATCTACTGCATGGAAGACTTCACCTGCAAGATTATTGTCGCCGTTCATGTAGCATATTACAGTCATTTTCTTTGGATGCTGCCATGCTCCAAAGACACGTTCTGGGCAGAAACAGGAAGTAGAAATCAGAAGTATAAGCAATAAAGCTGAACTGAAAAGAGAAAAATCTTTGGCAAACATTTCGGTCAATATCGTCATCAAGCGAGAATGGTATCATCAAAACAAACCAGACTCGAAGCTGATAAGACTTTGATGCCCTAATATTTCTTATCGACCAAATCATTTAATTCTTTAGCTCTTTTATGGATTTTTTTTTAAAAATCCATTTTTTTGCAAAAAAAATCATTAATTTCATATTTTTACGGATGCTACAAAACTAATTACTGGGAGTGTAAAATGAATTTTCCACTAGTGACAACATTATCCAGGCTTTAAAAATTTTTTTTCATCACCGACAGATTTTATAGAGGATTTTTCCCCTCTTTCATGTAGGTCATTGCAACCATATTCACCTATCTTGTATTAGGTGTCGGTTGTCTTTGTATAAAAAAGGGTTGGTTATACAGTATTGTGTTTCTGCAAAAGGTTTGAATTTGCATGATATACTAGTTGAATTGGGGATGTAGATGTGTCTGCTAATTGGCAAAATTTGCATGATACAAAAAGACCTGATATGCTTGAACGAACTGCATCTATTTAGGAGATTGATATTAACTTGTTAGTACAAAGTAGCCCATGAAAAATAATGTTACAGATAAAGATGAATTTTTCTATGTTGCAAAACAGCCAATTTTAGATAGAGAGCTAAGAACCTACGGATATGAGCTCTTGTTTCGTTCCGGCCTTGATGAAAAAGCTGCGGTAATAAAAGATGCTGATTTTGCAACCGGTGATGTCGCAACGTATGGTTTTGTCAGAAGCCAGGAAGATATAAACCAGTCTAAAAGAATTTTTATTAATTTTACCGAAAGTCTTATTCTCGAAGGTGCACCGCGTGCCCTGCCATCCTCGGTAACCGTAATTGAAGTGCTTGAGAATATTGCCTCTTCTCCAGAGATAATGGAGGAGCTAATTAAGCTGAAGCAAGAGGGCTACTTAATAGCAATTGATGATTTTGACAATAGCAGAAGAACCGACGAGGCGCTGCTAAACATTGCCGATATTATTAAGGTGGACGTTCTTGATAAAAGCCAGAATGAAATAGAAGATATCTTCAATCAGATAAAAGAAAAAAAAGCCTTAAAATTAGCAGAAAAAGTTGAAAGTAAGAGTGCTTATGAATTTTTACACAAATTGGGTTTTGACTTTTTTCAAGGGTTCTTTTTTGCCCGACCACAAAATCTTACCGGTAAAAAAATTCACTCGTCACAATCCTCTAAGATCCGGATACTCTCTGCAATAAATAATGCAAATCTGGATACCGAGAAAATAATTGAGCTGGTAAATTCTGATCCTTCAATTACTTACCGCCTACTCCGCTTGCTTAATTCTGCGGCATTCGGTTTATCAATGAAAATAGAAACTATACGGCATGCTGTAGTCCTCTTGGGTAATTCGCGGATGCGATATTGGTTGCGTATGGTCATCCTCTCGGATATTAATGCGGAAGATAATCCAGAAGAGCTGTTGCTCCTTGCACTATTTCGGGCGAAGTTGCTGGAAAAGCTGGCAAAAGAAGGGTTTGTGCCAAACCTTCATCCAGAAGTCATTTTTTTGTTTGGTATGCTTTCTTTGCTGGATATAATGCTTGATACCCCATTTATCCTCATTTTCAATGAGCTGCCTCTTTCTCCCAACTTCCAAGAAGGTTATGTCAATCCAGACTCAGAGTTGGGAAAATATTTGATACTTCTGATTTCCTTGGAAAATAATGAACCTAAAGAAATAGCTCGTTTAGCTGAAAAGCTGACTATTCCAGTTGAAGATATTGCTGCTGCTCAATATGCTGCACAACAGTGGATTGAATCCATCAAAGCGGAGATAATTTAAAGGATTTAAATTGTTTACAGTTCTGCTGTTGTGGTCATATTGTACTGCAAGTTATGTAAGCTCACTTTGCTGAAGAGTAAAATTATCGTCACTGAGCCGTTTTGTGAGGTTAGGTCAGTATACAAACCGAGTTTCTAGAAAACAATTACAACTTTGAAATTTTGATAATTTTGTATTTTTGCGCTATGCTTTTTGTAAGGTAGATGGCAAGTGGCTTGGGTTCCTTAATCGTATCAGACAGAATGTATTACCAAGGTAATATCTATGGCTGTTGCATCGTGAGATTCCAGCCGATGAATAATGTGACAATTATCTTGAATGATTACATATGTTTGATGCTTCACAAAAAGGCTATGAGCATTCTTCTGTGGTTTTTTCAGAAGAGGAAAAAGGTAAACTTAGCCTTCTTAAGATATTTCTGACTATCTCAACAATTCCTCTTTTTGGTTTCGCGGTAGTAGATTTTCTGGCGGGTAATTTCCTTGAGTTTACCCTTGAAATCTTTACCGGAATATGGATGGCTACTTGCCTGCTATTACTAGGGAAATCACTCAGCCTTCAATGGGTAAGTAATAGTATGGCAACAATTCTAGGTGTCTTATTCCTTTATCTGGCGGCTCATGGGGATATTAATGGTTCAAAAATCTATTATGCATTTATATACCCGGTTTTTACTTTCTATCTTCAGGGAACTAGAATAGGTATTCCCTGGAATATTGCTTATTTTGTCTGCCTACTTTTCATTTTATACAATCCGTTTGGTTTCACTTTTCTCCACTCATATTCTGCAGAGGGCAATATCAGATTTCTCGTTGCTTATCTGCTTGTTGCTGTTCTCAGTTTTATATATGAGAAAGTTCGCAACCACATCCAGTTAGATCTTGAGGTAGAGAAAGATAAACTGGCCCACGCTCATGCTTTAATGGAGACGGCAAATGTAAAACTTCAACTGGCCAATGAGGAGTCCAGCTACCTAGCAAAAGAGGCAAATAGGGCAAACCAGGCTAAAAGTGAGTTCCTGGCAAATATGAGTCATGAACTTCGCACCCCGTTAAATGGTAT
>CAZWVC010000363.1:0-4484 GCA_964637245.1 uncultured Desulfocapsaceae bacterium
CAGTCACTGAGATGTGGAGCCCAGGACTTGCGGCGACCGCCGTTATCGGGGGTGATGTCAAAATCATCATAGGCGAGGAAATTTTCTGGGGCATCCGCACCTTGTTTGAGAAAATACTCGCCGGTTTCGGCAAATTTGAGATAGCGTGTACCAACATATTGCAAGCGTCCTTTTCCCCGGTGATCACGACCTGTTTTGTCGGTTGCCGTGATGGTAAAACTTCCGGTAAGACCATCCAGTGAACTGACAGCTGTGCCGGCCATTGGGTCTGTTGAGCTGACAATGTTAGTATCAGTTCTAAAGGACACTACATAATTCCAAATACCTGTTTTATCTGGAGCAAAATGGACCCGCCATTTATCACCCTGAGAGGCTGAAGTATCGGCAGCATTGCCATCTGCGGCGAAGTAACCGGGAACAGTATATACGCTGGAGCCATTTATAAAGGTCACATTCAGGAGATAATCCGTGAAAGGGTTGGGTGTAGCCGTTTCACTTGTCTCCGGGCCAGTGAACGTGAGTGTGACCTTATGCCATTTCTTTAACTCACCGGTGGGGTCTGGTGCATTTGGGTTATCGGTTGAGGCAAAGACGTGAATATACACATCATCAGAGGCAGTGTTATCGTCATTATCGGTAATCGTGAGGCGCATGGAATACGTGCCCTCGATAAGGGAAGACATCGTAAGGGATGGCGTCTGTTGACCTCCCAAACCTGGTGTGTTTGGTCCATCAAGCTGGCTCCACTGGTAAGTTGCAATATTGCCATCGGGGTCGGTTCCACTGCCATTGAGGGTAATGTTGTCGTCTGGAAGGAAAATGTACATATCACTTCCTGCATCTGCCGAAGGCATGCTTGAGCCACTATCGATAACGGTGAATGATATTGTTAAGGGAGTTCCTGTAGCGCTCGATAATGTCGGGGTTGCGGTGAGCGAGTGTGCACCAGGGTTCAGGGAGCCACCATTATAGTTGCCGCCTTGATCACCCCACAATGCATATGGGGCAGTGCCTTCGGTTTGCGTGGCGCTTGTTGCCCCGCTTAAAACTAGCGAGACACTATCAACAGTGGACGGACTGGTATTAGCACGGATATTGAGATTGGTAGACGGTAAACTCGATAGATTTATTGTATCATTATTTCCTAATGTTACGATATCGGAATTGCTGTCAGCATTAACAAGGGTAAAATGTGTAACTGCATTTGCGAGGAGCAGCTGCGGCATGAAAGTAAAACTAAAGAGAAGAACTGGCAATAAATAACGATTATTCAGTGACATAGTAGGTTAGGTTTGTTTAGATTTAAAAGATAACATATTAATTCATTAATAAATCTTCAATATTCTTGCAATTTTCACTCCATATTACCCTGATGGAAAAGGGTGGTACTCGTATAGAGAATCAGGTGCTCAGAAGAATCGTACGCGGTGGAGCACCCAAAACACCCATATCGCTCTTATGATAAATAGCGAAATGGTTATATATATTTCTCTATTTCATCATACAGGCAACCTCAGCTATACGCTTTCCTGTCAACTTCGCGGTTTCAATCCCGGTTTCATCACCCTCATACCCAGCTGGATGATTACTCCAGGCTGCACCACCAAAGTGCTGGCCGTTACCTACGATGATCATATCATGGATCATCATTGCGGCATGCACAGCCTGGATTGTTAGTTCCTGGCCGCCATTACGGGAGCCGCCCACGGTAATTACACCGCCAAGTTTGTTTTTAAAGAGAAAGCCATTTCTTCGGAAAAGTACAGTCCTGTCAAGTAGTGCCTTGGCCTGGGATGTCATCGAACCCATGTATACAGGTGTTGCCAGAATTAAGCCAGATAGCTCTGGGTCTGATAATAAGGGAATTATGTCCTGAAAATCATCATCCTGGCTGCAAAGCACACCTTTTTGACATTTACCGCAGGCTATACAGCCATTTATTTTTTTTCCTGCAAGATTGATCACGCCCGTAGTGATTGGTGTACCTATGGTCTCAGAAGTATTTCTAACTTCCTCCAGGCATTGTTGAAGCAGGAAGTAGGTGGATTTATCTTTTCGCGGGCTAGCTGAAATGCCTAATATCTTCAAAACGGTCTCCTCGTGATATTATTTATGCGTAAATCGCTGCACATGATTTAAGTTGCCTGACATTTTATAAAGAGAAAATGAGATTATTACAAGATGTTAAAGAGATGTCCTCAGAAATACGAAGAATCCAAAGATGGTGGTCGGTATCTGAAAATTACTTGGTATAAGGGGCCTTGAGGAGGTATTAAGAGGTAGGTACTGGAGGTGAGGTAAAGGTTTTTTTGTCACCTCCAGGAGTAAAAATGTTACTACGCTGCTCTTTCCAAAACCATTGCCATTCCCTGTCCGCCACCAATACATAGTGATGCCAGACCTAGTCCGAGATCTTCTCTTGTCATTTGGTTCATCAAGGTAACAAGAATTCGAGCCCCGGTGCAGCCAATAGGGTGCCCCAGAGAGATACCGCTACCAACCACATTGGTTTTCTCCATGTCACACCCTAGTTCTCGGACACAGCCAATTGCTTGGGCAGCAAAAGCCTCGTTGAGTTCTATTCTGTCAAAATCATCGATGGTGAGATTATGCCTAGCGTAAATTTTGCGCACAGCAGGGATTGGACCAAGTCCCATATACGCTGGATCAAGACCAGCTGAGGCATGCGCCTTGATGGTTACTAAAGGTCTCAAACCTAGCTCCCTCGCTTTGTGTTCAGACATCAGCAAAAGCGAGGCTGCCGCATCGTTTATTCCAGAAGCATTACCAGCAGTTACAGAGCCGTCCTTTTTGAATGCAGTGCGTAGTTTTGCCATTTTTTCTGCACTTGTTTCCATGGGGCGCTCATCGGTATCAAAGATAATCGGGTCACCTTTTCTTTGAGGTATGGTCACCGGGGCAATCTCATTTTTGAATAAGCCATCTCCAATTGCTTTCATAGCCCGCTGGTGGCTCAATGCACCCAATTCATCTTGATCATCCCGGGTAATGCCATATTTGGCAGCAATATTTTCTGCTGTAATACCCATATGATACCCGTAAAACTTCTCGAAGAGACCATCATACACCATGAGATCGATTAACTCACCATCACCCATGCGCTGTCCCCAGCGGGCTGTAGGCAGGGCGTAGGGAATCATCGACATATTTTCCATGCCACCTGCAAGGACAATTTCAGCATCACCTGATCGGATAGCCTGATAGCCAATTGCCACGGCTTCCATGCCTGAAGCACAGAGTTTGTTTACAGTTGTTGCTGCAGTCTCCTTAGGTATCCCTGCCATAATCATAGCCTGTCTGGTGACATTCTGGCCTTGACCGGCAGCGATGACATTGCCCATGATAACTTGATCTACCATGACGGGTTGCAGTGAAGAGTCATAATCATGATAGCGTGATTCCAGTTCAATGATTCCATCGCTTCTAATTGCATCTGCACCAAAATTGATACACTCTTCGCTGGTTACTGGACGTGCTCCTGCTTTTTTGAGCGTTTCTTTTAGGGTTATAGCACCTAATTCCATCACGGGGGTTGATTTTAGTGATCCACCATATGCTCCAATTGCGGTTCGGCTACCGCTGACAATGACTACATTTTCCATTTCTTTACTCCGTAATCGTTATTAACCTTTTGATCCTAATCTGAGTCCGCCGTGGATAAATACAGTCTCCCCAGCCATTGCTTCGTTTCTGAAGAGTTCCGCTACAATTGAGACGACCTCTTCTGGTTCTACTAGACGACTAATCGGAACCTGTTCGAGTATTTTACCAATGATCCTCTCATCCATGTTTTTGACCATTGATGTTCCTACATAGCCTGGTGCCACCGCCATGCAGCGTATCTTATCGGCAAAACCTCTCCTGAAAAATTCAGCAGTCATAACTTTAGGCATAACAGACATTGCTGCTTTAGAGGAAGAATAATTGATCTGGCCGGCAGTACCAAGTGATCCGGTTGAGGAGACCAGGCATATCAATCCTTTACAGTCGTGATTGATCATTTGCTCAACGCATTCACGCACCGTGAGAAACACACCGGTGAGGTTTATATCGATTACCTTCTGAAACTGCTCAAGGGACATCTTGCCACTCACCTTGCCGGTCTCGCGATCGGTCTTAACCATCAAACCGTCACTGGTAATACCTGCAAAAGGTGCCACTAGGTTAATCTCGCCAAAGGCATCTATTGCTGTTTTAGCGAGCGCAGCATTATCCTCCTCAGAGGTAACATTACATAAGTGAGTCACCACATCTCCGCTAATCTTTTTAAGTTCTTCGGCGGTTGTACTCAAAGCGTCCTCCATGATATCGGCGATGACAACCTTGCCCTTGTGGGTTAGCCAATATTCAGCAAGGGTCTTGCCTATACCCCCGCTACCTCCCGTAATTACAGCTACTGAATTTTCAATTATCAGCATTTTTTTTCTCCTCGGTTGTTTTTGTAGAATTACATTTTGCTTTTT
>CAZWVC010000364.1:0-4474 GCA_964637245.1 uncultured Desulfocapsaceae bacterium
TTCGAGATCTGAGAGCATATCCTTTTTCTTTTGATCGATTTGGGCTTGAATATCTGCTATTTTTTTCTCAGAATTCTGCTTTTTAGCTTGAAAAACTTCCAGCTCCTTGGCCAGGGAATTTTCTTCTTCATGTCCCTCTATCTTCTCAATTGCCAGATGGTCGGCAACGCTAAGCTTAATGGAATATGGATCTTCAAGTACTTCAATGATTCCTAGTCTCTCCAGACTTCTAACTATTGTATGTCCAGACTCAATAGAGATATCGATCATCTTACAGACACCCTCTAGTGATGGTAAGATACTCTGCTGATGCTGTAAAATTCGTATTGCTGCAACAAAAAGATGGGCTTCAGTATAGGCGTTCATTGGTCAGATTCCTCTCGTTTTACACGTTTTAATAAATCATCAGGTGTTTCGCAAGATTCTACGGTTACCTTATGCGGAAATCAAGCCAGTTATTATGTTTCATTTAGACTCCTTGTGACCACATTCCGTTGTACTATATAATTGCAAAAATTACACTTTGGGAAGAGCTAATTGAGGCTTGGGAAATATAGGTGGATCTGCTTATAAGAATGATTATTACTGTACATACTCAGGAATCAAAAAACATATAATCAATTGCATTTTCCATTACTGTAGAGTGTAGAGATACTCATGGGTAAGAAAAAAGATAAAAAAGGAAAAAAAGTTAAACTGAAAAAAGAAGTGAAGAAGATCAGCAAAAAATGCTGTTCCAAATTCACAAAAAAAGGCAAGTGCTGCAGCAAATGCCCTATTTCCATAAAATTACAGAAGAAAATCCTCCAGGTACCTGAATAAATTAGAATCTCATTTTGAGATTAATCACCACCCATTCGTTGCTATTGATTATGGTGTGCCACAGGCTGTCTGATCAAACTATTTTTCCTATTTTCAAATATATACAAAATTACTTTCCTCAATACCACTTACTGGTTGATTGAAAAACCATAATTCATTATGTTTTGAGCAGGTGGATATCTTTATACACCTAACTAGTTATCATCCTGAAACGAAATGTTTTTTCTACATTGAGGCATGCGATGAATTTATCACAGCCATATAGCTGATATCCCGAAGATAAAATCTTGAGCACAACGAAAAGTTAGGAGAAAAAAGTCGTTTTAGCATGTAAACTAACCATACAGGATACAATAGGATTCTAGCTGTCAAAGTATCTTGTACGTCACATATTTATCTCTAACATAACAAAGGACTCCCATGTACAGCCGAGCCGCATCAATAGAAATAACTGATCTTCATAAAAGTTTTGGTGATAACGAGGTTCTCAAAGGCATATCTTTAGCCGCGTTTAAAGGAGATGTCATTTCTGTGCTTGGTTCCAGTGGTTCGGGAAAATCAACCCTGTTACGCTGCATTAATCTGCTTGAAACACCAAACAAGGGGGTTCTGAAAGTATCCGGAGAAGAAGTGACGATGAAACATAATCGGCGAGGTGAGTATTTACCAGTTGACACCAAACAGGTGGAGAGAATTCGCGCCAAACTATCGATGGTCTTTCAGCAATTTAATCTCTGGTCCCATATGACCATTCTTGAAAATGTAATAGAAGCCCCTGTCCATGTTCTCAAAATGGAAAAGAAGGAAGCGAGAGCAAAAGCTAAGAAGTATCTCGAACAGGTCGGCATTGGTGACAAATTTGATGCCTACCCAGCGCATCTATCTGGTGGACAGCAACAGCGGGCAGCCATTGCGCGTGCCTTGGCGATGGAGCCAGAGGCGATTCTTTTCGATGAGCCAACATCCGCACTGGATCCGGAACTGGTGGGTGAAGTTTTACAGGTGATGCATAACCTGGCAGAAGAAGGTAGAACAATGATTGTTGTTACCCATGAAATGGGTTTTGCAAGAGAGGTTTCATCTCGTGTCATCTTTTTAGATGAAGGCCTGATCCTTGAAGATGGTACACCACAAAAGGTGTTCGAATCACCTGATTCGGATCGATTCAAAAATTTTATTCAGGCAATGGTCTGAGCGGGCAGCTGGCCATTACATTACCAACCAATAAGGAGAGGAAAATGAAAAAGATTGCTCTGTATCTTACTATTCTCACACTAGTATTTGCAGCAGGTAGTGGTTTTGCTAAAGACTGGAAAAAGGTACGAATTGGAGTGGAGGGTGCATATCCACCCTTCAGTTTTGTCAACCCTGACGGCACTTTGGGCGGATTTGATATTGATGTTGCCAAAGCTTTAGGAGAGGCGATGGGAGCAGAGGTTGTGCTGGTAGCCCAAGATTGGGATGGAATTATCCCTGCTCTTCTTGCAAAAAAATATGATGCAATAATTGCCTCAATGTCAATAACCGAAGAGAGGAAGAAAAAGGTTGCCTTTACCAATAAATACTATCAGACTCCTGCAAAATTTGTCTGTAAGAAAGGTATGATGGACACATTTTCCAAAGAAGCTATCAAAGGTAAAAATGTTGGTGTACAACGGGCAACAATACATGATCGTTATCTGACAGATAATTACGGCAAAGATGTGAGCATCAAGCGTTATGGCACCCAGGATGAAGCCTATCTCGATCTTACAGCGGGCAGGGTAGATATGCTGCTGGCCGATAGTGTTGCTCTATCCGATGGTTTTTTGAAAAAACCTGAAGGTGCTGACTACCAGTTCATTGGACCAGATTTAACTGATCCAAAATGGTTTGGTGACGGTGCAGGAATAGCCATCCGCAAAGACGACAAGGATCTGGTTGAGAAATTCAACAAAGCAATAGACACAATACGTGCAAATGGTGAGTACACAAAGATCCAGGATAAATACTTCGATTTTAATGTGTATGGTAACTAATTAGTTACTCCCACGTTTGCTAATAATGCACTGCTTCACTTTTCTACAGTAAGGCAGTGCATCCACTCATCTCCTGGAATAATTGTATGCTTAATCTCCATGGATATGGCAGGTCCATACTTGAAGGTACCGTAATCTCGCTGGAAGTCTCCCTGGCTTCCCTGGTCATAGCAATGTTTCTTGGCATGATCGGAGCACTCTCAAAATTATCTAAGTCAAAAATATTGCAGATGGTTGCCCAGATCTATACAACCATCATTCGCGGTATTCCCGATCTGGTAATGATGCTGTTGATATTTTTCGGCGGACAGGTGTTTATCAACCAGCTCGCCCCCATATTAGGCTATGAGGATTATATTGATATTAACCCTTTCATCGCCGGGGTTTCTACTATCGGCTTCATTTTTGGAGCCTATATGACCGAAACTTTCAGAGGGGCAATACTCGCGGTTCACCGAGGGCAGATGGAGGCAGGCAGCGCATACGGGATGAGCAGTTTCATGGTCTTCAGGCGTATCACCCTGCCGCTGATGGTTCGCCATGCCTTGCCTGGTTTCGGCAATAACTGGTTAGTACTGGTCAAGACCACAGCACTTGTTTCCATCATCGGCCTCGATGATATGGTTCGTAAAGCAGCGTTGGCTGCCGGAGCAACGCGCCAACCATTTACTTTTTATCTTGTTGTAGCTTTTAACTATCTGATTATTACTTCGATTTCCGTGTATATTCTCAAGTATTTTGAGAAGAAATATTCAGTAGGTGTTAGGAGGGTTCAGTAATGGAATTCTCCATAATCATTGACAACTTGCCAATTTATCTTGAAGGCTTAAAAAATACCGTCATCCTGGTTACTATCTCATTAATTATCGGGCTTCTTCTGGCGATTCCCCTGGCAGTACTCAGAACCTCAAAAAATTACGCATTACAGGCTCCGGTTCGGGCATACATCTACTTTTTTCGCGGAACTCCCCTGTTGGTGCAGATGTTTCTCGTATACTATGGATTTGGTCAGTTTGATTTTCTTAAAAATTCTTTTCTCTGGTCTTTTTTTAAAGAGGCTTACTTTTGTGCGTTGTTTGCCTTTACCTTGAATACCTGTGCCTATACCACTGAAATAATCAGAGGTGCGATGGTTGCAACCCCTCATGGTGAAATAGAAGCCGCAATAGCCGCAGGCATGTCCCGCTTAACTATGCTGCGCCGGATTATTTTACCAAGTTCTTTTCGCCGGGCATTGCCTGCCTACAGCAACGAAATCATCTTCATGCTTCACGGCAGTTCCCTTGCAAGTGTAATCACCATTGTTGATATTACGGGTGCAGCACGGATAATCAATTCCCGCTATTACAGCCCTTACGAAGCCTTTCTGACAGCAGCAGTTTTCTATATGGCAATTACCTTTTCTATTGTTTTTCTCATAAAACAACTGGAAAAACGCTGGCACGCCCATCTCCAGCCGCAGATCGTTGACAAACCCGCAATCGAGGCGCCCCCATGAAAACAAAAGAAATCATCGATTTGCCCACCACCAGCCCTGGTTCAAAAAGGTTTATCGAAGTCTTTCGCTTTGGCAGTCAGGACACCGGGAAAAAAGTATATATCCAGGCGGGACTGCATGCAGATGAGGCTCCCGG
>CAZWVC010000365.1:0-4465 GCA_964637245.1 uncultured Desulfocapsaceae bacterium
TTGAGAGAATAACCTCACTGGATAGCCCTTCTGCATTGACAAGCAATCCATTAAATTCACCTTCGCTAATCCTGCCATCTTTAAAGAAGTCCAATTTATTGCTTGTCTTATGGATATTGAATAACTGCTCTGGTTCAGCACCTTCAATTTCCTCATTGGAAAACCCCGTCATTTTTTGCAGCGATCGGTTGGCATAGATACACCTGCCTTCGTAGAACATCAATACCGGCTCGGTAGCTGTCTCCACCAGTTTTTTATATTTAACCCGCGAAATGGAAAGTTCCTGCTGCACTTTGTTTCGCTGTTTTTCTGAATGGAAACTCTGACGTCCGACATAAAGTAGAATCAAGCTTAGCAAGGCCAGTGCCCCCATGCTCAGGCGCGAGAGGCGACCGGTGATGAGTGAGGTTTTCAGCTCCACATCATCTAAGAAAACACCGGTGCCAACAACCCAGTCCCACTGCGTAAACCTTTTTACAAATGACAGCTTGGGGACATTATCCTTTTCTGAATATTTATTCCAGGTGTAGTCTACAAAACCGCTGTTGTGACGCTGGACCGTCTCTTTGATTTCCTGGAATATTCTTTTACCGCGAGCATCCTTATAACTGCTTAGATCAACACCCACTAACTCCTTTGAATAAGGATGCATAATCAGGCTTGGTCTGCTATCAGTTATCCAGAAATAATCCTTGTTATCCTCCCCGTATCGAATGGTTTTTAATACCTCGAGGGTTCTTCTCTGGGCTTCAGCCCTATCAAGGCGGCCGGCTGCCTCTTCTCCATAATAATATTCAATTACACTCCAGGCGGCTTTGGTGAGTTCCCTGATCGATTCCTTTTTACCATCCACAAAACTCTTCTCAAAAGCCGGAATTACTACAAAATAAACAGCACTGGCAGTAAGTAGGATTGCAATAAACGTCGGTAATACGATTGAGATATAAAATCTACCCCACTCTGACATGAAAATCTTCAGGGTATTCATCAGATTCTCCTGCTCACAGGATGGGGAGAACTAATGACACAATCAATTTTGTGGTGATAATAAGCTCTCATTTTCAGATAAACAGTGAAGTATTTGGCCTGGTCATTGTATTTTGCAAGCGCCTCTTGTGAATCTGCAGAAAACTCTTTGAGATCTCTGCCACTCCTACGAGTTCTGGTTCTGTTTCCAATATCTCAAAGAGAACAAGTACAATCTTCGGATCAAATTGAGACCCTGCGCCCAATTGCAGGTTAACAATGGCATCCTCAATTTTCATCCGTTCAAAATGTTTTCGTCCGGCTAGCATAGTTTCAAATGCGTCGCAGACGGTTAAAATCCTGGCACCAAGGGGTATGTCATCGCGTGAAATTCCATCAGGATAACCCGAACCATCCCATCTTTCATGATGATGGAGAATCAATGGTTCAACATCGTTTAAAAAGACCAGGGGTTGAACAATTCTTGCACCAATTATGGGATGCTGCTTGATTATATCCATCTCCCTTCTGTTCAGGATGCCTAGTCGGTCAAGGATTTCATCATTCATGCCGATTTTACCAATATCGTGGAGTAACCCCCCGTGGTAAATTGTCTCTTTTTGCGATTCCGTTAACTCCATTTGCTTGGCGATACGGTGAGCAAACCGCGCAACCCGCACAGAATGGCCATGGGTTTGCTCATCCTTTGCCTCCAGCGCCAGTGTAAAACCCTCAACCATCTGTCGAAGGGTATCAAGCATCTTTTCATCATAGATGAAACTCTTCTGCAACGCTAACGCACCCTGCTCGCCCAGGGCACAAACAATGTCGCGTTCAACTGCTGAAAGATCACGTTCTTCGGTAAAGTAAACGGCCAAGATGCCTCGATAATCTTTCACTATATCAAAGAACATGGCATGGATTGAGCTGACCCTTTTTTTACCAATTCTGTCAAGATTGGGGATTCGGACATCGTTTACTGCATCTTGGATGAAGACGTAATCAGAACCTTCTTTATGGAATATTGACATCAAGGTCGGGTAATCGATCTCACTGAGATTACGATAGGAAAAGCCATGGGAAATACGGTTGCGTATAGTTTCACCCGCACTATCCACAATCCAGAAGATTGCACCCTTAGCGTTGAATATATCGCTAATATTGGTGACGATGTTTTCTAGGATTTCATCACTGTTTTTACCTTCGTGGATAGCCTTACTCACTCGGGTAAATACCTTAAAAAACTGAGAGTAATCCTGATTCATAAGTATATTCTTGGTTATTTATTAGCACTCACATCAAACTGCTCCGTCCCTATAAAAAGAAGCTATCTGATCTGCTGAATAGCCCAGCTCGCTGAGCACATCATTGGTTGCGCTACCAAATGGCTGTGGTGCACTTCTAATTTTCCCAGGTGTTCTGCTTAGCTTCACCGGTATTCCAAAGGATTTTTCGGAACTGTCCTCTGCACTTGCATCGACAATCATTTCCCGAGCAGTAAAAAGTGGATCAGTTAATACCTCAGCGATTGTCTGGATTTTGGTAAAACATACATCCGCTTTGCCTAACAATTGCTCCCAATGCTCAAGAGGCTGTGACAGAAAGATATCCCGCAGATGCTCTATAATCTGTAAGCGTTTTTCATTGTCATACTGCTGCGAACCATATTCATCGACCTCCAATAGCGAACATAGATTATTCCAAAATCTGTTCTCCACTGCACCAATAGCTAAATACCTCCCATCTGCAGTCTCGTAGGTGTTGTAACACCCATATTGATGAGATAGCATGGAATTTGATCTGTTTTGCTGCTGGCCAGATTTTTTTGCCAAGATGTGTGGCAAGGTGAGAAAGCCAAGAACTCCATCTGTCATGGAAATATCAATATATTGTCCTTTTCCGCTGAAATTACGTTCATGTAGAGCAAGCAAAATACCAATCACTGCATTCATGGCTCCGCCAGCAATATCAGCTATTTGTACAGCAGGAATTACAGGGCGTTTATCTGCTTCGCCAATCTGGTTCAGCACCCCTGCTCTACTGAGATAGTTGACATCATGGCCTGCAGCTAGATCTTCATCTCCCTCTTGACCATAACCCGTGATAGAACAGTAGATAAGCGCAGGATTCTGCTTGCTCAGTTGAGCATATCCAACTCCCAGTCTATCAACTACCCCTGGTCTGAAACCCTCGATTATAATATCTACAGTGGAGACCAGACGGGAAAAAATCTCCTTGCCCTGCTCACTTTTAAGATTCAGAGTTACATGCCTCTTATTGCGATAGATATCTCCAAAGAAAAGGTCATCCTCCTGAAATCTTCTGTCTTCAATTGCCACCACCTCAGCACCATGGTCAGCTAGAATCATAGAGCAATATGGCCCTGGCAAGAGTCTTGAGAGATCAAGTACTTTAATTCCTGTAAGAGCACCCATATCATTTCTCCATGTAGAACACTAATATTCTATGCCTAGTTGGGCTTTGATACCTTTCTCATAGGCATGTTTGATATTGTCCATTCGCGTTACTGTATCTACTACTTCGATGAGACTGGAATCTGCGGTTCTACCGGTGAGAATGACACTTAGTCTGGAGGGTTTGCGTTTGAGGAGGTCCACGATTTTTCCTACACCGAGGAAATTATATGACGGTAGATAGGTTATTTCATCAAGGACCACCAAGTCAAAGGCATTGCTTAAAATTTTCTCACTGGCTAATTGAAAACCTTCCTCAGCAATTGCTTTGTCTTCAGCTATATACCTTTTTTTAAAGACAAATCCTTTGCCACAAATATGCCACTCAAGATTATCAAGCGATTGAGCAAACAATCGCTCACCGTAATCTCTTTTGCCTTTGAGAAATTGAACGACACAAACTTTTTGCCCATGACCAAGAGCTCTGAACACCGTGCCAAGAGCCGCAGTGGTTTTCCCCTTCCCATCACCGGTGTTAATAATAATTCTTCCCTGAAGCTCCAAGTCACCCTCCGTTTAGTGGTTGGAATGATAAGAAAACACTGTTGTTTCAACCCTTCGACTACACTCGTTACTCTAGTAAAAATACCCCTAATTCATGGTCTTTAATAGTTTTTCCCTTCCCAAGATTAATGAATTTTGGTCGATATTTTTAATATAGTCGACAACTTGCAGTTACACCACAATTTCCTTCGCAAATACAATGAGATTTTCATACCATTACTACATACAAAACTATTGACAAAGACAGAATAATGGTTTTAAACTACCACAGACTGAGCGCTCGTTCAAGTGTCAATCGGTTTTCAGATACTATTGTTCGGCGCCAGTTTTGTCGCTAATATTTTGGTACATACGGCACTAAAGATCGAGCAGCAGATCTCCAGCGGCTGTTCCCTCGCCATGTTCCCCGTCCCCTTCTGCATGGTGGAGAAACAAGGCCGCAAAACAACATGAGCGAGCGCTCGATCTTTATTGTCTTTTAAGCTGATTTCCTGGCTTTCCAGTGAACATTAATCACTCAA
>CAZWVC010000366.1:0-4456 GCA_964637245.1 uncultured Desulfocapsaceae bacterium
GATCATATTTACCGAATGGACTATGAAGCACTGTTGAGATCGCATAAGAAAAAGAAGGCAGATGTAACCATTGCCTGCATGGAAGTTTCGGTTGAAGAAGCCAGCGCCTTCGGGGTGATTGTCGCAGATAAAAATCTACAGATTAGCGAATTTGAAGAAAAACCCGAAAACCCAACCCCTCTTGCAGACAACCCACAGAAGTGTATTGTTTCCATGGGGTTATATGTCTTTTCCAGCGAGTTGTTGAAAAAAGCATTGCTGGATGATCAGCAAAACGTTGATTCAAACCACGATTTTGGTCATGATATTCTGCCTAAATTGCTGAATGAATATTCTGTCCAAGCCTATAAATTCGGAAGTGATCGGGGCAGGGTAACTCCCGATCGTTACTGGAGGGATGTTGGAACCATCGATGCCTATTACCAGGCCAATATGGACCTGTTAAAGCCAGATCCACCTCTTAATTTGTACCAGCGTAACTGGCCCATCCGCACCTATCAGCCGCAATCTCCGCCAGCCAGGACAATTCCAGGTAATTCTGGAACTGAAGATGTTTTTGCAAACTCGATTCTTGCCAATGGTGTGGTCATCTCAGGAGGTAATGTCAGGCACTCCATCCTCTTTCACGACATTTTTATCGATGATAGAGCGATCATTTGTAAATCGATACTCTTCAACGGTGTCCATGTGGGTGCAGAAGCCCAGTTGCGAAACTGTATTATTGATAAAAATGTCAGAATTCCTGCCAAAACACAAATTGGTTTCGATCTGGAGCAGGATCGCCAAAAATTTACTGTTTCTGAAAATAGAATTGTTGTAGTGCCTGAGGGGTATATATTCGAATAGATGAAACTATGATCTAATATTTATTGATATCAGAAAATTTTCTGATATCACCTTTTGAGATGGTTGGCCAGAGGTGGAGACAGTAAGAACTGCTGCTGACACCAATTATAAATTTTTTCAGCTGGCACTTGAAAACGTTCAAGCAGAGATTTCTGCAACCCCTCATTGAGAGCTTGTTTTTGAAGAGCGTGCTCCATACATTTGAGCCACATATCTTTGTCAGCTTCATTAATATGTAGAAGAGCATGAAGACCGGTAAGATCCAGAGAACCGTACTTTTCCTTATACAAAGCGGGACCACCTAACCAACCGCACAGGAAAAGGGTAAATTTCTCACGTGTCGGGTTTAAGTCCTTCGGATGCATGTCACGTATTCTCTGAGCTTCCGGTAAACTGCTCATTGTATCGTAAAAACAGTTGGCCAGCTCTCTTACACCATCAACACCACCCAGAAGTTCAAAAACGCTTCTTTCATTTTCAGCTTTATCTTGCATTTTTCCTCTTAATCTTTTTTAGACAATTATTTTCTTTTAAGAATACCTGAACATGAGGGAATTTCATTCATTTTCTCTCTTCTTATGCTTTCAGGTAGGTCAGGATATTCTTCCTCACATTATTCTTGTAAATGATAATGAAAATGGGCATTTCACCTTTACTTAGGACTGGTAAGCGGTGGAAAATGTTTTTTATCTAGTCGATGTTGCACATCCAGGTTAGGAGCATTACTGTTTCCTCAACCTAATGCCAGTACCATATAGGTGGCGTAATTCTAACCCAAATACAATCAAGCAGGACATCAAACTACAAATAAGGAGAACGCTATGAGCATGAGAGGTGAGAATATTTCTAAAGAATATCAAAAAATGGTATGGATTAGAGATAAAGATGGTAAGGAATATGCTTGCTACATTGACGATCTCAAGGGTATCAAAAAGAAAGAAGATCTATCCGACGAAGAAAAAGAGAAGTGTATGGATATCAGCCTTGTTCTAGGTGATAGCTGGTAAGCACTCTCGCTATTATATCACACAAAGAAAAGTTCTTGTTGCCATGGCTGCAACAGGAACTTTTCTTTTTTGTGGATAAGAGAACTTGCAAATTTTTCAAGAAATCTGGTAGTTATTATCCAAGAGATAGATACATTGTTGATATTTCAAACCATTGCTGGATTTACAGGATCTTATTGAAAAGAGAGGACCATGTTTTGGAAGATATGCGGGCAGTTATCCAGGCTCAGGATGTATGCGTTTTAGCAACAATTTCAGAGAATTCACCTCATTGTTCGCTCATGGCGTACATTAGTGATGAAGAGCATCGCAAACTGTTTATGGTAACTCATAAAAGCACAAAGAAGTTTGCCAATCTCATTAATAATCCTACGGCAAGTCTGTTGATCGATACACGCTTATCCGATACTCCCAAATCTCGTGAGGATGTATGGGCTCTTACGATAAATGGAATCTTTGAAGAGATTAAGGATGCCGAAGATGCGGCAAATATACGGAAAAGGTTTGTCAAAAAACACGCACATCTGGATGAATTTGCCCATCATCCTGATGCCGTCGTTTTTGCGATAAAATTACAGTCACTGCAACTTCTGCGCAATGCAACCGAGGCAGACTATCTCGTCTATGATTGAGGCAGATATATTCCCAATCATCTATTAAAAATAGGTTTATTACGGACACCATGAACTATTGCAATCAGTGTGGATCGAAAGTTACCAGGCGTATACCCGATGGAGAAGATAGCCCTCGATTTGTCTGTAATAGCTGCAATACCATTCACTATCAAAACCCCAATATGGTCATTGGAGCAATACCAATTAAGGGTGAAAAGATATTAATGTGTCGCAGGGCCATCGAACCGTGCCTGGGCAAATGGACTTTGCCGGCAGGATATCTGGAAAATAATGAAACCATTGAGGAATGCGCCAGGCGTGAAAGCATGGAGGAAGCCTATGCCAAACTTGGAAACATGCAGCCCTATGCATTGTTGAACCTGCCTTTTATTAACCAGGTTTACTTTATGTATCGGGCCGATCTGGTTAACAGTGATTTCCGTCCTGGAACTGAAAGTCTTGAAGTCAAGTTGGTTTCCCTAAGCGAGCTACCCTGGGATGATCTTGCCTTTGGTGTTATTCGGGAAGTTTTACGCATGTATACTGAAGACTTAGGAAAAGGTCATTTTCCCTTCAGGGTAATTGATATGGAAGCCCCCCTGAAAAAGAAGATCTGTGTCTGAACCATTAAAGTAGAGTGGTGCATTTCTACCGCGTATCCAGCACGATTTTCTCTTTTATCCTTGAGTTTTCTTAGATTCATACCCACCTTCATACAATATGGCATATGGGGATTACCTATCTTGAACTTCCCACATGCATTATCACTTGAGAGCAAAAGAAATGGAGGCAGCCGATGTTAAAATGGCTCGTGATAGTCATGGTATTGTGGACATCGCTGCTCTATGCCAAGGGGGCAGATATGACCGATATTTTTGATATTAGCGTCACTACTATAGATGGGGAACAGCATAAACTCGAATTCTATAAGAACAATGTACTGCTGATAGTCAATGTGGCAAGTAAATGCGGCTTTACCTCGCAGTATGACGGATTGGAATCACTGTATCGGAAATACAAATCGCAGGGGCTTATGGTCCTCGGATTTCCCTGCAATCAATTTGGAACACAAGAGCCAGGGACAGAGCAGGAAATTAAAGAATTTTGCCGTCTGAATTATGGGGTAACTTTCCCAATGTTTTCTAAAATCGAGGTAAATGGTGTTGGGGCTCACCCACTCTATGTACATCTCACCAAAGAGCACCTGGGAGTGGGTGCAAGCGGTCCAATCAAATGGAATTTCACCAAATTTCTTATCGGTAGAGATGGAGAGGTCAAACATCGTTTTCCTTCATCTGTAGAGCCGGATGCTCTAGCGGATGAAATCGAACGCCTATTGTAGTCCAAAAAATAACCAATGGGCAGTACTGCAGTTGCAGTGGAAAAGTGAAAGAACAGACGATTTCAAGGAGGAGACAAATAATGACAGAGACTATACTACTCTATGGAGGTTCAGGAGGTATCGGATCGGCGGTGTGTAAGAAACTCAGGGAGAAGAATCGTTCTCTTCACCTGGTTGGCCGTAATGAGGATAAGCTTGCAAACATTTCCTCGGAATATGGAGCATCTTACACCGTAGGTGATGTAAATGATACTGCTCTGTTCCCCAAAGTAATGGAGGAGGTGGAAGGAGATCTTGCCGGTTTAGTTTATGCAGTGGGGACGATAAATCTTGCTAATATCAGGCGCTTGTCCGAACAGGATTTTCTCAATGATTTCCGCGTCAATGCTATGGGTGCAGCACTGGCAATTCAAGCTGCACTGCCCCGCTTGAAAAAATACAAAGCGGGATCTGCCGTAGTTCTGTATTCCAGTGTGGCTGCTGTACAGGGATTCACCTTTCACGCATCAATCGGAATGGCCAAGGGTGCAATCAGCGGCCTCACCCTCTCGCTGGCCGCTGAACTTGCGCCAAAAATTCGGGTAAATGCCATCGCCCCATCGCTTATCCAAACCCCTCTGGCGGCAGATCTTCTGGCAAATGAGAAA
>CAZWVC010000367.1:0-4441 GCA_964637245.1 uncultured Desulfocapsaceae bacterium
ATCACAGATAAAAACATTTTATTTCGATACATTACGAGTATTACAAGGGCAATTTCTGGCAATACATAGTGTGCTGTCCACTATTGCCTGCATTCATCACCCTTCAGGCTCATGAAATATCCGGGCTAAGTGGGATTACTCTCGGTATTCCCGGCAGGTTTTGACAAAACCAGGTGCCCAATTGGGTGTTCCATCTGCGTGTATATGGGTATAAAGAGCCAAGACGTTTTTATAATACAGGCCATCTCTGCCGTCCATAAAGCCTTTTCCCCTTTGCATTTTGAAAACCAAATCTTTCTCACTTCCACGCCATTCTAATACGGTGGAATAGCGAAACTCGTGGCCCTTAACTGTAGAATTAAGGGCATAGAAAGGGTTTTGCTGATCAACTTCAAAAATGGAATAACCGTGGGCTTGCGGTTTTTTTGACATGCCAAATCGAACAGGAAAAACTCCAGATAAGGGGTATTCCTGGCCATCAAGTATTATAGATTCACCAAGGTAAATAAGTCCGCCACATTCGGCATAAATTGGCATGCCATTTTCGGCTGCCATCTTTATAGCATCTCTAAAAACTTGATTTGCAGCAAGCTCTTTGGCACTAGTCTCTGGAAAGCCACCACCAATATATAAACCATCTATTTGTGGCAGAACTTTATCCTGCAGCGCATTCACTGGAATAATCTGGGCTCCTGCAGCTTTCAGTGCTTCTAAATTCTCAGCATAATAGAACTGAAATGCTGCGTCCTGAATTACACCTATCTTAACTGTATTACCTGTGGGGTGTGAATTTAGCTGTGTAGGCCTTGGAGGTATCACCGGAGTAATTTCAGTCATAATACTTTCAAGCCGAGGAATATCGAGGTTATCTGCCATTGTTTCGGCCAGAAAGGAAATAGCGCCACTACTGCCAAGATATTCCTGGTGGGGAATCATGCCTAAATGACGCATTGGGAAAATATCTTTTTTCATCCTGGGCACTACTCCAAGAACGGGTATTCCTGTGGCCTCCTCCACTGCAGCGGTTACTATCTCTCTCTGTCTCTCTGTGGCAATATGGTTAAGAATCACACCACGGATATTAATGCGGGAATCCAGCATTTTACAGCCGAGCACCAGGGCTGCTACAGTTCGAGTGGTCTTGGTACAGTTTACCACAAGTATAACAGGCAGCTTAAGTAGTAAAGCCAATTCGGCGGTAGAATATCCCCCACTGGAATTTACTCCATCATATATCCCTCTATTTCCCTCTATAATAACAAATTCAGCGCCTTTGCTATGCTTGAAAAAAGAGGTAAGTATCGCCTCTTCGGACATAAGGTAGGGGTCTAAATTGTAGCAGTTTTTTCCTGCAGCCAGGGCCATCCATCCAGCATCAATATAGTCTGGACCCTTTTTAAATGGGACTACATTAAAGCCCTTTTCCGCTAAATGAGCGGTTAAGCCAACCGAGACAACACTTTTTCCTGATCCACCTGCCAATCCTGCTATGATCAAACCTTTCGTATGCATAGGTTACTATTTTTGTCGTTATTTATTTAGGGAATCATCCTGTGGGAGTAAGCAAATTAATGCTCGCTCTTGCCATAAAGCTGCCATGCCTGATGGTATATTTGATTTAGCCTGTGCTCCAATTCAAGTCGAAACTCGCCAAGATCACTTACCTTCATTCCCTCAGGTAAGATGATTGGTTGAGCATAAAATACATGAATAGTGCTGAATGGTTTTGGGAGTATGAGTTTATCCCAGGTTTTGAAGGAGAAATATTTTGATACCGAATACGACATGGGTACGATCGTTCCACCTGATTTGGTAGCAAGCAGGATTGGTCCAGCTTGAGCAATTTTTGGAGGTCCCTGACTACCATCGGCAACCAAGCCTACATTGTTGCCTCTGCGTAATTCTCTAATCAATTCTATCGCGGCTCTTGCTCCTTGTTTATTGCTTGAACCACGTACGGTTGGGAAACCAAACCGTTCAACCATTCTGGAAAGAAACTCTCCATCATTACTGGCGCTTACCATTAAGGTCAAAGGATAATCCCGAAATATGGCAAAAATACTCAAAACGCAATAATGCCAACAAATCCCTATCAGCGGTTTTCCCCGATCTTCGGCAGCATATCTATGCTCAATACCGTGTGAACGGATGGTACAAGTGGCAAACCACGTTCTGTAAAAAATTGCGCTTAGCAGAGGAATGAGAAACAGTGCAAAGCGTTTCCCCAAGCCATTTTTCATCCCAGTTCAATCTCCAAATATCTGAGTGACTTTATGCGATCCCGTATTTCTGCTGCTTCCTCGAATGCCAGCTCCTTAGCGGCCTGTCGCATCTTATCTTCCAACTCTTTGATATGAGTGTGCAAATCTGCAACTGATTGAAACTCAGGCGATTCCTCCGCAAGTGAAAGTCCGCCTCCCTCTTGAGTATCTAAATATCCAGAATCATTTAAATATTTATGGATGGTGTCCTTAACTTGAGATATGATGGTTTGCGGGACAATATTATACTTTTTGTTATGTTCTGCCTGAATTAAGCGCCTTCTCTCAGTTTCGTCAATGGTTTTACGCATAGATGCCGTCATTTCATCGGCATACATGATAACCTTTCCAGCAGCATTCCTGGCAGCCCGACCACACGTTTGGATGAGCGAGCGCACTGAACGTAAAAATCCCTCCTTGTCCGCGTCCAATATTGCTACTAATGAAACTTCAGGTATATCCAGCCCCTCACGCAATAAATTTATGCCAATAAGTACATTGAATTCACCGTTTCGCAGATCACGAATTAACTCTACCCTTTCGAGGGTCTTGATATCAGAATGAAGATATCGCACTTTCACACCAAGTTTTTCATAATACTCGGTAAGATCCTCCGCCATCCTTTTTGTCAGGGTAGTGACTAACACAGCCTCTCCCTTGTTCTCTCGCAAACGTATTTCTTCAAGTAAATCGTCTACCTGGGAGACTGCTGGTCGAACTTCAATGAGTGGGTCCATCAATCCGGTTGGCCGGATAACCTGCTCAACTATCCTCCCATCAGCCTGCTCTGTTTCATAGTCTGCTGGAGTTGCGGAAACATAGATCACCTGATTGATTCTTTTGCGGAATTCATCAAAACGTAAGGGCCTGTTATCCAGGGCTGAAGGAAGACGAAAACCATAGTCAACAAGGGTCTTTTTCCTTGAATGATCTCCATTATACATACCATTAAGCTGTGGTACCCCGATATGTGATTCGTCAATGAAAAGAATATAATCCTCGGGAAAATAATCGAGCAAATTTGGAGGGGGAGCACCTTGCGGTTTGCCCGTCAGGTGTCTGGAATAATTTTCAATGCCATTGCAATATCCCAACTCCTGGATCATTTCGAGATCAAACATGGTTCGCTGTTCCAAACGTTGCGCTTCCAGCAGTCTTTTCTCATTATGATAAAAAGAGAGCCGTTCTTTCAACTCATCTTTAATTGTAATGATAGCGTTCTGGAGCCTGTCCTTGGTAGTAACAAAGTGACTGCCTGGAAAAACCGTGTATTCACTCAATTTTTCAAGAACAACACCTCGAAGAGGATCAATCACAGACAGCGAATCAATGGTATCTCCAAAGAATTCAAGACGTATGGCTCGATCCTCTTCATGAACCGGATAAATATCCACCACATCACCACGAACCCGAAAAGTACCTCGATGAAAGGAAGTATCATTTCGTTCATAAAGCATATAGACAAGGCGTCTAGTGACCTCATCTATGGGATAATCTTCATCTTTTTGCAGAAAGAGATGCATGTTTCTGTATTCATCCGGAGATCCGAGCCCATATATGCAAGATACAGAAGCAACAATGAGTACATCTCGACGAGTAAGCAACGATCTTGTCGCAGAATGCCTCAATTTATCTATGACGTCGTTTATGGATGAATCTTTTTCTATATAGGTATCAGACTGGGGGACATAAGCTTCCGGTTGATAATAATCATAATACGATACAAAATACTCAACGGCATTATCAGGAAACAATTCTTTAAACTCAGAAAAAAGCTGAGCTGCCAGGGTTTTGTTCGGTGCAATAATGAGGGTTGGTCGTTGAACTTTCTCAACAATCTTTGCCATTGTAAAAGTTTTCCCTGAACCGGTAACCCCAAGAAGCACCTGGCTTTCTTCACCTTTTACAATTCCACTTGCCAGAACCTCTATGGCATGAGGCTGATCGCCCGATTCTTCGTAAGGGGCAACTATTCTGAACATCTTCTCCACTTTGATATCCTATATCAGGTATTTGATTTGTACTGCAACAAACCTGTAACAATACATGAGATAATAAGAACTGCCGAAAGAAATTAAAGGATACACATGTAAAACTGAAGATTACCCGTACGAAGAGATAACAATCTAGTGTCGTGTCATGTTTCAAATGTTGTAATAGAGCGCCGGGATTCTGGTTTC
>CAZWVC010000368.1:0-4427 GCA_964637245.1 uncultured Desulfocapsaceae bacterium
ATGATAGCCTGCGCCTGCCTCTTGGTACCAACGAAAAGAACACTTCCGCCTTTGCCTACCTCTTTTTCCACATAACTGCATGCTTTATCGAACAGCTTTTTGGTTAAATCGAGATTTACAATATAGATGCCATTGCGGGGGCCGTAGATATACGGTTTCATTTTTGGATTCCATCTGCGTGTCTGATGACCAAAATGGAGCCCAGCCTGAAGCATTTCTTTTACACTTGCATTTGCCATGTTCATTCTCCTTGTCTGGTTTTTCCGCCATCCCAATTATCATTGCCAAATTGCAGGCAACACCAGTTTCGTCTGGGATGTGTGTATTTTTGTTTCTAACGTTATGGTGGAAAAGACTCCACCATCAAATTGACAAACAACATTGTTTACCACGAGCAGCCTTTAATTGCAAGATCTCCCTGCAAACAACCCCTTTTTCACCGTGGGACAAGGGCGGATTTTCCAGAGAACAGCAATTTCAACCACTCAAAACCAAATTTTAATAACTCCTCATCCTCAGTACCAATTCTTTTACGTTGGTCCTTATTCAGTTTATACGATTTTAAAAGGTCGTGATGCTCAATAAAACGCCTGAATTCATCAATATCATAACAAACCATAAAGGCCAGTCTCTGTTTTTCACCACCTATTCCTTCTCCCTTCCACGGGTTTGTTGCAAACAGTGTATCGACCTCACCCCACAGATCATTCATCATGTTAAACTGGTTGACATTTTGATTACGTACCCATTCTACAACAGTGAATTCTTGGTCTTCCTGATGGCCAAGACAATAGTCGTGATTGGTTAAAAAGTAGAATTCGCTTGGTTGTCCCTGTTCAGGATTCCGATCCACAGCGCGCTCTAGAGGATAGGTTCTGCAGGAGGAAGGCCTGTTCTTATACGTACTGCAACCAGATTCAATTAAAAATGGACAACATTTATCATCAGTTAATTTGATCATTAGAGAGGGAAAATAAGGATTCTGTCCTGTTACTATGCGGGTATATTTTTGCAAAAAATCTGCGGAATCTATTTTGAGTGCGTTCTTTAACCTAAGAACATCATAGGGGAAGAGATACATATCGACATTCTTGCAGCATTTGGTGAAGCACCCAACACCTTCATGGCAAGAAAAGGTAAAAACCTCTTTACTCAAAGGTACCATGCCTTCAGGGAATTTCTTTTCCATCTCATCTACCTCATCGTTCAAATTTCAAACCGCATATTTAAAAATAAAAAAAAAGCTGACATGAATATAAAACTCATGTCAGCTTTTTAAAGATGTAGAGGTGAAATTTTATTCTTCAGTTTCTTCCTCACCAATCTCCTCTTCATAGCCAACTAGCTCGATAATTGCCATTGACGCAGCATCACCCTTTCGCACACCGGTTTTAATTATTCTGGTATACCCGCCACTTCTTTCGGCAAACTGCTCACTGATTTCACCAAACAGCTTTGCCACTATATCCTTGCTTCGAATGTAGCTTAGTGCCTGTCTACGAGCGTGAAGATCACCACGCTTTGCTAGAGTAATCATTTTCTCAGCAATCGGCCGGACTTCTTTTGCTTTCTGAGCAGTAGTTACTATACGCTCATGCTCAAAAAGTGAGGTGATCATGTTTCTGAACATCGCATCACGATGAGAGCTTGTTCGACCTAGTTTTCTGCCGGATTTTCTGTGTCTCATTTATCTTTCCTCAACTGTATGTTGACTATTACTATTCTACTAAAAAAGCCTTGGGTTATTCGTCATCGCCAGCTACGTGATCAGGAGCACTCCAGTTCTCGAACTTCATACCAAGGGTCAACCCCATTTCAGAGAGTAACGATTTAATCTCATTTAAGGATTTGCGCCCAAAGTTTTTGGTTTTCAACATTTCCTGATCTGTCTTTTGCGCCAGATCACCAATGAAATGGATTTCGGCGTTTTTCAGGCAGTTGGCTGAACGAACAGAAAGTTCAAGATCCTCAACTGGTTTGTCAAGGTATGGATTTAATGGTTCGACATCCTGTTCTTCTTCATCGGATTTCTCGGGTTCTGCAGCTTCTTCATCAAAATTGATAAAGATTGTCATTTGTTCTTTGAGAATTTTTGCAGCAAACGCCAAGGCACTTTCAGGTTTGACCGATCCATCGGTTTCAATCTCAAGAGTGAGCTTGTCATAGTCGGTACGCTGTCCTACCCTTGCCTGCGAGACAACAAATTGAATAGATTTTACTGGAGTAAAGATAGCATCAATGGGTATCTGTCCAATTGCCAGACCTTCTTTGTCCTGCTGCTCAGCTGGTTGATATCCCTTGCCCCACTCAACTGTCATTTCTGCAGAAAAAGTAGTGTCACCGGTTAAAGAACAAATTACCTGTTCTTTATTCATTATCTCGACAATATCAGCTGAAGAAGTGATATCACCAGCAGTTATTACACAAGGTCCTTTTTTCTCAACTCTGATAACCTGGGATTCTTCACTATTGAGTTTTGTCCTCACCTGCTTAACATTGAGAATAATTTCACTGACGTCTTCAGCGATATCTTTCATTGAAGTAAACTCGTGAAGTGCACCTTCAATTTTAACGCTGGTTATAGCAGCTCCCTGGATTGAAGAAAGAAGAATACGTCTCAATGAATTGCCAATAGTGGTTGCGAACCCTCTTTCCAGCGGTTGACATACAAACTTGCCGTAAAACTCGGAGTGGGTATCTTTGTCAACTTCCAGTTTTTCTGGTGCAATGAGTTCATGCCAGTTCCGATAAAATGGTATATTTTCCTCGACAATCTGGGTCATATGTTTCCTTCTCTTTTTTTCTACGACTTTAGAAAGCGTAAAAACCCTAAAGGTATGACGTTTTCTGCTTTGCAATTTCAGAAAATCTATCAAGCCATTAAGGCACTCTACTTATGTAAACCGGCAAAGAGCAATCCTCGCCGGTTAATGAATACTATTACTTGGAGTAAAGCTCTACTATCAGCTGCTCCTGAATTGGCATGGTGAGTTCTTCTCGATTCGGCAGTGCCTTTACTGTGGCTTTGAAATTATCCTTATCAAGCTCTATCCAGCTAGGAACACCCCTTCGAGCAACCGCCTCAAGACTCTCGTTGATGAGAGCATTAGCACGGCTCTTTTCTTTCAAAGAAATAACATCGTTCTCGCTTATTAAAAACGATGGAATATTTACCTTTTTGCCATTGACCAAAATGTGCTTGTGCCTGACTAGCTGGCGTGCCTGATTTCGAGAAGAGGCAAATCCAGCCCGGAAGATAGCATTATCCAGTCGTCTTTCCAGGAGGATTAGGAGATTTTCTCCGGTAACTCCTTTTTGGCTCTCAGCCTTTTTAAAGGCCAGCCTAAATTGTTTTTCGAGCATACCGTACATTGATTTAACTTTTTGTTTTTCGCGGAGCTGTACGGCATAATCAGACATTTTTCGAAATCGCGATTGTCCATGCTGACCAGGACCGAAGGCTCGTCTTTCAAAGGAGCATTTGTCTGAATAGCACCTATCGCCTTTAAGAAACAATTTTAAATTTTCACGTCTGCAACGTCTACATGCAGCACCAATATTTCTAGCCAACTTTGACCTCCGTTTATCTTATGATTGGTATACCTAAATTAGCACCTCTACAGAGATTACACCCTGCGACGCTTAGGAGGCTTGCAACCGTTATGAGGAACCGGAGTAACATCGTATATGCGACTGACTTCAAACCCAGTGTTAATTAGTGCTCGAAGTGCAGCTTCTCTGCCCGGTCCCGGGCCCTTCACCTTGACTTCAATCTTTCGCATTCCTTGATCAGCAGCTTTTTTGGCAGCATCAGCAACAGCATTTTGTGCTGCAAATGGGGTACTTTTTCGTGACCCTTTAAAACCAAGAACACCAGCACTGCACCAAGAGATAACATTCCCTTGCTTATCAGAAATGGTTACTATGGTATTATTGAAGGTAGAATAAATTGAAACAATACCTTCAGGTACGTTCTTTTTAACCTTCTTCTTTGATCGTGCTTCCGCACGTTTAGCCTTTGCCATTAGGACACCTGTGATGATTTAATTATTTTTTACGTGCAGCACCGCGGCGCGGTCCTTTTCTTGTCCGAGCATTTGTCTTGGTTTTTTGACCACGACAGGGTAATCCCAGACGATGCCTGCGACCACGATAACAACCGAGGTCCATGAGGCGTTTGATATCCATGGACACTTCACGTCGACGGTCACCTTCTACTGTATATACATCCTCAATCACCTTACGGATACGGGTGACATCGTCACCATCGAGGTCGTCACTGCTCATCGTATATGGTAAATCTACCGCATCTAAGATTTTTCTGGCAGAAGTCAAACCAATACCATGAATATAGGTAAGGGCTCTATCGATGTGTTTGTTCTTTGGTAGGTCAACTCCAGCTATACGTGCCAAAATGTATCTCCTTA
>CAZWVC010000369.1:0-4417 GCA_964637245.1 uncultured Desulfocapsaceae bacterium
CACCAGGAACAAAATCTCCCAGCTCCTCTGGATCTGTTATCATTTCGGCATAAAAACAGATTGATAACCACCTCGGTTCGCCCTCAATAACATCTATCATGGCGAACAGCGGTATCTTTTGCTGCTGCGGGTGTTTTACCCGCAGTGAAAAGGTCAAGCCCTCTCTGACAACAAATTCAAATTCAGTGTTATCCAGGGATTCAAGCAGGTTTTTAAAATGAACAAAAATACCTTTTATACTCTCTGCATTCTCCTGCCATTCTTGTATAAATTTTTCGAGCTCTGCAATGGTATTACTCATGACTTCACCTCATAAATATCCAGTTTATTCTCACTATAAAATCCGGGGAATCAAATTGGGTATATACCCACAAAAGCAGGATACTAAAATATTAAACATACTTCTGTCAATCAATTTTACTCATAATTCAATTGCTTTATCGTCTACTTTTATTATGCTTCTACTTTTCGAAAAACTCGGCTTTGAAATATTTTGAAAAAGATATATAAGTAACGAAACAGGGAGGTTATACAAGATCGGCCACATGCTGATGATAAAGGAGAGATAAATGGCAGATGAAGCTACCGTTATAACACCAGATAATATTATCCACCCAGGTGACCAAGACAGTGATTCAAGTTCTAAATCACTAGTCGTGGCCAAAGATAGTCCACCGGAAAAACTCATGCTTTTTCCGCTCCATGATCGTCCTATGTTTCCTAAAATGATGGGACCCGTAATTGTGGACGATAAACATTATCAAAGTTTTATTGTCAGCTCAGAAGAACTGACTCAACCCATGTATTTTGGGCTTCTGTTGGTCAAACCTACGGATGACAATTTGCAGCATCGTCCAACTGAAGAAGATGATTTTTTTACCATGGGCGTTGTGGTAAGGGTTCAAAGTATTTCACCGTTTAAAAAAGGTGAACCCTTGCAACTCGTTGTTCAAGCACTTGAGCGCTTTAAGGTTCATCGAATCACTTTCAAGAACAAGGTACCATTCGCTGAAGTGGAATATTTCCACGATGAACGTATCGAAGTTACCGAAGAGATGAAGGCATATTCCATTGCCATTGTCGACTGTATTAAAGAACTCGTCACGCTTAACCCTCTTTTTAAAGAAGGCCTTTCCCTCATAATTGAAAGGATCAATGTCAGTGATCCAAGTGCACTTGCCGATTTTGCTGCAGCAATGACTACATCGTCTGGTCCTGAATTGCAGAAGATCGTGGAAACACTTGATATCAAAGAACGGTTGGAAAAAGTTCTGGTGCTGTTGAAAAATGAACTTGAGATTTCTAAATTGAAAGCCCAGATTTCCAAGCGCATTGAAGAACAGCTCTCCAAGCAACAACGTGAATTCTTCCTCAAACAACAGTTGCAGGAGATAAAGAAAGAACTCGGCATTGCCAAAGATGACACCCAATCTGAGGTTGAAAAGTTTGAAAAACGCCTTCGAGGGCTAACCTTGACTGACGAGGCATCAGAGCGTATTAAAGAGGAGCTTGAAAAACTGAAGCTCCTCGGACCGTCCTCGGCCGAATTCAATGTTACCAGGGCATATCTAGATTGGCTCACCATCCTTCCATGGGGTGTATACACCGAAGATAATTATGACATCAACAAAGCAACCAAGATACTCCATAAAGAACACCATGGTCTAGATGATGTCAAAGATCGTATCCTCGAACTCATATCTGTTGGGATTATCAAGGGTGATCTTTCCGGTTCAATCATACTCCTTGTTGGTCCTCCAGGGGTAGGCAAGACCTCAATTGGTCAATCAATTGCAAAAGCCCTGGGACGTGAGTATTATCGTTTTTCTGTTGGTGGTATGCGTGATGAAGCCGAGATAAAAGGCCATCGCCGTACCTATATAGGTGCCTTGCCTGGCAAATTTCTTCAGGCAATGAAGACGTGCAAGACCTCAAACCCGCTTATAATGCTTGATGAAGTCGACAAAATTGGGGCTAGTTTTAGAGGTGACCCAGCATCGGCATTGCTAGAGGTACTTGACCCCGAGCAAAATCAGAATTTTCTTGACCATTATTTAGATGTTCGCTTTGATCTTTCCAAAGTACTTTTTATATGTACGGCAAATCAACTGGAGACAATCCCACAGCCGCTGATTGACAGAATGGAACTTATTCAGCTTCCAGGATACATAAAAGAGGAGAAGGTCGAGATCGCCACCAAGCATCTTATCCCTAGACAGCGCAAAATGCATGGTCTTAAAGCCAAGCAAATCTCAATTTCCAAAGCTGTTATCCGCGACATTATTGATGGCTATGCCCGTGAAGCTGGCGTTCGTGGTCTCGAGAATTGTATCAAGAAAATCCTGCGAAAATCTGCAAAAGAGATTATCAAAGACCCTGAAGCCACGGTAAAAATCAATAAAAAAGATCTTCAGGATTTGCTCGGCAAAAGAAGTTTTACAGAAGATCAGGTTTTTAAAAAACCACGCGTTGGTGTAATTACTGGTCTGGCATACACCTCAATGGGTGGTGCAACGCTCTACATCGAAGCAATTACCATCCCCGCCTCTCAGCCAGGATATAAGCAAACTGGGCAGTTGGGCAAAGTAATGGTTGAATCCTCTGAGATAGCCTACAGTTATGTCCGATCATTATTAAAAAAGAATAAAGAAGCAGTGGATTTCTTTAAACAAAATTTCATCCATTTACATGTACCGGCAGGTGCCACACCGAAGGATGGTCCTTCTGCTGGTATAACCATGGCATGCTCCCTGCTTTCTCTTGCCCTGCAAAAACCTATGATTCCTTCAACAGCAATGACCGGGGAACTCACTTTAAGTGGTTTGGTGATGCCTATTGGTGGAGTAAAGGAGAAAATAATAGCAGCAAAAAGAGCGAAAATAAAACAGGTCATATTACCATTTGAGAACAAAGACGATTTCAACCTGCTTCCAGAACATATCAAAGACGGAATCACTCCATTTTTTGCCAAAACCTTTAATGATGTGCAAAAAATATGTTTTCCAACCTAGATTAATATCTCCTGACAGCCTGTTTTAAAATGACAGGCTGTCCTCTCTAATACTATAATCAACAGACAAGTGAATCCAGTACACCAAGCCAGCCCACAAATTATTCATTCCTAGTTTTATACAGATTTATTTCTTAATCAATTAAGCGTAATCTTATATATTTCCTAACTAATATCGTCGCTCAAAATCATGGTGAAATATGCTTTGCTGAATCTGAGAATAACGGTAATATAGGCATGCTCAATAATAACACACCCATAGAGGCACATATGACCGATAATTCAGAAAATAGAAGTGCAAACTTTCTAGCTATACTCACTGTAGGGCTGATTCTGGCATCACTCTATATCTTCTCACCATTTCTTAAATATCTCCTGGTAGCAGCGGTTCTAGCGCTCTGTACCAGTCATGGTTTCAGTGCCGGTATTACTGCCATTGAAAAACACCCCAAATTACCAGGATGGATAAAAAAAATACGTAGATCACTGGTTTCCGGCTTATTTACTCTTTTCTTTTTAATGATGATATTTCTGCCATTGATCTATTTCATTCTGGTTACTATTGATCAAATTGCAGCACTGAATGTGGAGGAAATAAAAAGCACTATATTGAGTATGTGGACAAAATTACTTGCTTTCACTGATAATGTCCCCTTTCTGCAAGATATTTTTACTCGGCTTAAAAGCGAAGGAGCAAACCTAATCAGCGGATCTTCTATCAATGCTGTGTATAAAGGTGGTGAAAATATGGTTGCAAAAGTAAGCGGACTCATTGTCCAGATTGGCTGGATTCTCACCTTCTATTTTCTCTTTAACCTCTATGGTCAGAGAATTCTCCATTTTCTGGCAACACTCATGCCCACCAGCCTCAAGCATGAAAAATATTTATATAAAGAATGCAGCGGTACCGTGGCTGTAGTCTTTTACGGAACGCTTTTTAATATGGCTGCACAAGGAGTTGCTTTTGGTCTGCTTATGGTTTTCATTGGAGATTATGACAGTCTTTACCTCGGAGTCCTAGCTGGCTTCTGTTCTGTCATTCCAATTATTGGAGCGGCATTGGTTTATCTGCCGATAATCGCTTTGGAACTCTTTGGTGGCAACTATCTCAACGCAACAATCATCTTTATCTTTGCCTGGGCTGTGATGGGCTTTTTTATTGACAATATCCTTAGATTATTCTTTATCAGCTATCTCAAACGGATCTTTGGTTTTGATTATACGATGAACGAGATCCTCATTCTACTATCCATACTCGCAGGTATAGCAACCCTTGGCTTCTGGGGATTGATTATAGGGCCATCAATCCTTGCTTTGACTTTGGCAGCGGCAAACCTCTGTCGTGACTACTTAGCTGAAGAAGAGCATACTCCACATACAGGTTGTTAAATTAACGAATAGACAATT
>CAZWVC010000370.1:0-4367 GCA_964637245.1 uncultured Desulfocapsaceae bacterium
AAACCATATTCTATAACTTTGCTCGCAGCTTCTGTTGCGTAACCCTTTCCATGATAATCAGGATGAAAAACCCAGCCGATTTCATAAGTGCAGGAATTAAAGACTTCATGAAACACAATGTGTCCAATCATCTGGTTGTTTTTCTTTAAGATTACAGCATAAGCTAAAGGGCTTTCCAAGTGCTTTTTTTGATGCTTCTCCACCTCATGAAATGACAATTGATTTTCAGGCAAAAATTTAGTGACATCAGCTCTCGACATATAACTGTGTATTGATTTACAATCCGACATTTTGATTCGTCTTATTGATAGTCTGCTTGTTTCAATAGAGTGTATAATCATATGCTTACTTTCAATTATATTTTTTCAATGCAATTGTAAGTAACAACAACAATTATCAGGTATAATCACAACTTTTACACATCGTGAATATAGCTGAAATTGAGGGCGGTGAGGTATGAGCTTCCCTTTCAAATGATTTGTGTTATGCGCTCTTACCTTTTTGACCAATGATGTACAAGGCTTTCATGTTGCTCCCAATTACCTTCGATGTCTTGATGGTAAAACCAGCATCTTTCATTACCAATGCAAGGCTTTCAGGTGAGAAAGAATGCGTGTGGGCAGGGGGTTTTCCCCAGGACTTAATGAACCGTAGTCCCATTTTAATTTTCTCCCAGAGTTTCATTCCATGGTCTGTAAAGGTCACAATCACTAGAGTGCCATCTTTTTTGAGGATTCTGTAACACTCTTGAAGTAATGTGCTGGGACTTTCAATAACGTGAATCAGATTGGCCATAAAAACGCTATCTAGCGCTTCTGATGGGAAAGACGTTGCCATGCTGTTTTCTTTTTGGATTGTCACCTTCGGATTATCACCTATGCGTGTCCTTGCCACCGCGAGGAGGTTGTCCGAAAGGTCGGTGGCAAACATGCTCTTTGTCTTCGAGACGATCGTTTCAGTATAAATGCCAGTCCCGCAGCCAAACTCCACCAGTTCACCTAGTTCAGGCAAGCGATTTAGTTCCTGGATTATCTCGTCAAGAAGTTCTTTCCCAACAACATACTCCATTTTTTTATCGTATGTATCAGGAAATCTGCTCCAATACTCCTCTGTCATATTGTCACTCAACTTCTTACCTCCAATAATCTGGCCCGAATTTCTCATGAACATATTGTCAATTTGGCTTGAGCCATTTCTTTAGGGCACCTTAGGCAAAATAGCAGAACTCTCCATATTTACAACATGTTCACCCAAGGTTAGCCGATGCGTCAGCATCTCCTTCGTCGCTTAGCCAGAGTACATAGGCGAGTATAGTTCTTCTGGCCTATCCTCGGATATGCCACCACCTCGACTGATGAGAAATCCGGGCTAGGAATGCATCATTAAGTTAACCAGCGAATTTCAGCAAGTCCGTGTGGAGCGAAGTGAAACGAAGGTGAAACGCCTGATTAAGGGTTTTTATGTTTGCCTTTTCAAGTGTTTACAGATCTCTCTTCAAATTGAGGGAGAGCGTCATGTATATCGTACCATTGAGCCTTCGAGCCTACAAATATATGAGACTCAGGCCGTATACCTGGATCTCCTTCTACCGTACCTAAAGTTATCGTGGTGATCTTACCTTTTTCTGTTCCTGCTATAGATGAGCCACACTCTCTGCAAAAACACCATCCTGCACCCGAGGATGCTTCATATATTTTTACGCAGTCTTTTCCTGATTTCCATTTGAAATCGGCTGGATTGAAGTCAGCATAAGTCGAGAATGCTGCACCATGCTGACGTCTGCACATAGAGCAATGACAGTTATCTGCATTAAAGAGCGGATCACTGATTTCATACCGAACTTTTCCGCATAAACATCCACCTTTAATTGTTACCTTGGACTTCATTTATATACCCCTACCACTGAGATCACCGGAGGGCTTCAGCTTAGTCCAACGGACGCAGTGGAGTAATGGTTAAATGGTCTGTTAAGTGTTTATTTTTATATAGTAATTTGTTGTTATTTATCAAACCAATGCTCTTTCATTTTGGAAAGAAATTATTTTTTTATCGGGTAGCCACTGGCTGAATCAATTATCTAGTTAATACTACATTTTGGACATAAAGCTGTTTCACCCTCTGTCGTTTCTTGTCCATTTTCATCCCAGTTATCAACCCATTCGGATACTTCTTTTGGTTGGAATACACTTAAACAACAAAAAAATCCGCAACTATCTAATTTTACGATTTTTAGTATGGTTACTTGAGCAATTATGGGCTGTGATATTGTCTTTTTTCTTCATGTGACACCGTTAATTTAAGTTAGTTTTTGGTGTCCATTTTATCAGGGGACGTTCAGAGTCAGTGTGGAGCGCAGCGGAACGTGGTGAAACATCTTGTGTGCGTCCGGTATAGGCTCGAACTTATAGGGTTGAAATCCCATTTATTAAGTTTAGTGCTTAACATGAAATACTAACCAATGGCAAGAGCATTATCGCCAGGTAATGCTTAGAAGAAGCCGGATGGTAAATCTATGGGCTGACGAACAGAAACGTCATATAAGGCCGAATCTCTTTGCTCTTTTCAATACCGCCGTGAGGGGTGTAAGGTAACACAACATGCTCACTCCCAAGGATCAGGCGATATGGTAAATGACGCGGTCGCATAGAGAAAGTTCGCGAAGCTACCCGGGAATGCCGCCTGTTTCACAAACGCCTGGAAACAGGAGCGCATTTTGTGGCAACACAGGAAGTGATGAACCAGGAGTCAGCAGAGGCCATAATAGGTGCAGGAAGCCGCTAAAGGTAGGCAGGCTGTTGATAATGCGACGCCCTGGACAAGGAATTGGAAAAACGTAGTCACAGTTAGTGTCGGTATGCCGATGACTTTATTATTTTAGCAAAGAGTTTTCGCACTGAAAGGCGGGTAATGAAGTCGGTCAACCATTACTTGGAATCTCGACTGAAATTTCCTTTTATTATTCCCTCCATTTTTCTTCGATTGCTTAAGCGCTCTTAACATATTTAATTAATTGATTAAAGATAAATAATGCCACACTTTCAATCTTTTATAGCTTTGAATATTTAATATTTAACTTGTTTACAGCGTTTTTTTATCATAGAATTAAAGTAGGAAAAGTGACAGTTTCCAACGGTTTTTTTCGGTACGATGTTAGAAACCTCCGGCTTATACAATACCCGAAAATCTAACTATAAATAGCACCAGGAGGTGTACCATGTCACAGATACCAAACTTCATAGTCAGCCTGTGGTTCTTACCGGTCGTCCTTCAGATTATTTTGCCATTACTCACGTTATTGATTTGGTTGATAGGCAAACCTATTTATCAGATCAGCGTAAGGCAAAAAGAAGTAGCGCCAATTGCTGGTTTTTCAAAGGAAGCTACACAATAGCCAGCAAGTAAGAATCTGTTTTTGTGCTTTGGTTTCTTTGTGGTTCACAAGCGAGAACCTAGATTAATTAATGTTTTTCAACCAGTGGGCTCTTCGCTGGAGGAAATGGATACTTTCGCGCAAAAAAAACATTTATTTCAGCTACATATCTCAATAATTTCTATTGCGTCTGCCTGTGTTATCAAATAATTCAATACTTCTTGAACTGACATATCAACCATCTACCTTGCATAATCGTAGATTCCTGCCTTTTCCGTCAGAATCTTTAAGTCTCACTTACATGCGCTGTGTACTGAACCATATATTTCAGATCCCCCAGATGGGTAATGTGATACCATAAATCCCACCTCACCCCACGCACAAAAGGCACAACGCAATGCAAGCCAGTCGTTATTATCCTTTTTAAACGTCATCTCAACAAAAAATAATATCTTTCCATTCAAAACTGACCCAATTCACTACATACCTGTAATTACATAATATTGCCCAGCTGCAATCTCGAAAAATCCGGACCGTGAGCATATTCTGCATAATTATCACCAATTTTCGATTGACAAGAAATTGCTAAAGTGTCACAATTACAGCACGATAAAAACGAACACAACCCACCCCAGAAACCATTATTGCACAATATGCACAACAAACTATTACACGATGTGAGTTACCATGAAAAGTCTTGAATATAATGACCGTAAAAAGTATCTGAACACTATTGCTGCTGTTGGTGAAGGTATATGGAATGGTATTGTAGTTTCAGGAATTCTGGTTATCTCAGCTTTTCTAATACGCAGTGTACTACTGATGTAATCATAACAGCACAGGAGATGGTAAGTTGTTATTTTAATGACTTATATGCTGATACTAAGCAACCTTTTCTTGTTGTTTCTAATTTCAGAAACAATACTAGGCTTAACTTTTATATGACTAATACATTGCTCTTTCTTTGTTTCTGTCTGTTAACAAATTCGTTAAACCA
>CAZWVC010000371.1:0-4365 GCA_964637245.1 uncultured Desulfocapsaceae bacterium
AAGGAAGCAATTGCCACACGGGTTTCAAAAGTGAATGGTTGTCACTTCTGCCTCCACATTCATAAGGGTAATCTTGAGAAACTTGGGATTAGTGCACAAGAGATTGAGGCGATTGAAAGTGGAGAGGTCGAAGATCCAAAGTTGAAATTTGTTCTTAAGTTTGTGAGCATAGCAACCAAGGAACCTGAAAAACTTACGGATTCAGATTTTGAACAGCTCAAGGAGTTTGGTTACTCTGAAGTAGATATTTTAGAGATTCTGACTGTGATGGAAATGTATACAGGCTACAATAAAATTATCGTTGCTCTTAACTTACAACCAGAAGATTAGACGTTTAGCTTGTGCAGAAACATCCAAAGACAGACGATATTACATAAAAAATCACCAGCAATTTAGACCGAATATTTCACGTGTCTGCTGATTTTCATGAAATGTTCGGTCTATCGTGCTGGTATATTGCTGGTGATTTAAGCATTAGAAATTAAAAATGAACATCTTGGTCGTTACCGCCCACCCCAAAAAGGATAGCCTGTGTTCTACATTGGCCAATTACGTTATTGAAAAGTTGACAAATGAAGGTCATGATGTCGTCCTTGAAAACCTTTATGAAAATGATTTTGATCCAATTCTATCTGCGCAGGAAAGAGAGATATATTATCAACCAGCATATGATATCTCTGGAGTAACTGAAGAGGTAAATCGACTGCAAAATGCTGATGCTTTAGTGATGGTATTTCCTACATGGTGGTTTAGCTTTCCTGCAATCTTAAAAGGTTGGTTCGACAGAGTTTGGGCACCAACCGTAGCTTATGATCACGCAACTGATTATGGCCCCATAAAACCTAGACTCGTTAATTTAAAAAAAACACTGGTTATAACTACCTTAGGCGCCCCATGGTGGGTAGACTATTTTATATTATGGCGGCCTGTCAAAAGAGTAATTCGTTTCGCCCTTTTAGGGGCATGTGCTAGAGGGTGTAGTTTGAAGTATCTTTCTTTCTATAAATGTGAAAAACTCGATAAAGATAAAATAGAACTGTGCAAAGCAAAAGTGAAAAAATCACTACTTAACTTGAATTAGTTGGATTAATTAAAGTCACTACAATGGAAACTCGATGGAAATTAGAAAATCAATTGAATCAGATCGACTAAATATACTCGACATTCATAAAAAAGCATTCGGTGAAGATGAGGGTAGTATAATTGCTAATCTCGTTGATGATCTACTCCATGATAAAACAGCAATGCCTCTACTTTCTCTAGTCGCAATCGACAGAAAAAAAATAATCGGGCACATCTTGTATACCAAAGTTACAATCACAGGACTTGAAAAGCCCTTAAAAGCGCAAATGCTCGCACCATTAGCAGTTCATCCGGAAGCACAAAAGAAGGGAGTCGGGCAAAAGTTAATTAATGAAGGTTTGAGACAGTTGAAAAATTTAGGTGTGGAACTGGTGTTTGTTCTTGGTCACCCAACATATTATCCAAGATGCGGGTTTATGCCAGCTGGAGAAAAGGGGTTCGAAGCACCATATCCGATACCTGATGAACATGCCGATGCCTGGATGGTGGGGGAGCTAAAGGAAAATATTCTAGGAAATATTTCCGGTAAAGTGCAATGTGCAAGGGCTTTAAATGAGCCCCAGCATTGGAGGGAATGAAAAAATTAAGCTTACCAGTCAATTAACCGGACGCGATGATCAGTGCCACTATAATTCATGGTATATCTAGAAAATGCACCATGCAGACGATAGGCCACGAGGCAAACAGGGAATTGAAATATGTAGTAGAGCTTGTCGAATTGGGTAAGCTTAAGCCTTTTATAAGCAAATGGTTTCCTCTTGAGAAAACAGCTGATGCTTTTGGGTATTTTGAAACAGGCTAATTAACTGGGAAGGTAGGTATAAAATTTTGATATAAAAATGGAACCACACAGAAGATGAAACGAGGACTTGCAGCCCTGTCGTATTGTCAATCTGTGGCCTTCAACATTAGGTCTTTGAAAAAATGAAAAGGTTAAAACGTACCCAATTTTGGGGAGAAAACGATGATGACGATAGATTAATAATACAGATCATCGAAGGTAAAAAAACGGCTACAGCATGCCCCTTTGAAGATTACTTTCATGCAGATGGTGAATATGAAGATGGTGGATTTGAAGTTGGAGATATAGTTGAAGTTTATGATCTTAAGAAAAGACTAAGGTGCGTAATCAGAATCACAGAATATTACAATACAACAATTGGAAATATACCTGAGAAGCTGTGGCTAGGTGAAGGAAATAAAAGCGCAGAAGAGTTTAAGAGAAATCATGTTCATAGTTGGCCAGAGTACAATGTGAATGATGACTTCGAAATTGCAGTCAACCACTTTGAATTAGTTGAAATAAAATAATTTAATAGCGTAAAACAGCGTTAATGCCGCTTCACCGCTTTTCTCTAGGCCTCGCTGAAGCTGGTCGATGGGCTATACAGTGCCATAAATTCAAACAAGAAAGAATTAGGATGTTACAGAAAATTATGAGTAACGGTTTTGTGTTAGTCATCCCGATTATTATCTGGAACGGGTTCTTAAGTTCTAAACTGCCAGAACCATTCAGCTCAGAAACTTTCGACCGCGGTATTCCATACATTGTGCGATATGGTGAGAATATATTCAGAATTGTGGTATTTTTAATGCCTGTTGTATTAAAACTCAATTTTTCAACACCCTTAGGCAAAACTGGATTTGGCGTATACTTTTTTGGAATCTTGCTCTACGCACTTTCCTGGTTGCTGCTGATATATGCCCCAACCTCTACCTGGAGTAGCAGTTTCATAGGGATTTGCGCTCCTGCTTACATTCCAGTAATATGGTTTGTAGGGATCAGTTTGGCGGCAGAATCCTATTATTTCGATGCCGTATATTCCAGATGGCATTTCCTCGTTCCTGCTGCCTGTTTCTCGTTCTTTCACATCCTGCACGCTGCAAGTGCTTACAGCAGGATTGAGGGAGCATAGCATACGCATTCACAGGGTTGCGAGAATCATAGCGCTAGTGATAGAAGTGTGATGGTTAAAAAAAACAAACGGTGAAATAGTTGTTAGTGCAGAGATTAAGTGAAAAATACATTGATAAATGTGTAAATGTAGTCGAAGAGTATCGAGAATTCTGTGGATTCAAACCTTCACCTGAAGAAACCACAGGTTTTTTCAAAAATATCCTTACAGAAAATGAGGCTACTACTTTTATAGCAATTAGTGAAGAAGATGAAGTCATGGGTTTTGTCAATCTCTATCCTTCCTACTCGACTTTAGCTTTAAGTAAGATTTGGATTTTAAATGATTTAGGGGTCTCTCGTGATTTCAAAAGGATAGGGGTTGCCCAAACGCTTATAAGAGAATCAATTAAATTTGCAAAAAATACTGGTGCAATCAAAATTGAACTGAAAACTGATAAAACTAATCTTAATGCGCAAAGGCTATATTCCGAGATAGGATTCAAAATAGATCAAGATAACATTTATTACAGAGTACCATTGCAATAATTTCATAACTAGCCGTTTATACTTTTAAAGACAAAAGATGTACATCAGAGAACTAGCTGAAAAAGATTGTGAAAATCTAACAGCCTTATCTATATATGTATGGTTACACACATATGCCAAAGAGGGGATTAGGGATAAAATTTCAAAATTTGTTTTATCTAACTTCACCACTGACAAATTCAAAGAAATAGTAAAGTCACCAACTAAGAAAGGATTCGTGGTAATGTCGAATCAGCATATTGTTGGTGTTGTGGTTGTGAATTTAAAATCAAAATATGAAAATTCAACGGAGTTTGGCTATGAGATTGAAACACTATACGTTCATCCAAGCTTTCAAAGAAATGGTGTAGGAAAATTATTGCTAAAATATCTGAGAAATAATGTGGGTGAAAAATCGTGGCTTACAACCTGGGTCCATAACCATAAGGCAATAGAATTCTATAAAAAGAATGGATATAAATTAGTCGGTGAGGCTGAATTTAATTTATTGGATGAAATTCATGCTAATTATGTTCTTTCAAATAAATAAAAAATTGCATATCAAGTTGTTTAGATAGACTCGTTGATGCTCGCAGGTGAATCTAACTTTTTGTGTATGCGCCAAACATGTTGAGGCATCGAGAATGGACCCAGCACCAATCAAGGAACTTATATCATTCGAAGATTTTGAGAAACTGGACATCAGAGTCGGTACCATTGTGTCTGTCTCCGAGGTAGAGAAATCAAACAAATTGATGAAGTTGATGGTTGATTTTGGGGACCACACCAGGTCTATTCTTGCAGGAATAAAGCAAGAACGTGAAAATCCAAAGGAAATAGAAAATAAACAAGCTTTGTTT
>CAZWVC010000372.1:0-1912 GCA_964637245.1 uncultured Desulfocapsaceae bacterium
GGCATGGTTTAAGCTGACCCACCGTGATATGGGCCCCCGCTCACGCTACCTCGGCCCTGAAGTCCCGGCAGAAGAATTGATCTGGCAGGATCCAGTACCTGCGGTGGATCATGAACTGATTGATGCTCAGGACATCGCTGCCCTCAAAAGCAAAGTACTGGCTTCGGATTTGTCAGTTTCCCAACTTGTCTCAACAGCCTGGGCCTCGGCCTCCACATTTCGCGGTTCCGATAAGCGCGGTGGGGCTAACGGAGCACGTCTCCGCCTTGAACCTCAGAAGAACTGGGAAGTCAACCAGCCTGCTCAATTGAGTACTGTTATGGAAACTCTCCAGGGAATCCAGAGAGAATTTAATAGTGGGCAGTCAGGCGGAAAGAAGGTATCACTTGCGGACATGATTGTCCTGGGAGGCAGTGCAGGTATAGAGCAGGCTGCAAAAAATGCGGGTCACGATGTAACCGTGCCGTTCACCCCGGGGCGTACCGATGCCTCGCAGGAGCAAACCGATGTGGAGTCATTTGCTCTACTTGAACCAGAGGCAGATGGATTCCGCAACTACCTCAAAGCCAAATACACCGTATCTGCGGAGGAAATGCTGGTTGATCGCGCCCAATTACTAACCCTGACTGCTCCTGAAATGACTGTTCTCGTGGGTGGTATGCGCGTCCTGAACGCCAATTTTGGACAATCCCAGCATGGTGTCTTTACCAAGCAACCAGGATCACTCACCAATGACTTTTTTGTGAACCTGCTCGATATGGCTATCGAGTGGAAGGCAACCTCAGAAGATAAGGACGTATTTGAAGGTCGCAACCGGGAAACGGACGAACTGAAGTGGACCGGCACCCGTGTCGATCTTATCTTTGGTTCAAACTCCCAGCTCCGGGCTCTAGCTGAAGTCTATGGCAGTGAAGATTCACGGGAGAAGTTCGTAAATGATTTTGTCGCGGCATGGAACAAGGTAATGAACCTTGACCGTTTTGATCTTGCTTGATTGAGGCGCAACTCTGTATAAAAACTAAGCGCAGTGTTTCAAACTATCCAGAAAAACTGCGCTTTTCCTTGCTAATAAACAGACCATCTCCTATGAAAACAACTAAATATATTGAAAAACGTGGTCTGTCCCCGTATTATATTAGAGCGGCTTTCGCCAGTTGGTCTTAAAGCCCAGGTTTTTGAGGTTAGCCATAGCACCATCGATATTGACGCCGATTGAATCAACCCCGTGGGAATCATCGCCTGGCACCACTGCAATACCCATCTCCAACGCCAATTCCAGAATAGAGGTGGTTACATATGGCTCTTTGCCACCTCTAATTAAAGAACGGATATTGTAGTCCAAGATAAGCTCATGTTTTTTAACTAGTTCTAAATTTCGCACAACTCGATCCCAGACATCTGGGGTTTTCAGTCGATTTATGTATTCGGGATCGAAGATTCTGATAAGGTCGACATGACCCACAACCGCCGGTTTGAATTTTTCAAGCATCTCAAATTGCTGATCAAAAAACCGACAATAGAGGGCATCAATTCCACCTGATTCATTGATCGCTTGCTCATATAATTCAGGCGAATGATCGATGGGTATATCATCAACATGATGGATTGAGCCGACAATATAGTCCGGTTGAAATTTCTTTATGAGCTGTTCAACATGCTGCTGATATCCGCCATAGGTTTCAATTTCCATGGCCACATAGAGCTCGATTTGATTCTGATATTCTCTCTGAAGACGACGCCCTTCTTCAATATATTGCGCAAAACGGGCGTGCATTAGCTCTTTATTTAAGCCAGCCTCAACTTCGTCGGGATACAGGAACTCATCACTTATCGGAGGAATATGCTCAGTGATTCCTACCCATATATAACCGCTACGGATGTAGGCTTTCACAATATCTTCCAGCGAATCAAC
>CAZWVC010000372.1:2012-4355 GCA_964637245.1 uncultured Desulfocapsaceae bacterium
TCTCCACTATAAAATACACCAGCTACGCATCCTGTCATCAGGCAGGCAAGTGTTGCTGCCATGAGTGCCCGAAAGGCAACCTGGGATATCTCCTTGGTCTTGGCTGGCGCAAGTGTAGAAATACCACCGACAAAGATAGCCATTGAAGCAACATGCGTAAAGCCGCACAGAGCATAGGTAGCTATCACCGCAGAACGCTGGCTGACTAATACATTCTCATCAAGCATTTTGGCAAGATCCATATACGCTACAACCTCAGTAAGCACCAGTTTTTCGCCAATCAACACCGCGATATGAGGTACATCTGCAGAGGCGACTCCAAGCATATAGGCAAAAGGATATGCCAGATAGCCAAGTATCACTTTCAGGGAAAGACTTGCTGAGATATAGCCAAGGATCAGATCCACCAGGGCGGTCAGACCAAGCACTGCGATAAGCAGCGCTGCTATACCGAAGATTACCTTCAAACCTTCCTGAGCCCCCTCTATTATGGCGAGAAAGAAATTGTCCGGTTTTTCATAGTAAGGATGGACATCCCTACCCAAGGTCTCAGGTTTTTCTGCCTCGGGCCAGATGAGTTTAGCCATAACAATGGCCGCAGGTGCAGATAGTATAGATGCTGATACCAGGTGACCGGCAATAGTCGGAAACACATCCCGCAGGGTAAAGACATAGAGTGCCAGCACATTTGAACCCACGGTTGCCATGCCGGCAGTGAGCATCGTGCACAGTTCTGATTTGGTCATATTCTTGATATACGGCTTCACCGTAAAAGCCGACTCCACCCCGACGAATATATTGCTTGCCGCACATAAGGCCTCAGCTCCTGAGATTTTCATAAGTACCGTGAATATACGGGCAAAAAAACGAATGATAAGAGGCATTATTTTACAATAGTAGAGCAAGGAGATGAGTGCCGAGAAAAAGATTATGGTAGGCAGTGCCTGAAATGCCAGGATAAAACCGATGGATCCTTGCTTACCCGGACCAATGGCCAATGGGCCAAAGGCAAATTCACTCCCTCGTGCCGCACAATCCAGTATCTGTACCACAAATTCGTTGACGGCCAGAAAAAAACGACTTCCGGCCGGCACCAGAAAAATAAATGCAGCAAAGGAAAATTGCAGTACAATCCCCCAGCAAACAACTCGCCAGTTGATACGATTTCTTTCAACTGAGAGTAACCAGGCTACCACCATAAACCCCACAAGTCCGAAAAAACTCACAGCAATGTTCATAACCGCACCCCTATGTTTTTCCCACTAAAACGCAAGAAGGTGAAAGATACGTGTCCGCATATCGCATCGAGATAATATAGAATTCCAAATCAATTTGAAAAAACATTCTTCCTACTTACTTTGTATCATAGCTGCAAAAAAAGACAATGATGTACGCTTCTTAGTGTGGGTAGCTAGCTGGATTTTTAGCCTCTAGGCTGTCTATTTCGCCAACAGCTGATCCTTTGTTTCAGACCCTCTCAGGCAGGTACTATTTCTTTCACATCACCAGGAATTATATATATAATTAAAACAAATGTATTTTAGCTCAATACCCAAAAGAGGGAGGAAAAAATGAATGCTGTTACCAACATTATAGCGCCTGTGGATCTTGAAGAACACACCGAGCGTGTCGTTGAATATGCAGCCTATATGGCTGACAAGCTTTCTGCAAAACTCACACTCCTTCATGTCGTTGAATTGCTACGTGCTATTGGAGACATGGTTATCGGAACGGCAACTATTGAAGACTACAATGAGAAAAGAATAAGCCACGCCAGAGAATCTCTCGGTAAACTGCTTAAAGACTATCCTAACAGCAGCGCCGAAGTAGTAACAGGTGACATTGTTGATGAGATAATACATTTTGCCAAAGATATGGAAGCCGAACTCATAATTATCGGCACCCACGGCTCAAAAGGAATTGAAAAACTGCTACTCGGCAGTGTGGCTGAACGCGTAGTGAAAAATGCTCATTGCCCAACCCTGGTAATGAACCCTTATAAACAATAGTGGTTCCAATCTATTTTCTCTCTTTTTCAGGAGAGCAGGCAAAATCAGGAAAATCCCCAGCGACCGTAAGTGGGACCATAAACCTCCCAAGTGCTGCGCTGAACTTCTTTGAACCATTCATGAAATTTAAGGTCATGCCGGGAGGGTGTGAGAGGAAAACTCAGGTAATATCGGGCATTATCCTTTCTGTCCGATTTCCTGCTTATCCGTACCTGAGGATACTGTGATTTGGTTTTTTGAAGAATATTCTGGATTTCTTCAATATCCTCAAGGGGTATCGTCAACGTAAAGTTGTACTCCTCTTTCATTGCAAAACCTCCTGCAGTAAGGTTTA
>CAZWVC010000373.1:0-4324 GCA_964637245.1 uncultured Desulfocapsaceae bacterium
AGTGTGCTTGAGGTGCGTACTCTTAAAAAATTAAGAGCATAACGCAGAGTATGACCGAAAAAGCCATTTTGCAAGAAGCTCAAGAGAAAGATAATTATCTCACTGCCATTGTATGTAGGGAGAATTATGATTTCCTGGCTACTTATCTCACTACGCGTACTGGTAGGAATCATTGTGATGAAAACAGGAGCAGACCTCATCCAGGGTGAATATCCGTTTACTGCCACGTCTGTTCATCAGCCAATCCTAACAGGGTTTTTTATCCTTCTCGTAGGTATCCACATAATTTTCTCAAGTATTCTCAATCGTGATTAACAGACCCTATCCCATTGATAACATAGAAGAAAAACAGTTAAGGTATTCTCAGGAAAAGCCTGCCATTCTCATCTGTAGCTGCCTGTATGGCAAAATCAAATGCATTAATACGCAGGCAATGTGTAAAATCACTCGGTGGGTTCCACGGTTTGGTGGGATCGAAAAAACGCTCGGAAAATGATGATTTGCGAAGTGTCGGTTCAATAGTATCGACGTTGAATTTTGTACCTAGAAGCAGGCTTTCCAGATAATCGGCACAGAGGTTATCTTCATCAGAGGCGACTTTGGCCCCCAGTCCCATCCTTACTAGAGTAACCAATTCGGGGGACCTACTTTTTATATATGTGCAGGTAGCCTGGGCATTAACGAAAGCACCAGTGAACAGTTCCTCAGCAAGTGCAGCTTTTACAAGGCCCTGAGTTCCTGAATGGGTTGTCTGAATAATAATTTTGCCCACCAAATCAGCATCAACTATTTCCGTCGGTGAATTGCCATAATCAAAACCTGCCAATCTCTTTCCCTCGCGCTCACCAATCAAGATCGCACCCTCTATTTCCCGCCCCAGCGTAACTGCATTTTCAATCTCACCTACAGGTATGATTTTTTCTACACCCTTAGCAAAACAGTAACACGCGGTTGTAAATGCCCGGAATACATCTATTACGACTACTATTCCTCTTGCACCGCTGGCTCCTGCTACAAAATCAGTTTTTTCTATTCTCATTGTCCTTTGTTCCTGGTGATGGAAACATCTCGGATAGCATCTGTGCTCTAAGCCATGGAACAGATTCTCAAGGGATAATTACTGAGGTGTTATATCGAATCTAACTTTTAAGGTGGCGCTTGTTAAGCATTGCACTTTCTATCACAGAACCTAGATCGTTCAGTGGAATCTCATCTCTATCTCGAAAGTTTATGCATCCCTTGCCAGTTTTTATCCCAGGATATTTCTTCTTGAAATTTTCAAGATGCTCTGCAGAGCAGGTATAGAGTGAAATATAGTTTTTCTGATTGGCAAGTGCGACCCACCCCTTGCCCTGGTGATATGTCGGCATCTTATACTTCATTGTCTCTTCAGCTTGAGGATACATTGAGGTAATTAATTTTCTGATCGAGGCAAACCTCGCTTTTCTAGCTAAAGGTATTTGTTCCATATATTCGTTTAATTCCAATTAACTACCAGCCTTCTTGTTGCTTGATTGAAGCTTGAATTTTTGCAGATTTACTGCAGCTTGCTTTCGTACTTTATTTTGCAAGAAAGGGGTCCATCCCAGCATCAAGCCAACCGGCCCAAGTGCCATGATGCTCCACTTCCAAAAGTTAAATTCATCGTGATGCTCGATTATTTTTCCATCACTAAAGACAAAACTTGCTTTGATTCTGTTGTGCACCCTTCTTCCAGTTTTGGAGAAGCTGTAAATGGCCTCCCAGGATGCATTGCCCTCCGTATCATTGCATTGAATATCAGAGAAGTACAGCTCAAAATCTTGTGCCTGGGAGCAAAGCATTCTCCACATTTCACCAGCCTCAGCACCATGCAGTTCGGGAAAAACAGGATCGGAAAAGTGAATATCAGGATGATAACACTGCGCCATACCCTCTCCATCCAGTTCTTGAAAATTGGTATAAAATCTTTGCACAAGAGCAATATGAGGATGCATGTGACTCCTTATATGAAAGTGGAATATTTACCTAGCTTCCATCCGAAAATTAGGCATTTTGTACGAGATCGGGCAAAAGGGTGGTTTTCAGATGGTAACTATTTTGAATAAACATAAACATTCCCTCAGCAGAAAGTGGAATTGCATTATACGATTTTAATCAACAAAGGTTTTTTGTTTGAATGAACCTTAGAAATAATGCCACATCATCAATTTATCTATTAGGCCGGATAAAGAGGGTCTGCAGCGTCTTGCCGCAGCATCCATACTGATCAAAGGCAATGGCACTTGTCTGACCAACTCCGGTACTCCCTATCAGTGTGCTGGCAGACATTCCCACCCACGATCCCTGTGGCACACGGTATAATCCCAGCGTCATGTCAACCGGTACAAAAGTCCATTTGCGAATATCCAGTTCAGCACTGACTCCATTTGCCGAGTCAATCATCAAAATAAGCGATTCTAACCCATTTAATTCCTCACCTTCAATTAAAGGTATTCTTGATCTGGTCCACACTGTCGCCGGACCTAAACGATCATAACTCCCATGAGTAAAACGCCACTCCAATGCCTCACCATAGGGAAAATATTCAACTCCTGGAAAGGTTTTCTGTTCCTGAGGACCTGGAATCTCAGGTAAAGGAAAGTCATCAACCACTGGTTCCGTAATCCCTTCAAGGGTTTCCATGCGCCAGGCATGGGCAAGCATATAGGTGCGCCCTCCGGAATTATACTGACCACGCAGCAATTCAATCTTCTTCCCTGGCCTGATCTGTTCAACTTTAATGTGACAGTCTGCACAGGGAACACCACTGAAAAACTCGAAGGTAATCCTGCTTATCTTCAGATTATTGGTGGATGGAAAAGTACGCAAAGCGTTTATCAACAGGGCAGAAGGCGGGCCGCCATGCTGAAGTTCTGATGACCAAGGCCCAATTGTTGCCTCTGTGGGGTGGTAGCTGTCAGCACCCATGTTCTGATAGAAAGAAGTTAATGGAGTAGAACCCCTCATGGTAATCCCCTGGTGATTGTGCTTATCTTAGGTGCTAACATTTATTCTAAAGTATTAATAAAATCTGTCATTGCTGCTAACACCACTTCAGTTTGTTCTGTATGTGGAGCATGCCCGCAGCTCTCTACCATCATTGCTTGCACGGGCCCGCTCACCTGAGAGCTAATGGCATTGAGTTGAAGCACAGTTCCGTATTGATCATTGCACCCTTGAATTGCAAATACAGGGCAACTAACCGAAGGTAGCAAATTTTCTATATTCCAATCTTTAAATCGGTTGCTCAACCATGTTTCAGACCAAGCCTTGAAAATATCATGGGTTTTTTCTCCATGATATTTCCTGAGAACCTTGAGCTTGCCATTTTCATAGGCAATATCTGCTTTCTCAATACCTGCTAAAGTTTCAGCTTCAACAAAGACATGCGAAGCCTCGGTAATCAGTGCTTTTAGAAGCGGTGGTTGCTGTGCTGCCCAAATAAGTCCTATACTTCCGCCATCGGAGTGCCCGATAACAATATAGGGACGTTTAGGAATCAGTGATTTCAGAATGACCGGTAATTCTTGTAGTGCATACTCATGGAGGTAGTTAATATCACGAATACTTTGTAATGCTGAAGACTCCCCATAACCCAAACGGTCATACACCAATCCTGGACAACCCGTTTCTTGGCAAAGCATTTGGGGAAAATTCTTCCACATTGCAGTAGAGCCAAGCCCTTCATGGAGAAAAACAAGTTCCGGTTTCTGCATGCTACCATCGATCCGCTCATAATACAGCCAGATATCCCTTTCCAGCTCAACCTTACCCAATTCTCATACTCCTTGCAGATAAACACCGAGGAACATTCATCCTCTTACATGTATTCTACCTAATTTCCTCACTGCTAACTCCAGAAGCAAAAATGTACAACATTTCGTTGGCGTTTTTCTGGAAGCCACAGCCAATCCTAACAAGAAAAACTCATCTATATTTCCAAATCTGATTACCCCTATTCCTCAGCATACGTAATTTAGTGAGATAAGTGTTGGTCTTTTCTCGGGTGTCTGTAGCCTGGATGGCTACAGTCAAGCCCCCAGGGAAGGGTTTATGGCGTCCTGAGGAAAAGTCCAACAGCTATCTCATACACATTACTGAGCTTTAGTGGTAATCAGATATCCAAATTCAAGGTACCACCGTGATAGTAGAGAATATAGACGCGATCATTACCCTTATAGATCGATTCCATACCATGAAAACTCTCAAAGCTCCCATTTACCAGATTTTCATAACGCAGATCACCAAACTCCAGATGGGCCGGTCCCCTAAAGGGATTTTCAGAAGTAATCTGGAGCAACGC
>CAZWVC010000374.1:0-4321 GCA_964637245.1 uncultured Desulfocapsaceae bacterium
GTTTCACGGAAGTCTGAACTTCCCATATCATTAAAAACCCCATTGGGTGAAAGCCTAACTCCTACTCGTCCCGATGGCCAAACCTCCAGGATGGCAGCAAGAACTTCTCCGAGAAACCGAAATCTATTTTCCACACTGCCGCCGTATTGATCTTCACGCAGGTTGGTTTTTGAATCGAGAAACTGGTTGAGCAGATAGCCATTAGCGCTATGAACTTCAACACCTGTAAAGCCAGCTTCACGAGCATTAATTGCAGCCTGACGGTAATCGTCTACAGTTGCTGCTATCTCATCTACCGTCAACGGTCTTGGTACCTCATAATCCTTTTTACCTTTGGGTGTATGAATTTGATCTCCATTGAGCTTAACTGCAGATGCTGATACTGGCAGTTCACCGTTATGAAAATCACTGTGCGATGCCCTTCCGCAGTGCCATAATTGCAGGAAAATAGGGGTGCCGGTTGGTTTAAGCTTTTCGGTAACCCTACGCCAACCAGATGTCATTTCAGCGGTATATATCCCTGGTGATCCAATCCAGCCATTTCCCTGTGCTGATACTACGGTAGCTTCTGTTATAATTAACCCTGCGGAAGAGCGTTGAAAATAATATTCTGCCATTATCTCGTTAGCCACACGGCTATCACCTGCACGACCGCGGGTCATAGGCGCCATGGCAATTCTATTTTTAAGCTGCAAATCGCCTAAAGTTATTTTATCAAATAAAGATGATGTCATTTTTGTCTCCATATTTAGGTTTAGAAATCCAGAATTGCGGGACAAAAATACTATAAGGTCATTTTTTTCTATGTCTGTACTAAAATATACTCGACCGAATGGATAGGTAAGTTTGCATGTGGGAATCTACTATTTGCTAAAAATCTTATCTCACTTCATTCTTCAAGTTTGTGTTGCACGAGCCTTATTTCGTGATTGCACAAATGCTGCAACCGTCTTCTCAATGTCATCAACAGTAGTCCTCCAGGAACAGACACTGATTCTAATTACAGGTTCGCCATGCCAGACCGAACCACCACACCAGCAAATTCCTGAACGCTGGAGAAAATCGAGTGTTGCCTGAGTGAGTTCAGGTGTGTCACATGCAATCAGAACCTGGTTAAAATCGACGCGGTTGAGGATACGGAAATTCTGTAACTCAAGCTTCTCTGCAAAAAGTTTGGCATGATTACAAAGTCCTTCTATAAGTGCTCCAACTCCTTGTTTTCCAAGGCACTTCAGGGTAGCCCAGAGCTCAATTGCTCGTGACCGCCTCGACATCTCCGGAGTGTAGAGCATGCCGTCACGCTTATCACTATAGGAGATGTATGAACCACTTGCCTGCATCGATGACATGAGCGCTTTCTTGTGTTTGCAGAGGATGATACCGCAGTCATAGGGAGCATTAAGCGTCTTGTGGCCATCAACCGACCAGGAATCGGCAAGCCCAAATCCCTCTGTAAGATGGCGTGTTTCTTCCGCTGCAGCAGCCCATAGTCCAAAAGCCCCATCAATATGGACCCAGGAATCTGCCTTATTTGCCGCTTGGCAAAGAGGAATAAAAGGATCAAATCCACCCGAATTGACATTACCGGCTTGCAATATCAGAATTGTGAAGTTATCCATATCGGGTAATTTTTCAGCAATCATACATCCCTGTTCATCCACCGGAACTCTGATTACGCGCTCCCTACCCAGACCAGCGAGTGACAGGGCCTTCAAGACAGTGGCATGTGAGTGCTCACCGACAACCACCTTTATTTCAGGTGCACCAAATAGCCCTTTCCTGTGAAGGTCCCACCCTGCTTTCTGCAGCAAATCATCCCTTGCGGTGATAATTCCACAAAGGGTAGCAATCGAGGTACCACTAACAAAACCTGCGGCAGGGCCTTCAGGCAAAGACAAAAGCTCTACAAGCCAGTCTTCACAAAGTGATTCCAAATGGGCAGTTACCGGGGAGATAACATATAAAGCTGGATTCTGATCCCAAGTGTCAGCCAACCATTTCGCAGCTAGTGCCTGAGGAAACAAACTACCATTCACAAAACCGAAATATCGTCCTCCTGTCTGGGCAGTGGTAGCTGGAGCCCCTTTTTCATGCAACAGTTTCAGCATTTCTTGAGGATCACAAGGCTTTTCGGGTAAACTTTCGGAAAAACTAGTGAGACCATCAAGCGCATCCTCTTCTGGAAAGACAGCTCGGTTATTTAATTTTTGCATATACTTGCAAGCATATTCTTTGGCCATCTCAAATATTGTAGTATCACTTGCGGTAACATCTAGAACTTCCTGTAATTCATCGAGGCGCATACATTTCTCCATTTGGCTCTCCAAGATGAGCAAAAGAGAGTTTAAAGTTTTCAAGTACGTTTCACATACTGTAAGTATTTATCTCCACAGACTCGCTTCGGTTTTCAAAGCTATCCCTTCAATCGTTCGCTTCAATATAGGAATAGAAAATGAAAAATTTATGTTTAAATATTTATAATATCAATATCGTCTCACCTAAGAGGTAAATCTGAGAAACAAGGCTGGATAATGAAAACTTTAAATACTAGACATCTGCTTTTGCTGAAGGTTCCTTTTTTGATGGTTCATGGCAAAAAGGTGACAGAATTACATTTCTTGTGCCCAACTGTGATGGTATGACTTCGATAATAGTAAAAAATACCACCTCTTGCATATCTAGACGACACTTTCTGCTACTGTTCAAATATTCTATCATAAGTAGTTGTCGGATTGAAATACATCCACCCTATTTAGAATCAGCTTCTCGGTTTACGCTGAAATTATATAGCCAGTCGATATTTTGAATGAGCATAACCTAAAAAATTCTATTCTGACATTGACAATACCCTGTGCAAATAAAATTATTAGAGAAGATTAGCTGTATATCGCAGCTCTCTAAAAGTAAGGAGGTACCAGAAATGTTCGATAAACAGACGTATATTAATCATGTTCAAAGTCAATTAGATGAGTGGAATGAAGAAGTCCGGAAACTCAGCGATAAAGCAGGATCATCCGGATATAATGCAATTGAAGACATCAACAGGGCAAGACATCTTGTTGAAAACAAACTGAATGAACTCCGGATAACTGGAGATGAGGTTCTCGGCCATTGGGAAACTGAGATTGATAATCTTCGCCACCAAGTGCAAAACATCTTAGATTCAACCCGCAGTTCTTTCAGCTAATTATTAACCCCTTTTTTACCACATTTTTACCAAACAGAGAGCAATGCATCAGCACTCTGTTTGGTTTATTGCCGCTTAGAATATGTAAATTGGCTACCAAATGTGCATCATGGTAGATTTTCTACTTCTTTTTGTCATAGCGAAAATCACAGATATCGGCTCCTTCCATTATAGTCTTGGTTCTGGTCAGCTTTATATCCGGGTTAAAACCCTCCATAAAAACAAAATCTCTGCTACAGGAGAGCAGTTCACCAAGCTCAGAAATCCCTAGCCGCTTGTACATTTCGGCATAACCGCAATGGGTCACATCGAAGTTCAACGAGTTTTTATCCTCAAGTAGATTACTAATCTCCATAGTGTTATCTTTTGCCCAGACTTCCTCAATAACACGGCGAAGCTCCTTTAGAGAATTACCGGAGAATTTCTGGGCCAAATTTCTGCCTGAGTCGATAGCATCTTCAGTTATTACCATTCTGGCGATAGCATGTGCTTTTTCCTCGCCAATTTCATCAGCATATCCTTTTATCAAGGCTGAAACCAAAGGTGCCTGGATTTCGCGGCATAAAATGTGGGAGATCTCTTCTCTAAGTATTTTCTTTTTCATACCATTTTCTCCTATAGAGTGTATTTAATTCACCATGAGTAAAGAGGTTGAGAGATGTTGAGAAATATAATGTTCAAGATTTTTGAGGCTAAAAGCAAAAGGGCCACCTGATTCCAGGAGGCCCTTTAAATAAAGTAGATTTGTTTTCTGTTATCTATAAGTTAATAGGTTTTGGGATGATAACAGGCTACTTCACAACCATCAAGATCACTAATTCCTGGTGCCTCCCCACGGCAAACTTCGGTCATATCGGGACAGCGTGGATGAAATGTGCATCCCGGAGGCGGTGCAATGGGTGAAGGCAATTCACCATGCAGCATAATTCTCTCTTTATCACGGAAAGGATCAGCTATTGGTGTTGCCGAGAGTAGTGCCCGAGTATAGGGGTGATGAGGTTTTTCAAAGATATCATCTCTACTGCCAAATTCAATAGGTCGTCCAAGATACATCACCATAACCTCATCAGCAATATGCTGGACAACTGAAAGATCGTGACTGATAAATAGATACGCGAGATCAAATTTCTCCTG
>CAZWVC010000375.1:0-4297 GCA_964637245.1 uncultured Desulfocapsaceae bacterium
ACCTACAATATCACCAACACCATGTCAATTACTTTTTTGACGAAAAATGAGGATTTATTGTAGTTTTTGTTAAATTGGATATACCGGTGGGAATATTTCTGTATTTTCAAAGAATTATATACGTGAGATTATTACCTGAAAACCTAAAAGAAGGAGGGATGGTATCAATAAAGCAGGTGTGCCAACAGGATAATTGGAAACCTGCTTTATTGAGTGAGCAACATGCTATGTGTTCTTACAATCGCGTATATATTGCTTGGTCAAGGATGGGTGCTCTTTGATTATGGTGTCTGCATCCTTTGAAAGTGACTTGGTAAGAAATGTATCGATCTCTGTATACGTCATTTCCTTAGCGATTGCTTCGCCAATGAGTTTAGCAAATTTCTTTTTGTCTGCATCTTTTTCAAGATAGTTGAAAATTCTATGATTCTCACTGCCAGTAACAGGTTCAGCTGTTTTACTCTCCAATTTCTGTTGTAAATCATCTATAGCGGAGGAATAAGAAGAAATTTGCGTCTCAACTTTGCTCAATTCAAAGGATTGTTGTTTGGCTAACTTTACTGCCTCATCGGCAACGGAGCCCATTTGAGCAAGTTTTTCAGTAAACGTACTCAGTTGTGAAGAGAGGTCTTGGTGTTGTGCTTCTAATGAACTAATTTTGTTGATGATATCTTCACTTGGATTTGCTTCGAGCGATTGCTTTAATCCAGCAATTGAGCGGTCAAAAGATTTATTTCGCTCATCAAGTACATTCACAGAGTTATTTAACTTATTTATTTCTTGAGATATTTCTTCTCTTAAGCCAGCAAGAAGGGCAGGTGTCGGCTCAGGAGCAGATTTTTCAATAGCAGGAGATGCTGCAGTCTCGGTTTTTTCTTTAACAAGTGGTGCGTGTTTTTCAACATCCTCTTTAACATCCTCTTTTAAAGGAGCTCCAGCTTTAGGAGGAAACCAAGTTGAATACAGATGCATTACACTTTGCAGCAATTTATTGTATAGATCTTTAGCGGTTTCTTGAGAATAGAGTGCCACTGCACCGAGAAAAATTGCAAACAAAAAGACCACTGAAACAACGAGTGATATAGCCAAGGCGATTGCATAAAGGATAGAAAGGAAAACTCCTTTCACAATTGATCCTACGCCCCCGAAAAAAGACTGTGCATCAGAACCTGCTACGAAACCTATCAGGAGAATTACGCCCAGAAGCACCAGTGCAGTTTGCACCAATGGTTTTTGCATTTCTCGCCTATTCATGTTCGCCTCCTCTAGCCCTGGTTGATTTTTGTGTGGATTATTTTCGTAAAGCTTCGATTTTTTCATAATTCTCTCCCTGGTAAAGTGAACCTTGAATGATGATTGAAGTCAAATGGTTCGGAAAGAATTGATGCATTATTCAATTATGGGTTATCCGCAGGGCCTTTATGCGCTCCAAAATAGGCGGGTGGCTATAGTGAAGAAAAACGTTTAAAGGATGCGGTGTTAAATTTGAGAGATTTTCTTTGCTCAATATTTTTAACCCCTCTATGAGATACTGAGGTGTTTTGGTAGATTCTGCAGCATAATTGTCTGCCTGGTATTCATGCTTCCTGGAAAAATGATTAAATACGATTCCTAGCAGGAAGCTCACAGGAGAATAGAGAAACCCAAAAAACACCAAGCTGGCATATGTGGATATATAGGTCATTGAAAAGGCCTCGAAGAGATACTCATTCTTGACAATTAACGACAGAAAAAAGAACATAATGCCAGTTTGAATAAATGAAGCACCGATCATCTTGAGTAAGTGTTTATATTTATAATGCCCCATCTCATGAGCTAACACACCAATTATTTGCTCGGTGGACAATTTTTCCATGAGCGTATCAAAAAAAACTATCTTTTTAAATTTACCAAATCCAGTAAAAAAGGCATTGAGCTTTGTTGATCTCTTCGAGCCATCCATGATGAAAACCCCTTTTATCCTGAAATTTTCATTATTGGTATAAGTGAGAATAGCATCCTTGAGACTACCCTCTTCTAAGGGGGAAAATTTATTGAATAGCGGCATGATAATTACTGGCGCTAGAAACTGTAAAATAAGGGTGATGAAAAATACACCTATCCAACAATATACCCAGGCATACATTCCGGTTGCCTCAAAAAACCAGAGCACTAAGGCCAGAAGTGGACCTCCTATGATGATGGCAAGTGATACACCTTTGAGCATGTCGAGGATAAATGTTTTCACTGTGGTACGATTGAATCCGAATTTTTCTTCCAGTACAAAGGTTGAATAGATAGAAAATGGTAACCCTAGTAACATTGAGAGGAGCATCAGTAAACCGGTAAACAAAAGACCGGTGAGAATCTCACCATAACCGAAGCCTCGGGCTATCAAGTCGATGAAATTAAAACCACCTGCGAGAATGAAAATAAGGGTGATTGAAATTGTGAAAGTATCCTGCACTAAAGAAAATTTGGTGGTTTCTCTAGTGTACTGTTGGGATTTTTCATATTGATTCTTGTCGTATATATCCTTAAATTCCCCTGGTAATTCAGGGGACAATGCCTTGAGATTAAGGATGGAAACCGTAAGCTCGAGCAAATAGCTCAGCACTATGACTGCAATAATAAAAATGAGCCAGTAATTCATTTTCTTCGTGGTTGTGTGTTAGATTATTAAAATTTCTGACAATATAATACTTTATGAACAGTTGTTAATACTAAAACTGGTTATAATGGCAAGAAATAAAAACAAATTCATAATCAACGCAATTTGTATAAATGGGTCCAATTAGCTAGTGGTAGGGAGCTTCAGGTTTACCTGAGAGGGTTTTCGTTGAGGAATCAGTAAAGCAGCTATCGGGAGGGGAGAAGGGAAGATTGAGCAGCTGAGAGCCAGGAGAGTCGGACAGCTGCTCATGAAAGATTACATCATAAATTGAATAGTGTCCTGGGCATAGCTGATAAACTGGGTTGGAAAAACGCCCATAATGATAATTACTGCCATTAAAAATATTGATAACAATTTCAAATGTGCAGGTGTAGTGATCGGCTTCTGCTCCTCTTTTGCTGTACAAAACGCAACTCGAACCACGGAGAGGTAATAATAGATAGCGATAGCCGTATTGATTGCTGCGAGGGTAACTAGAAGAATGTAGTCCTGTCGGAGTGCATCGACGAGGAGAAAAAACTTCCCAAAAAATCCTACAAACGGAGGAATTCCAGCAAGGGCAAAGAGTCCGATAAGCAGGGTAAGCGCAAGAATCGGTGAACGCTTGTATAGCCCCGTCAGATCATCAATGCTGACATTCTCTCCTTGATGGGCAACCGTACAAATAACGAGGAAACAGGCAAGGTTCATTACCACATAGCCGGCAATATAGTAAAGTGCATGGGCATAACCGGTGACATGAAAGACTAATAATCCAAGGAGAACAAACCCGGCATGGGCAATTCCTGAGAAACCAAGCAACCGTTTAATATCTTTCTGTACAAGAGCTGAAAGATTACCATAGAACATAGACAGAATTGAACAAATCATCAGTAGCTTGACAATTACATCCCCGTTGCTCTCTACCATTGTTATTAGACGCAGGAGAAGAGCAACAGCTGCTAATTTCGGTACAGTGGCGATAAATGCAGTTGTCTCATTGGCGGAGCCTTCATAAACATCCGGTACCCAAAAATGGAAAGGAAAAAGAGCAAGCTTGTAAAAGAATCCGCACAATACCAGCATCATAGCAACAATTGCCGCTGGCTGATCTAACATTGCTGGCAATTCGACTACCAAAACATCAAGTCTGGTAGAGCCCGTTAGACCATAGAAATAGCTCATGCCAAAAAGCATGAAACCAGTTGCCATGACGCCAAAGAGGAGATATTTGGCTCCTGCTTCCATTTGAAAGTAAAAGCTGCCGCTGTCATCCCGCATGGGAACCATGATGTAAACCGCAAAAGATGAAAGCTCAAGCGCTATGAAAATGGCCAGGAGCTCTACACTAGAGACCAGCATCATGAGTCCGAGTACGCTCATAAACAGAAATAAATAGTATTCTGGCCGGATTTCCTCACGGAGCGCCTCTAATTTATAGCCGAACAGCAAAACGGCAAAGAGGGAACCACCTATCAGAACTTTGAATGTCTGAGAGAATTTATCAACCTTGTATGAGTTGAAAAAAAGCTCACCTTCTTGGCCAAAAGCCAGGAGTGTAGCTCCGAAGATAGCGGCACCAAGTGTGATGGCGATGATTTTAACGGTGTTATTGCCTGAATTCCCAATACTGACAAAGAAAATAATGAGACCGGCAGCTAACAA
>CAZWVC010000376.1:0-4285 GCA_964637245.1 uncultured Desulfocapsaceae bacterium
GTGAGGAATATGACGTGGTGCTTCTTGACGTCCAACTGCCAGACGGCAATGGCCTTGAGTACTTGCCACGATTCAAAAATGCTCCATCCACCCCTGAAGTCATTATCATCACCGGTCATGGAGAAGCTGATGGTGCGGAAAAGGCAATACTTAGTGGGGCATGGAGTTATATAGAAAAACCTCATGTAATTCGGGAACTTCCTCTCCAGCTTACCAGAGTATTGCAGTATCGCAGGGAAAAAATGAAAGTTAATGAAATTCCCGTTTCCCTGAAGAGAAAAAAGATTATCGGGAGCAGCACTTCTATAAATAAATGCCTCGATCAGGTAGCCAGGGCAGCATCCTGTGACGTCTCAGTTCTTATAACTGGTGCAACAGGCACTGGAAAAGAACTATTTGCCAGAGCAATTCACGAAAATAGTAAACGTTCAAAAGGAAATTTTGTTATTGTCGATTGTGCTGCTCTACCAGAAACCCTTATTGAAAGTACTCTGTTTGGTCATGTGAAAGGAGCTTTTACCGGTGCGGACAATTCTCAAGACGGACTTGTCAAACACGCGGACGGTGGTACCCTCTTTCTTGATGAAGTAGCTGAGTTGCCACTGCTCGTTCAGAAAACCTTTTTACGACTGCTTCAGGAACATGAGTATAGACCTGTCGGTTCCTCTAAACATCACTACAGTAATTTTCGAGTGGTAGCAGCAACAAATCGAGACATGGACGAAAGGGTTGCTCAAAATTTGTTTCGAGATGATCTGCTCTTTCGTTTACAGGCCTTCCCCATAGAACTGCCGCCGCTCAAAGAAAGGCTTGAGGATATTCGCGAGCTGGTTAATTTTTTTATCACAAATCTCTGCCAGAGATATGGTTTGGAAACCAAAGGCGTGTCACAGGATTTTATCGATGCTTTGACAAATTACAATTGGCCTGGCAACATTCGTGAGCTGCACCAGACAATAGAACAAGTGTTTACCAGTGCATTTCTAGGTCCTACCTGTTTTGCCATTCATCTTCCAGAACGTTTTCGTATCAAACAAGCACGTGACGGTTTTAAATTGAAAGATAATTTGGCTGAGACCACCTCCTCATTGCCTACCTGGCGAAACTACAAGGAGATGTGCGAAGAGAGTTATATAAAAAAGCTTAAACTTCTTGCCGAAGGCAATATCAGTAGAGCCTGTAGAATATCCAACCTCTCCAGGACACGTCTTTATCAACTCAACCAGAAGTATAACATAGATTTTAACTAAGCTCTTACTCCTCACTTACCAATCAAGCTGAACATTCTAAAGCAAGAGCACATCTGTACACAAAAGTTTACACTCTCCACAATTGTTAACACTCACTCTTTCTATCTCAAACAAGCTGAACTCCACCCTACTCCTTAAGATATAGAATTTATAGCGTTTTCCTAACACACAAATTTTGTTTTAGAGTGGCACATATAATGCTTTTGCGAATTACATGTGCAATTGAACTGGTACTACCACCACAATATAATTTAGGGAATTATGAATACATATTTTTATGCAGCAGCTGCTTCGCCATGCACAACAAGCTGCCACTTCACAACCTGTAACAGCAGATGTCTCGCGTTGCTTGACCGATTGCCTGTGCTACATGGTCTTAAAGTTCTCCCCAGTGGATCCATGTTTAGAACTCCAACTTCCATGGTGCTTCGCAGCGGTGACATACTTATTCTCTTCGCAAAAAGCCTTTTTGAAATAGACTCCCTAATTTCCATCCAGGATTTCCTCGAAAGATTCCGGATAATATTGATCGTCGGCGAGGATAGCCTTCTTCAATACGGCAAGCATCACCACCTCAATTCCCGTTTTGCAACCTGTATAGGTAAAAACATGAACGAATTGAGTATTGTCATCGACCGTATATTAGCTGGTCCTGCACATGCAGATGATACTCACAACAAATTACAGGAACAAAGCTATGCATGATCAACTATTCGCGTCGTTTATACTCGACCAAAAAAACGGGCTTGAGATTGCCCTCAAGGCCGAGAATGTCACAGAAGCAACCCCCCTCAATAGTGGCATCCAGCAACTACCTGCAACAATAGATTATCTTGAAGGTATCATGCCGCTGCGGAACAACTTAATACCGGTTATAAATTTGAAAAAAAGACTTGGTCTTGCTGATCACCAGTACAGCCCAAATGCCAAAGTTGCCATCGTATCTATGCATAATCAGCAGTTTGGCCTGCTCTTTGATGATATCCAGGAAGTTTTCAAGGCAGACCAGGATGTTATCATGCCTATAAATAGCCTCTTACAGACCGATGATAGAATTATATCAGCCATCATAAAACTCAAACAGGGTAAGCGAACAGTAGAACTCCTGGATCTTGGTCATCTGTTTAAAGGACAATCATTTGACATGATCAATCCAGTTGCTGCAGAATCAAAGGTGAAAGGTCCGGCTAAAAATACAACCTATTCTCGTTGGGTTGTTTTTACCTGTTTTAACCAGCTTTATGGTGTGCCGGTAAAGTATTCCCGAGAAATAGCTTTCTACTCAGAAATAGATGACCTTTTCAAAAGTGGTAATGTCGAAGGCGCAATTCAGCTCCGTGGCAATACCATACCCGTGATGAACGGGAGATATCTCCTTAATGGTAAAGAGGAAGATTTTTCTGAAAGTAAAGATAACCGTGTTCTCATTTTAGCTTCAGATGAATGCTCCTTTGGTATGATGGTCGATGAAATAAATGAGATAATCACTCTCGCCGACGATCACATTATTCAAGTACCTTCAGAAGGCAGTGATAATCTTTTAGGTATTTATCCACAGGAAAACAGATCAGATATACTGCTCCTGGATATGCCTAACTTGGTGTGTAATCAAATTGATGATATAAAATCACTGGCAAGAATCAATGGCAAAACCGATGATATGGATATTGATTCTACACATCAAAGCAGATCCCATCACCTGATTACCGAAAACTGCTACCTCATCTTTGCAATTCACAAGAATTTTGCCATCGAACTCAAAGATGTGCAGGAGATTATCGAAGGTGAGGATATCATGCAGATACCTCGGGCTGAGGGATATAGCAGTGCAGTCATAAATCTTCGTGGTGAGATTGTACCTGTTATCAATATTCGTCAATTCTATGGCTACACAAAAGAAGACAACAAGAGCAGCAAATTGATAATCTGTCGCGGACACGCACGAATTGTGGCGCTGGAAGTAGATCATATTGTCACCATCTACAAACAAGAAGACTATCATTCTACTCCATCGCTTAATCCTCAGCTTTCTGAAAAGAAAGACACACTCGACAGGCTTATTGAATATGAAAATGATGAAGGGCTGAAAGAACATGTGCTTGTTGTCAACATGCACAACCTGATTCGCAATCATCTCGATTTTAAAGATAGTTCAATCTCAAATACTCCTGAAACAGAAAATATGACAGGTATAACGAATAGTTAAGGGGACAAAATGACAACAAAAAGTAATGTGCAAAAAGATTCCATGGACACTTCATGTCTAAACCTGGTTATGCAGCCAAGTTTTATCGTCAACAAGGATCGAGTGATAACCTGGGCAAACGAACCTTTCCTTAAAACTTTCAAGCTTAAATCAGCAGATGTCATCAACAAAATGACCTGTGAAGAGGCTTGCCCAACACATCTCTGCGGTACAAAAGATTGTCCAACGGTAAAAGCTGCAAGGATAAAAAAACCTGCTGAAGCTGAAGTCGTCTATCAAAACGGCAGAGGTGCTCCTCGACACTTTTCATCGAAAGCAGTGCCAATAAACGGTAGTGGAGCGGGAACATTTGTTAGCATGAACGACATCACTGAAATGAAGAAAACTGAGGCTCATCTGCAACAGATGACCACGGATTTAAATGTTATTCCCACGCCCATAATGGAAATTGACAAGAAGTTTACCATAACTTTCATGAATCCAGCCGGTGCAGCTGTTGCCGGTTTTTCGCCTGAGGAAGTACTTGGTAAAAAGTGTTATGACCTCTTTAAAACCCCCCACTGTAAAACCGATAAATGTGCCTGCGCAAAGGCAATGAAGACGGATTCGGTGGTTACCGAACAAACCATTGCCAGGCCAAAGGATGGGGTTATCATCCCCATTAAATATACTGGTGCACCAATCAAAGATGCCAAGGGTAACATCAAAGGTGCAATTGAATATATCCTTGATATGACAGAGGAAGCCAAACAAAAGCAGGCTGCAGATGAAAAAATTGATAATCTCAACACCATCCCGACTCCGATTGTTGCCATGGATACGGAATTCA
>CAZWVC010000377.1:0-4254 GCA_964637245.1 uncultured Desulfocapsaceae bacterium
CTCCTATTGCTGATTACTTTAAGTTACATCGCAGGTATTCTCACCTCAATCTTACCAGCTAATTTTCAAAGCGATACTTTTTCGCCTTATTTGGTATTAAGTCTGACAACCCTTATCTTATTGTTCTGTTCTTCTCGATGGCAGAAAACAGCTTTTATAACTCTCATTATTTTGTTTATTCAGTTTGGCTATATAGCGGGAAAGCTAGAGCAACGTTTACCTAATTCACCTCATCATATCTACTCAAACATCTCCAAGCCGCAAGAAGCTGTTATTCTGGGAACAATTAAACGTATATATAGTTTCAATGGTGATGTTAGCAGATTTGATCTGCAAAGCCATTCCTTGAGGACAGAAACTGAGAACTTTAGGCCGGTGGCGGGAGTTATCCGTTTGACCCTTGTCGGGGAATTTCCCCAACATATAGTTCCTGGAAACGTTGTAGCTCTACGGGCAAAACTCAAACGTCCCCAAAAATATTATACTGCTGGCAGTTTTGATTATCCGGGTTTCCTTGCTCAGCAAGACATCTATATTACCGGTTTTATTCGCTCTCATCTTCACCTTCAGCCCGTTGAGGATAAGGCATCGCTGGGAAAACGAGTAGTCTTCCTTCCGGAGAGGTTGCGAACATCGATAAATCGCTTCATTGAATCCTCTTTGGAAAGTGATCAAGCGGCAATCTACAAGGCTATATTAACTGGTGACAGGACTAGTGTTTCGCCTGGAACTCTTGAAAATTTTAAAAGCTCCGGATGTATGCATATACTTGCTATTTCTGGTATTCATATGTCGCTTCTGGGAGTTTTTCTCTTTACGGTGTTTTTCTGGTTGCTGAGAAGATCATCATGGTTGATTCTTCACACGAATGTAAAGAAAGGGGCGGTTATTTGTTGCATAATTCCTCTTATTTTTTATGCCTTCATTGCTGGAGCAAAACCGCCGGTTCTTCGCTCACTTTTCATGAGCCTGGTTGTCATTGGGGCAATATGTTTCGGTAAAAAACATTCTTTTTCTGCGCTTATAGCATTTGCGGCGCTATGTCTGCTCACCTTCTCGCCTTCGGCACTCTTCACCCCATCCTTTCAGTTAACCTTTGCCGCAGTAATTGCCATTGCAGCAGTAGTGCCTTGGATAGCGCAGATAAATGGTGTTCTTAACGAAACCGTTACCTCATTTGCAGGAAGAAAAATATTGCAATGGCTCACCGCCGGTTTTTTAGTTTCGCTTGCTGCAACTTTGGGAACAGCACCTCTACTCATTATCCATTTCAATAGAATTTCCCTGGTAGGCCCCGCTGCAAATCTCCTTGTTGAACCTGTTCTTTGCATGTGGACTCTCCTCATCGGTTTTGTAGCTATACCTTTTATCTGGATAATGCCTGCATTTGCCGAATACCTTCTCCAAACAGGGAGCTTTGGTATCAGCTCTGCATTGTATATTGTAGATTTTTTTGCCTCATTACCCTTTTCATCCTTGTATCTGCCAACTATTTCATATCTTCACTTGCTGTTCTTTTATCTTTGTTGGCTAATTCTTTTTCTAACAACCGATGCATTTAAAGCACTTCGATTGATGGTAGCTTCGGTATTGGCAGTGACGATTCTGTTAATGTTTTTCTCACCAAAGGAAATCACCAAAAACTTTCTCAAGGAATCCACTCTTACGTTTATAGATGTTGGTCAGGGCAGTTCTACTCTGATTGAGCTGCCGGGTGGGGCACGCGTTCTTGTCGATGGTGGTGCTATTTCTTCTCCAGGCTTTAATATCGGTGAAAGAATTATTGCCCCTTTTCTCTTGAATAAGAGGATCCAAAAAATAGATACTCTTGTAGTTACCCATCCAGATAGCGACCACTATAACGGGCTTGCCCATATCATGAAGCACTTCAAAGTGTCAACCCTCTATGTGAATCAAGCTGATGGCATCTCCAAGGGCTGGAATGTCCTGCTGGAGACCGCCAGAGAATATAATATCACCATAAGAGTGGCTGAAGAAAATGAACTCGTTGCCAGCCATGGTAAGGCATCATTGCGAATAATATCCAAAGGTACAGTAAACCACCCCACCAAATCAAGAAATGATAACGGTATTGTTTTAAAATACAGTCACGATAATTTTTCGGCTATCTTTCCAGGCGACATAACCGCCCAGCGAGAAAAAGAACTTATCAACTCTTCTGTCGATTTACAGGCAAATCTGTTGCTTGCTGCTCACCATGGATCTGCCACCTCTAACACCTCTGATTTTCTCCAAGAGGTTGCTCCCGATCTTGTGATTGTCTCATCGGGTAGAAGCTGGCAAGGGACTTTTCCATCCCCTCTATTATCTGAAAACTGTCGTAAACTTGGTATAGAATTTTTACCAATTAGTAAACGTGGCACAATTGCTATAAAAACAAAAGCAGGAGAATACGCTGTACGCACTCTCCTGCCATAGTATGGGGTGTATTATTTTTGACTTAAACTTCAGTAAAATCTGTGGGTGCTTTCCTTAGATATTTTATGAATTTGGCTTTTTCGATGCAGTTTGAGTAGGCTTCATCCGCACCTATCATTCTCTTATCCAAATATTCCATGATCGCGTCATCCAAGGTCTGCATTCCATATTTCTTACCTGTTTGCATGGTGGATAGGATTTGATAGGTCTTGCCTTCACGAATAAGGTTTCGTACTGCTGGAGTGGCAATGAGAATTTCAAGTGCGGCACACCTGCCCTTAATATCCACACGCTTAAATAAGGTTTGAGAGACAACTGCCTTTAGCGCATCGGCAAGGGTTGAGCGAACCTGGCCCTGCTGATTTGCAGGAAAAATCTCGATAATCCTATCCACGGTCTTCATAGCATTAAGGGTATGAAGGGTACCAAAAACCAGATGCCCGGTCATGGCCGCTTCCATGGCCAGGGATATTGTTTCCAGATCGCGCATCTCACCAACCAGAATAATGTCTGGATCCTCACGAAGAGCACCACGTAATGCCGCAGTAAAACTGCGAGTATGAGTGCCGACCTCGCGGTGATTAATTATACATTTTTGACTTGTGTGAACAAATTCAATTGGGTCTTCAATGGTCAGGATATGATCTTTTCTATTTTTATTACACTCGTCGACAATTGCGGCAAGTGTGGTTGATTTCCCAGAACCTGTTGGGCCGGTTACCAAAACAAGTCCTTTAGGCAGGTGCGCCAACCTAGCTATTACCTTCGGTAACCCTAATTGCTCACAGGTCATAATCTCGCTTGGAATTTCGCGGAAAACTGCACCAACACCATATTTTTGTCTGAAGAAATTACAGCGGTAGCGAGCCAGTCCGGGAATCTCATAACCGAAATCAACATCACCTGATTCTTCAAAAACTTTTATCTTCTCTTCCGGACATATCTCATACAGCATTCCGCGAAGCTCATCATTCTCCAGCTTTTTGAACTTTACCCTCTCCATATCGCCCCGAATACGGAGAATTGGTTGCTGATCGGCAACCATATGAAGATCGGAAGCACCTTCATCATTCATCAACTTAAAAAACGCATCAATTTGAGCCATCTGATAACTCCTCTTAACACATGTGTTTGCTATGATCATCCAGATTGGCAAATTCTGGAAAATACCGCTTATATTTATCCAATTCCCTTAACGGAATTAAAAACAACTAGAAACCGTTAAGATTATATCAAAAAAAAATGCACTGCACTTAAATATTAAACGTCAAGAAAAATAAAAAAACAACTGCAATTGTTGAATTTATATAACAACCTTACTCTTGATATACTCAAGAACCTCATCAACATCATCTATAACTTTGAAGAGTGAAAGATCATCAGCGTCAATATTTCCCTGACTTAGGATTGTATCTTCAATCCAGTTTACCAAGCCTCCCCAAAATTCTGAACCCATTAAAACTATGGGGAATGGTCGAATTCTTTCTGTCTGTATCAAGGTTAGAGACTCAAATAATTCATCAAGCGAACCAAAACCGCCGGGCATACAGATAAACCCCATTGAATATTTCATCAGCATTACTTTTCTGACAAAGAAATACTTAAAATCAAGAGGAAAATTGGTGTACGGATTGCCATCCTGCTCATGCGGCAAAGATATATTAAGCCCAATGGAGAGACCGCCTGCCTCATATGCACCTTTGTTGGCTGCTTCCATTATTCCAGGTCCACCGCCAGTGATAACGCCAAATCCAGCTTTAGCCAATGCACCAGCAAGTTTTTCAGTTATAATGTAGTAGGGATCATCCTGTGGTG
>CAZWVC010000378.1:0-4239 GCA_964637245.1 uncultured Desulfocapsaceae bacterium
CGAGAAAATCCTCATACCAGACCATCGACTGATCATCTTCCTTGATCTTTTGCAAGCCTTTCTTCTCAAAGAATGCAATGGTTTTCTCGACCAGTTCACGCGACAATGGATCTGCATGTTTACGTTGGTATTTCAAGGGATTAAAGAGTATCATCTGGTACTTTCCTTAGTATATGTGTTTTTTGATAGATCATTATTTTCTCATTATTACCGTGAGGTAATCATAGAAAAAACGTATTTCAGACTCGCGCAATATCTGGGCCAGGCACGGGTAAATGCTCTGTTATTTTTATCTCATGATGGAAACTCAAACATGGGTTCTCACCTTATCCCAGCGCTTCACCTGCCAGGTTGTTTTTACCACTGCAACCTCGTTTCCTGACATGTCCCATACAACCGTGGTCATGATAATTGTGGTGGAATCCTGACCTTCCAGGGGGGTGATCACTTCTTCCTGTAATCGAGCGGTGCTAAGCTCCGCTTCAGCAATGATATCTTCTTTAGCTTGATAGGAATAATCAGCATCAAGCTTTGCCATAATCAGGCGATATTTGGCTGGATCAAGTTTAGTCAGTAGTAGAAAACCTGCCGAAAACTCGGCAATTGTAGCAATTGCGCAGGCATGAATACCTCTGATATGATTGTGGTTGCTTTTACGGTATGGGGCTGAGGTCCTAATCAGCTCCTCGCTGATTGATAATATGCTGAATTTATGTGGTCGATTGAAAGGGATGATGCGTGCCATCAGAAAATTCAGAACATACAGCCACAGGTTTGACTGCTTGGCCTTGCTAATTAGACGTGGGAGGAGTTCAAGTCTATTCATGTCAGACTCTGTCCTGCTCTGAATCCCTGATGGGTTGCATCCATGATGGTGGCAGGCGTCGCTGCATCTCCCACTACCTTACAAAAAATATTTAGCTCCGCTGCAATCTTCTGCAGTGGATTATTGGGTTTTGTGCCAACTGCCAAAACCACACTGTCAGCTTTGACCAGCTCTTCACTACCAGCTTTTTCAATCAGTACTCCCTCGGGAGTAATTCGATTAACATTGGATTCCAGAAGCGCTCTGATACCATAGCGTTGCACATCTTGCAGCATTGACCATCTGGTAGACTTGCCAAAATTGGTGCCAAGCTTATCCTGGAGTTCAAGCAAGGTTACCTTCTTGTTTCCGCTAACCGCCAGACGCTGCAAGGTATCAAGTGATTCTGCCCCATGAACAAGCAGGAACTTCAGCTCTTCACCGCTGAGCGTCCCCTGCTCTGCAAGCAAAAGTGCAGTCTCAACTCCAACAGAGCCGCCACCAATTACTACCACCTCCTCGCCCGGTACAAACCCATTTTGCAGCACTTCCCAAGCCTGGTAAACGTGATCCAAATCAGCACCTTCTATGGCAGGCATAATAGGTTGGCCCCCAGTTGCACTAATCAGGACATCCGGATCTTCAGAGATAAGCAATGGGCCATCCACGCCTTTATTCAGGACAATTTTCACCTCAGAATATTTCAATTGTTTGGCAAGATCATCAGCCAGCACTAGAAATTCCTCTCTTCCGGGTGCTGCACCGGCGAGTTTGATCTGTCCGCCCAGTTCCATGCTTTTCTCATACAGGGTAACGTCATGGCCTCGGGCTGCAGCAGCCAAAGCTGCATTGATTCCAGCCGGGCCACCACCTGCTACTATAACTTTTTTTGCTCTCTGTGTTTTTTCTGGAATTACGGTACTTTCCAAGCCAGCATGTGGATTACACAGACATCTCACCGCCTTCATCTTAACCAGGTTATCAAAGCACCCCTGACCACAGCCAACACAATGCAGAATCTTTTCTTCATCTCCTACTTGGGCTTTAAGCGGCAGGTCAGGGTCTGCAATCAACGCTCTGCCCATGGCAACCATATCGCAGCAGTTTTCGCCGATGAGTTTTCGACCTGTCTGCGGGTCGTTTATCCGATGACTGGCTATCACTGGAATATCCACTTTATTCTTTATCTCTTTTGCCATATATGCAAAAACTCCACGCGGCACCTTGGAGACGATTTGTGGAATCTGTGCCTCATGCCAGCCTACGTTGATACAGAATCCGTCTACTCCCTCACTCGCAAGTTTCTCAGCAAATAGCGTCATATCTTCCCTGCCAATACCACCAGCCATAAAGTCATTGCCATTGATGCGTACCAGTAACGGAAAATCTTCAAGCTCAGCCCTTATATTTCTGATGATCTCCACCCCAAAACGCATCCGATTTTCAAGTGTACCGCCATATTCATCATCACGCTTATTGGTTAGAGGTGAAAGGAATTCACTGATCAGGTAGCCGGTACCGGCAAGGATCTCCACCATATCAAAACCTGCGGTTTTGATCCTTTTGGCTGCATTAACAAAGCTTTGTTGTACTGCAGCGATATCTGTCCCATTCATTTCCCGAGGGGTTTCCTGAGTTAGGCGAGAAGGTACAGCACTGGGAGCGATTGGCTTCTTACCGCCAAGAAAGAAAGAGTGATTATACCGACCAGCATGATTGAGCTGGACCGCAGCCTTGGCTCCCTCACTCTGAATTGCACTCGCGAGTTCTCCTAAGCCTGGTATAAATTTATCATCATGAGCACCAATATTGCCCACATTGCCGGAGAGTTCATCAACAGTGGCATAACCAACACTGATTAGCCCTGCCCCGCCAGCTGCCCGTCTGCGATAAAACTCCACCAACTGCTCGGTTACCATGAAATTCTGGCACATGTTGAGGTGCATGGCCGGCATGAAAATTCGGTTCTTAATTTCGAGTGTGCCGATGGTAACCGGCTGAAATAGGGGATCAAACATGGCGTTGCTCCTCAGGTGGAGACAGCACGTTCATATGCTTCTGCAACCTGGTCAAAAAGATTAATGGTTTCAAGAGAATTCTGCAGTGTTCCCGGGTTGTTGAGAAAATCCTGTAGAAACAGAAGTTCGGATGCCTTCAGATAAATATGAAAGGGCTCCTTTAGGGCTTCGCCAAAGACGCTTGTTATTAATTCTGCAACATTGTTGTGCAAACCAAAACCATGCAACTGCTTCGCCCTATCAAACAGTTTTGTGACATAAAAAAGGATAGACTCATCAACACTTTCAATATCCCTGCGGTGTGCTGGACATATCTTCTTGTCTCTGAGTCCCGCCAGTTTTCTAATTGTTGAGCAATACGCTTCGTAGTTATTGAAACGCTCTCCAGTCTCAAGATCCACATCAAGCAGGGGTGACTGAAATACTCCTTTCAACAAGACATCTCCGGTTACCGCCCAGTCATCGGAATAAAAGACAATATCGCTTTGTGAGTGACCGGGGCATGCGAAAAAAGCAAGACCCAGATGATCTGGCATATCATCTTCAATAATATTAAACTTTTGGGGAAAAGGAGGAAAGATCCTGCCATTGCTCAACTCCTCATGAAGCTCAGCAAGATAACTGCCACTAAAACCCAGTTTCTCCAGGAGGGAATACATATCATTCAGCCTGTCCTCATGGGAAATAATCTTAAGACCATCCCGGTAAGGGATGAAAAGCTGGGCATCGGTTTCCTGCTCAAACCAATGCAGTAAACCATAGTGGTCAATATGGCAGTGAGTGATAAAGACGTAGCGCAGTCTGGCAAGATCAATATTTTCTTTGAAATATTGCTTGGCTCTTTGGGTGGGTGGTCCACAGTCAAAAAGAACAAGTTCACCTTTAACCTCGGCACTGTAACAATGAACCGGCCCGACCATATATGGTGTATCAATGGTATGCTGCTGAATCGACATGGCTTCCCTCAACTCCTTCACCTAAAGCAGATGTGCGAACCCTGCCTATTGCACACCAGGATCGCGCTGTTTCAAGTATCTCTCATCGATTCCATGCTCAAATGATAAAAGTTGAGCAACCAGTGGCGTAAAACTCGCCTTTTTGGAAAAAAAGAGAACAATTTGGTTGAGATCGAGGCATGCGATCAACTCTTGCCGCAGACATATATCAAATATGTCGAGGATAATAGTTGATCGCATAACGAAGAGATCAATCAAATTTTCCTTTTTTAGAATAGGTACTTTTCTTCCTCACAAGCAGTCTCCGCCAGCAACCGCTTGGCTTGAAGCAACCCGGTTGCATCATATTTGGTGAATCTGCGTACCCCTGAAAGGATCATGGTGAGAGTATCACCCTCTTCGATGTAGAAGGCACCTTTACGTGCGGCCATTCCGCCCAACTCTGCTGCCTCAAAGGCAA
>CAZWVC010000379.1:0-4219 GCA_964637245.1 uncultured Desulfocapsaceae bacterium
TCAAAAGAATTGCAGAAGGCTCCATAAAGTTTCCTGCTGCAAGTAGAAGTAAGTTGACAACAATTAAAAACATCCACGGCGACAATCCCAAATCAACTATAATAGTGGCAATATGGTGTGGAATTCTCTCTGTGGTCAACACATGTGCAAAAAGCATAGCATTTGCGATGATGAAGAGCAGCATAATGCTCACTTTGGAGGCATCAAGAACAACCTTTTGAACTTCTTTGTTATAAAAGCATTTCGGAAAAGAAATTGGGATTTGAACAAAATTGCGCACAATCATTTGTGGAATACCCTCGCCTTCTTTACGCCAGGGTGAATCTTTCAAAGGGCCAATATCCCTGTATCCCCAGATAGCTACCATAAAGGCATACACTGCTGAAACTGCAGCAGCTTCTGTTGGAGATGCGATGCCACCGTAAATTGAACCGAGAACAATTACAATTAGCATCAGACCACCGGTGGCGCTAAATCCAGCGGCAATGACTTCACCAAAACCTGCCCATGGCTGACATGGAATCTTCTTAATTCTGGCAACTATATAGATGGCAATCATTAATAATAGTCCCATCATCAAACCTGGAATAAAACCAGCCATGAACATTCTTGCTGCAGAGACCTCCGTTGCCGCAGCATAAACAAGCATAACGATGGATGGTGGAATGAGAATCCCAAGCGTTCCTGCGTTTGCAATAACGCCTGCAGCGAAGCTCTGAGGATAACCAGCTCGAACCATACCAGCAATGACAATAGTACCAATGGCAGCAACGGTTGCTGGCGAAGAACCAGATACAGCGGCAAAAATCATACAGGCAACAACCGATGCCATGGCAATGCCACCATGTACATGTCCGACGAGGCTCAGGGCAAACCTGATAATTCGTTTAGCAACACCCCCGGTTGAAAGAAATGAGGACGATAGGATAAAGAAGGGTATGGCAAGTAAGGTGTAATGTTCTGATAATGCTTCAAAAAGCTTTAATGCAATCGATGCAAGAGAGTCATCGGAGAAAATCAGAATGGTCCCAATACTTGACAATCCTAATGCAAGTGCTATCGGCATACCCAGTAACATACACCCAAAGAGAATTATAAAAAGTGCGGCAGTCGTCATTTGCTTTCCTCCTCTTTGAGCTCAGATACTATTTCCATACTTTCTTTGGCTTCATCAGCATGTTTAAACCCATCTGCCTTGTCAACGATTACATTGAAAAGGACAATCGATAATCTGATGGTGATCATTGTAAACCCAATTAGCAGTATAGAATGGGCTTTCCATGCTTCTATTTCCATATCTTCAAGAAAAATTCCAATTTTGTGCATCTTGAGAAGATAGAAATAACTGCCATAAAGGATGAGTCCACAGTAGGAGAGAGCAAGCAAACAGGCAATACCGGTAATTAAACGTCGGCCAATTCGTGGAAAAAGACGGACAAAAGCGTCCATACCAATGTGACTTCCCACTTTCACCCCATATGATGTTCCAAATAGCACCATCCACGCTGAGAGGTGCAGAGTCAATTCCTGGGACCACATAAAGCCGGTACCAAAACCAAAGCGCATCACGACATCAATAAAAACAAGAATCGTGGTTGCAAGTAAGAGAAGCGAGATAACCGCTTCCTCTACTCGATTAAGTAAGCGTAACATAAACAAACCTCTTCTCATTACGATAAAAGAGCCTAGGGGCCTACTCAACGAGCAAGCCCCTACGCTTTTTTTAGAGACGGATCATCCGTCAAAATTAAAACTGTTTAAGAGCTTACATGTTTGATCCATAGGCTGCATCGATGAGATCTTTGCCTATGTCTTTTTCGAATTTCTTCCATACTGGCTTCATAACCTCTACCCATTGAGCACGCTCCGCATCACCCAATGCAATAATTTCTGAACGTTTGGAGTCGATAATCTTCTGGCGGTCGGCTACAGATTTTTCCTGAGCAACTTTGTTGCCAAATTCAATGGCATCATCGAGAGCCTTCTGTACCTCTCCACGAATATCGTCAGGAAGAGATGTCCAGAATTCTTTAGAGGTAACTACCATGTAATCAAGCAGTCCATGATTTGACTCAGTGATATATGGCTGTACTTCAAAGAACTTCTTGGAATAGATGTTAGACCAGGTGTTCTCCTGACCATCGATAGCTTTTGTTTGCAGCAGGGTGAAAACTTCTGAGAATGGTTTTTTCAATGGAACGGCTTTAACAGCCTCAAACTGTGCGGCGAGAACGTCTGATGACATAATTCTAAATTTCAGCTTCGAAGCATCAGCAGGAACCTTCAGTGGTTTGCTTGAAGAAAGCTGTTTTAGGCCATTATGCAGATAGCCAAGTCCTACAAGACCTCTTTTTTCTACAGAAGCCAGGAGTTGTTTACCAGCATCTGAGGATTGAAAACGACCAACTGCTTCCATGTCTTTAAAAAGGAAAGGAAGGTCATAAATCTGCAGTTTTTTTGTGTATCTTTTAAACTTTGAAAGACTAGGTGCAGCCATCTGGACATCGCCCAAAAGCATGGCTTCTAATACTTTGTTGTCGCCGAAAAGTTGAGAATTAGGAAATACTTCAACTTCAACCTTACCACCTAAACGCTCTTTAACCAGATCTTTGAATTTGTTAGCCATCTGGCCCTTAGGGGTGTTCTCTGCAACAACATGGGAAAATTTAATTACAACGGGTTTTGCAAGTACGGGACCAGCTAGAAAAGCTGTCGAAATTGCAAAAGCTGCGATCGCGGTAGTTACTTTACGGAACATACTTTCCTCCTAATAATGAGTGTTTACATGCAACGGATTAGAAAACTATCTAACCCTAACAATATTGATTTCCCGCAAGAACTGCGAGAAGTCGAAAAAGAGTTGTGATACTTTCCCCCTCAACTCAATAAGCACTTGTGCAACAAATAGACCAATTCGTATTTAATGACTTATCTCTAGAGTATTATTAGATATTAGTACAAGTATGTGATATCGCGGGGCATAGAGAAATCGGCGGATTTCCGCCATTTCGCATCTCTCAAGTGTGGGATATCCACCAAAACCTAACTGATAATGAATATATGTATTCAGATATGGAAATCAACCTTTGCGGTCTTGAGAATAATTCCCAATAATAGTCTGTCTTTTTAATTATTTATAATCACTCTTATCAAGACCGTATTTTCGCATTTTGTCATACAGAGTTTTGCGCGGGATGGCCAAGGAATCCATGACATCCTTAATACTGCCATTGCTGGCAACTAAGGCTTGCTCAATAAGACTCCTCTCAAATCCTTCTACTTGTTGTGGAAGACTTCGATTTTGTTCCTTTTCTGCTCCTGACAATAATTGGTCTAGTGACCAACCACACTGACTCCCAAGGAGTACATATCTTTCTGCGAGATTTCTTAGTTCACGCACATTACCTGGCCAAAGATAAGACATCAGCGAGTTCATATTGGCGGGACTTGGCAGAGGGACCTCCTGTTGATACCGATGCCCGGCTACAAGTAAAAAATGATGAAAGAGCAAAGGAATATCTTCGCGTCTCTCTCGTAATGGCGGAATTTCCAGGTAGACGACATTGAGACGATAGTACAGATCCTCGCGAAAACGAGCTTCCTCTGCAGCTTTCAGAAGATCAACTTTTGAGGCGGCAACAACTCTAACGTTTAAAGGGATAAGCTTATTTGACCCCATTCTCTCGATATTCCTTTCCTGTAAAACCCGTAAAAGATGGACTTGTACACGTAGGGGCATTGACTCGATTTCATCAAGAAGAATAGTGCCACCGTTGGCATGCTCAAATTTACCAATTCTTTGTTCACGAGCATCGGTAAAGGCACCTGCTTCATGGCCAAACAATTCACTCTCAATAATTGTGTCAGAAACAGCACCGCAATTAACTGCCACGAAGTTCTTGGTTCGTCGGACACTCTGCTCATGGAGTGATCTGGCAACGAGTTCTTTGCCAGTGCCAGTTTCACCGAGAATGAGAACATCGGCTCCAGTATCTGCAATCTGGGCAATAGTTGCCCTTAATCTTAGCATTGCCGGGGTGTTTCCAATAATCCTGGGTCCTGGAACTGAATGAGCTTCAAGCTCTCTGCGTAACACTCTGTTTTCCAGGGTGAGCGCTCTTTTTTCCAATGCCCTCTCGACGGTTTTAACTAATCGTTCGGTAGAATAAGGTTTTTCGATGAAATCGTAGGCCCCATCACGCATAGCCTGAACCGCGGT
>CAZWVC010000380.1:0-4213 GCA_964637245.1 uncultured Desulfocapsaceae bacterium
AAAAATTTGGACTACATTTCAAACCTGAAGAAATCAATTGTGATGGTTGTCTTTCATCAGAGGGCAGGCTCATAGGTTATTGTAATACTTGTGAGGTTAGAAAGTGTGGTATCACAAAATCAGTTGAGAATTGTTCAACTTGTGATGAGCAGCCTTGTGAGAAGCTAAATAAATTTCATCAATTTTCTCCGGATGCAAAATCCTCATTTGAAGCTTTGGTAAGAAAAAAAGGATAGGCTATTTTGATGAAAAAGAGTTAAGAACAACCGATGAGTTAGATTGATTCAAGAGAAATAATGTGTAAACGATGTATTGCTATTACTGCAAACCATGTGCTGCACTGAACAAGAGATAAATTATAAATGAACATTCCCTTGATTATAGGTATAGGATTCGTAATATTCGGCACATTTCTATTGCGACATGCGGTTCATAAATATAGAAAGGCACTTGAAAGTCAAAATTGGCCAACCGTGCAAGGGATATTAGTAAAAGTTCATCTCTGGGGTAAACGGCTGGTAAACAGTGAAATGCAAGCTGCTAATAAATTGGCGGTAGAGTATGAATATACAGTTCAGGAAAACAAATATACTGGAATATCTGTTACTTTCTATACACTGATGTATCCAGAAACCTTCAATTTCGCAGAGGATCATCCCGAGAACAGTAGTGTTGATGTATTTTATAATCCGTCCAACCCATCTGAGTCTGTTCTAATACCCGGCCTAAGAAAAGATAAACCTTATAGCGATTTAATACTGGCGGTTTTAACAATTATTATCGGTGTAGCGCTGGTAGTTTCAGCATGGTTCGGTAAAATAGTTTAAGGTCTAGAAAAAGCCCATTGACTATCGCACCACTTCTTGGTGCTGGACCCCAACAAGCTGGTCTTAATTCGACCAGTTATGGCAGCGTTACCCTCTCATCCTCAATCACCATTCAGAAAATCAATGTATTGTTTAAGGGATTTAAGGTTTGAACGCATGGCAGCTCGACTGTTAAAAGCCTTGCCCATTGAAAAGGCGGCTTCCTGACATGCGACAATAAATTCTGACAATTGCCGGGTATCGACCTCCTTTTTTAAGTAGCCAGACCTTTTAGCCTTTGTTAGCATCGCCTGAGTTTTTTTCACCCACATCTCCATGACAGCCTGGATGCGTCTGTGAAATTCTGGTTTATCTGACATCTCTTGCACGAGATTATTGAGAGGACAACCGCAAAGAATATGCTCCTTTCTGTGCTCATTAATTCTGGCTGCAAAGTTTTCAAGGATGCCTTTTATTGGATCACCTACGTTCGATATTGGCCAGATCCATCGTTCCAGAATCTTATCATGCAAAACCTCATCGATAAGAGCATAGCCCAGTTCATCTTTGGTGGGAAAATGATGAAAAAATGCCCCACGAGTCATCTCCATCTTATCGATGATCGAATTGGTAGAGGTCCCTTTATAGCCATGGCAGTAGATCTCCAAAAAGGCAACTTGAAGAATCTTTTGTCTGGTCTCGAAGGGGTTTCTCTTATTTGATATAACTGACCTTGACATACTACTTGGTATGTTTACATACTAAATAGTATTTGTCAACAATTAATGTCTAATAAAGAGCGAGGATCATATGCAAAGTTTTAAATATACTATTGATATAGATGCCAATAAACAAAAGGTATGGGAGACCATACTCGATGAAGCCAAATACAAGGAATGGGTTAAGGCTTTTTCCGAGAACTCACAGTTTAGTGGTGAATGGAAAGAAGGTGCAGAGGTCAGGTTCTTTGACCCGGATTGTGGAGGTACGGTAGCTATTTTAGAAGAGTTCAAACCGCACAGCCTCATTATTGCCCACCATATAGCCACACTCTCCAAAGAAATGGAACGAGAAACTACAGGTGCGGAAACTGAAAAATGGATTGGTTCGAAAGAAATATATATGCTTAACGAGGTTGCTGGCAAGACCACTCTAAAAATTGAAATGCAAACCCACGAGGATTTTGCCAAAATGTTCAACAATGCCTGGCCGCAGGCGTTGAAAAATATCAAGCGGTTGTCTGAATCTTAATATAACCACAATTTATTTAAACCAAAAAGATGAAGTGATTACCTGAAAATACCTTCAAGTTAAGCTTGTGAACTGAAGAAAGTTAACAGACAATCAAAAAGTTACCATAACATTAAAGCGATGAACCAACAAGCGATGCAACCACATTCTCTCCCTTTAGAAATCTTGACTCATATTCCAGTGATTACTTAAAAACAGATCATTGTGGTTTGACCCTGTTTGCTTTTCACCGGGAAGCAGAGCAAAGAAGCATATTCATCGGCACCAATATCACATCCGGTCAGTTGACCAAAGCCTGGCCTGATATCAGCCTCAATATCATCATAGGGTGCCACACGATTATAGCTAGTTGAGTTATAGCCGCACTGTCCGGTGTTAATTGCTGGAGAAGCGGATTGTAGAAGGTAGCTACTGGTCAATATGGGATCAACTGAAAGATTGTTTGCCCCATAAACAAAGGGATGAAGAGGTGATGCCTCATATATGTCTCCGACGATTGAGTAGTCCACATTAAGACCAGATTGGATTCCTGGGAAATACGACTCCTGGAGGTAGACGTCATCTCCTCCATCGGTGAGACTAGCACTATTACCCCAGACTATGGTATTCCGCAACTTTACCGGTCTTGGATTGCCGGCCGCATTAATGTATAACCCTCCGCCGTTATTAGCGGAATTATTGAAAATAGTGTTATTGGTGAGGGTTACCTCGAGTAATGCTGCAGAAGCATCTGAATGTATATTGATTCCACCTCCAAAATCACCCTGGTTTCCTACAATAATATTGTTTAACAGGGTGGCTTGTAATGAACCAGTACCAGTAGCTTGAAAGAAGAGACCTCCGGAATTTTCTGCACTGATATTGTTGGTAAATCGGTTTCTTTCAAGATTAACTTCTATGCTTCCCCCGCTCAAAGAAGACACAGCTAATCCTGTGGCACGCCCTGGAGAGCCAGCGGGATAATTGTTATTGTAAACCCTACTGTCTTCAATTGCTGCAATAACTGCTGCACTATTTGATGATTGAATAGAAATTCCGCCACTGGTGTGCGAGTCAACAATACAATGGCGCATAGTAAAATTGAGTGATGAGCCGGTGTCTTGAGCGGAGAGAGCCACTCCATTTCCAGTAACCACTGAAAGTCTGGTGAACCGAAGGCATTCAAGGTCGACAGCCAAGTCATCTCCAGAATTTATATTGAGACTCAATCCTGAAACTGAATCTGCAAAGAAAACTGTTTTAGCAGGATCACAGGTCTGACTGGTGAAAGTATCGTTCCACCCACCCTGAATTGTTAACCCGCTTGAGATGGGTGGGATTGTATCGCTGTGAAAATAATTCCCGGTAGCAATTTTGATAACGTGTGAACCTGAACCTACATTCTCTGTAGCTACATTAAGTGTTTGGCAAGGGGTGTTGATTGCACCACAAGTAGGTGAGTCGGTGCCCATTGTTCCTATATGAATAACCTCAGCAACTAGGGTAGACGAGGAAAAGAGCAATATTGAGAAAACACCTATCAGAATAGCGACCATTTTAATAATACCTCCAGAATTTGCTGTACAGCAAATATAAAATATTGCGCAAGGTCATCCTGAAAAACAAAGCCCAGAACTTGCAGAATAACATCTAAAGAGGTCAGCCCTGACGTCTCGGTATTTAATAGCACCCCGTGCGGTCACAGATGACTTCACTGTTAATGCAAGACACTAACATATTGTATTAGCATTTAAACTACAAGGGTTATTAAATGTCAGGATGTTCTGGTGATGTCGGGTAGATCGCTTTCTTGATGTGAGTTGGGGGGCATACTCAACATTGAAAAGGGTCAAAATTAGATGTTGAACAACACCAACCCCATATCAAATTATTAAATTGCCGTCTCTGCGAGATAATTCCCGAATAAACAAAAAATCCTGCGGATATATCCGGGTTAATTACAACCTTGCCTGAACTATGCTTAACAGAGGTACGTTAAGCCGAGGGCAATTATAAAATACACATATGCAACAAGTAAATTCTTAAAGATGAGCCTTTTGCAAAATTAGGGTTTTCTTTCTGAATCAAGGCATGCGATGAATTTTACCACAGGTATATGCTCAATATTTCGAGGATAAAATTTTGAGCATAACGCAGAGTCAGGATGAAAAGACAGT
>CAZWVC010000381.1:0-4177 GCA_964637245.1 uncultured Desulfocapsaceae bacterium
TTCTCATCAACCATTTGGATAAGAGTATCGACAATTGTTTGTTCGTCATCTTTGATGATAATATATTCACGCAGGTTGTATCCTTCCTCTTTCAGCAACTGCTGAAGTGCCTCACCACTGGTATCTTCACGTAGTCCTGCGGCACCCTTGTCGCTCATCGTAATTACAGCACAACTTATAGTATGATCAGCAGTCTTCATTATTTATTCAGCTGCTTTTGCGGCGATAATTTTTTCAGCTATCATTCCAGGCACTTCTTCATAATGAGTGAAGGTGATTGAAAAAGTACCAAGACCGCCAGTCATGGAAGTAAGGTCAGTGGCATAGGTTTGCACCTCTGCCATAGGTACTTGGGCATTAATAATTTCATATTTTTCATCGGAATCCATACCCATGACCTTACCTCGACGTGAATTAAGATCACCCATAACATCGCCTACGTTGTCTTTACCGACCTTTACAGTTATTTCCATAATAGGTTCGAGCAAAATCAACCCAGCCTCCTGGGCACCCTTTTTAAAGGCGAGAGAGCCAGCTATTTTGAATGCCATCTCCGAAGAATCAACATTGTGAAAACTACCATCGACGAGTACGGCTTTTATATCGACAACGGGGTAGCCTGCCAGAACACCTTTTTCCATGGCTTCTAGGATGCCCTTTTCAACTGCTGGGCGATATTGTTGAGGGATAACTCCACCAACAATTTTATCTTCGAAAACTAAACCGCTGCCGGATTCTACTGGTTCAATTTCAATCCAACAGTCGCCGTACTGACCACGACCTCCACTTTGTTTCTTATGCTTACCCTGAACCCTGGCTTTTCCTTTTATGGTTTCGCGATATGGTATCTTAGGTGTTGCTAGTTGCATTTCAACACCAAATTTACGTTTTATCTTTGACGAGAGAACCTCAAGATGAATTTGTCCAACCCCTGAAATCAATATCTCGCTTGTACTTTGTTCCCTGGTGAGGGCTATAGTCAAATCTTCGTCCAACATTTTTGTGATCGAAGAGAAAAGTTTTTCTTCATCACCCCTATTTGCTTTGACGGCGAAAGAGATGACTGGTTTCAAAGGTTGAAGTTCTGGGTAAATTACAGGTGTTGTGCTATCACACAGACTGTCTCCTGTGGTTGTTTCCTTGAGCTTTGCTACTGCTACAATAGCACCTGGTCCTACGCTATCGACAGGTTTTTGATCCTTGCCCTCTAAGAGAAAAAGCTGACCAAAGCGTTCGCTTGTCTTTTTACTTGAGTTATAGAAACTATCACCAGAGAGAACTCCGGAAAACACTCTAAATATTGTAAGACGACCGGCGTAAGGATCAGCCATGGTTTTAAAGACAATAGCTGAAAATTTTTCGTCCACCTGTGGCTTTAAAGTGACGACATCATCGGTTTCAGGATTGATCACCTCTAAATCAGATCGCTCAGATGGTGAAGGCATTAATTCATTTATTGCATTTAGCAGTGGTTCTGTACCTTTGTTCAATGTGGAGGCGCTTACAGTCACAGGTGCAATTTCTCCTGTGGCTACACCTTTTTTCAGGCCAGCTACCAATTCATCTCGGGATAATTCACCTTCCTCAAGAAATTTTTCGATAAGTTCATCGTCTGTTTCAGCAACACTTTCCATGAGATTTTCGCGATACAGTTCAACATCGTCGGCCATATCTGCTGGTATTTCACTTTCAGAGACTGTACCACTTCCATCTTCGTTGAAAAGATAGGCTTTATTGTTTACAAGATCGACAATCCCTTTGAAACTATCTTCTGCCCCGATTGGTAAATGAATAACAGCAGGAGATATAGGAAGTTGTTCTCGAATCTCATCAATGGTTTTTTCAAAATTTGCTCTTTCTCTGTCCATTTTTGAAATTGTGAGCAGACAGGGCAGATTTTGCTCGGTAATGAAATTGGCGAACTTAATGGTTTGTCCTTTTACACCTAACACAGCACCAACTACAAATAAAGCGCTATCACAGACCTTAGTGGCGAATAGGGTTTCATTGAGAAAATTGTCATCACCGGGTGTATCCACTAAAAATACCTGATGCTTTTTCCAGGGATAATTATGAAATGAAGAGTTAATTGAGATAGTTCGATTAATTTCTTCATCTTCATAATCCATTGCCGAAGTGCCGTTATCGACTTGCCCTAATCTTTTGATTTTTCCTGCAGTATATAACAAGGCTTCAGCAAGTGATGTTTTTCCGCTGCTTCCGTGTCCCACAATTGCAATATTTCTAACCATGTTTGTTTCCTGCATGTAAATCTCCTCAATAAAAATAGACAACGATGCAATATTATTACACTATTTGTTCAGTTTTTAATAGAATGTTACATAATCATTAAAAAGCCAATACACATATATTCAGTTTCAGTGGTCAAAGTCAAGCTTGATTAAGTATCTGCAGCCTATTTAGGCAATATTTATAGTATGGTTTCCTTCTAAATGAAGATACCAAACGAATATCTGGAATTCTTGAGTTAGAGTTTGTATGCTTGAGACCCTAACATTTTCAACAGCATATAGGTCAAACACCAATGAAGGATTCTTCCAAAAATAACACAATCATTGCTAAATCAGCAGGTACCGTCGGTATAGCTGTTATGATGAGTCGTGTTCTCGGGCTAATCAGAGAACAGGTGTTCGCTGGGCTTTTTGGGGCTGGTACAGCTAATGATGCTTTTGTAGTTGCTTTTCGGATTCCGAATCTGTTGAGAGATCTTTTTGGCGAGGGAGCACTTTCTTCAGCATTTGTAACGGTTTTTTCAGATTATGACCAAAATAAAACGCAAAAACAAACGTGGCAGCTCGCCTCAAACGTTATAGTGTTCTTTGGTTGTGCCTTAAGTCTGATAACTCTTTTGGCCATTTTTTTCTCTGATTTCATTGTTCAGGTATTAGCCCCGGAATTTGATAAAATATCAGGAAAACAAGATCTTACTATTCTACTCACAAGAATTATGATGCCTTTCCTGGTACTTATATCACTCTCTGCAGTAGTGATGGGTATACTCAACACAAGAAAACGTTTTTTCATACCTGCCCTGGCTTCTAGTTTCTTCAATCTTGGTTCAATAATTGGTGGAGTCAGCCTGGCGATACTTTTACCCAAATGGGATATTCCTGCGATTATTGGTATGGCTATTGGAACTCTCATAGGGGGATTGCTACAACTAGCTATGCAACTGCCAACGCTCATGCGCTGCGGATTTAAGTTTTATCCTGCGATTAATTTTCGGGATCCTGGTCTAATAAGGATTATAAAACTTATGCTGCCAGCTATCATAGGTCTATCTGCTACCCAAATAAACTTGTTCATAAACACTAATTTTGCCTCATCCTGTATGGAGGGATCTGTTTCCTGGTTGCAATACGCATTCAGACTCGTGCAATTACCTATCGGAATTTTTGGGGTTGCAATAGGTATAGCTGCAATGCCACTATTGGCACGTCATGCTGCTAAAAAAGACATTGAATCTCTCAAACATACATTTGTATCATCACTTACAATGGTACTTGCGTTAACTATTCCAGCTGCTGTTGGGTTATATCTTCTTGCAGAGCCAATTATCCGAGTAATTTTTGAAAGAGGTGCCTTTACCGGATCAGACACTTTGGCAACAGCCCAGGCGTTATCCCTCTATGCTATTGGACTATTTGCCTATTCGGCTAATAAAGTACTCGTCCCAGTTTTTTATGCCGTTGATAAAACCAAGTACCCGGTTATTGCAAGTTTCATCACAATAATCCTCAACGTGGTTTTTATCACTTTGACAATTGAATATCTTCAGCACCTGGCAATAGCACTCTCCATGTCTATTACCATGCTTGTGAACTTTTTCTTTTTAACCCTGGTTTTGTATAGAGAGCTAGGTGGATTCTCAGCTAATTACCTCGTTCAAACTACTGGTAAGATAGGTGCTGCAACCGTGGTTATGGCAGTTTTTATCGGTGGTGCCCAGAAATTTGCAGCAGCATCTCTACAGGGAACAATCTGGTATAGTCTCACAGCTTTATTTTTCATCATGCTGGCAGCAGCAATTGTATATGGGGTGTGCATCTTCTTCTTAAAAGTGGAAGAGTTCACTCAGGTTGCTAACAAAATGATGGGTATATTGAAAAAGCGTGACAGTTAGGATTACTCTTTCGCCTGTTTATCAATTTTTTCT
>CAZWVC010000382.1:0-4159 GCA_964637245.1 uncultured Desulfocapsaceae bacterium
GGGCTCTCATCGAGATGGTATTCATTCGCTGGCTCAAAGGCCCCAGTGTACTTCGGATGATTATTATCACCATTGGTATCTCAATTCTCATCCGTGAGGTGGCGTTGCATATCTGGGGCGAAAGTGTGCGTTCCCTACCATATTTCATCGGTGATGAGATTTCCAGTGTGGCAATTTGGGGAGCCCGTATATCTCCCCAGGTTTTTTGCGTGTTGGCAACCTGCACTGTCATGGTTGTGCTTCTTGGTATTTTTTTTAAAGCAACTTCGGTGGGTCGAGAGATGCGAGCCTGTGCTGCAAATAGAACAGCCGCTATTCTCTGCGGTATTGACACAAAAAATATGGTCACCCTTTCGTTTATCCTTAGCGCTGCAATGGGTGCTCTAGCCGGTTGCGTGATGTCTCCCATTACTTATTCACAATACAATATAGGCACAGGGCTTGCCATTAAAGGGTTTACAGTTGCAATCCTGGGAGGTTTGGGATCTTCAGGCGGGGCAATTGTTGCTGGTCTGTTACTGGGAGTGATTGAATCCTTCTCTGTTTCGGTGTTACCGCTTGCCTTTCAGGAAGCTATTTCCATAGGAATTCTCTTACTGATACTGTTTCTGCGACCACATGGGTTGTTTGGTTCTAAAGATGCTGCAGGCCTGAAAGAATTTTGATGTCATGAAAAAATATCTGCCTTTTATACCCCTCATAGTTATTTTGGTGGCTGCGCATCTCCTGACGAGCTGGACGGATACGCTGTATTATCTGACCCAGATGACCATGTCAGCTTACTATTCCCTTTTGATTATCGGGCTCTGCGCCGTAATGGGGTATGCTGGCCAGATCAGCCTTGGTCATGCGGGATTTTTCGCCATTGGAGGATATCTATCTGCTGCTTTGACCACGAGGAATCTTGTGGCGTTACAGGATACAGCGATAATTCGTATGCTTGACTCGCTTAATTTTCTTATGACTGGTCAAGATATCTATGGGGATACCATTATCGTTTTCACCCCATGGGTTGCCTTTGGTGTGGCTGTCATGGTAGCCGCTGTGATGGCTTTTATTATAGGAATACCAGCACTTAAGCTCAAAGGTCATTATCTTGCTATGGCGACGCTTGGTTTTGGCATAATTATCTATCGTATAGTTCTGGCAACCGAATATTTCGGTGAGGCGGATGGCATCTCGGAAGTACCTGCTTTTGTTCTATTTGGTAATATTTCAGTAAACGGTGATTTTAGCAATCGTGTCGGCAATTACTATATTGCCTGGGTCCTAGTAATTCTGGGCATGATTCTGCTGTGTAATCTTATTGATTCCCGGGTGGGAAGAGCCTTGCGGGCGATTCATGGTGCTGAGGATGCTGCCGATTCCATGGGAGTAGACACTGCGCGCTACAAGCTTAATATATTCGTTCTTTCAGCGGTATTTGCAGCCGTTGCCGGGGTTTTTATGACCCACTACAATGGCAGTATCGGTCCATCTGAAGCTGGCGTTATGAAATCAGTTAGATATGTCGCCATTGTTGCAGTTGGGGGTATGGCTCATCTCTGGGGTGCCCTTATCATGGCTGTCATTCTCAACTTTCTCTCACTTCGCGGAGTATTCGGCACCTATGACGATGCTGTTTTCGGTATTATCCTTATTCTCATTATGCTTTTTGCTCCAGACGGTTTGCTGCGCATTAATTTAAAGCACCGGGCCAGGATGTTGTTGTCAACCTTTCGTCGCAAACGGGAGGAGGTGTAAATGACACTGCTGCAGATAGGAAAACTACATAAGAAGTTTGGCGGGCTTCATGCCGTAAGCGATGTTTCCTTTGAGGTTAATAAAGGTGAGATTAAGGCTATCATTGGCCCCAACGGTGCCGGAAAGACTACTCTTTTCAACCTCATTGCCGGGTCTTTACCGGCCACTTCTGGCAGCATTATTTTTAATGGCGATGAACTAAGAAAGAAAAAGCCATATCAGATTGCCGAGCTGGGCATAGCCAGAACATTTCAAAATATCAAGATGTTCAATGGCATGACAGCTCTTGAGAACGTCATGGTTGGCCGACATGTTCAGTCGAAGGCTGGTTTTCTCTCTTCCATGTTTAAAATGCCCTGGACCAGGAGGGAGGAGAAAAATATCCGGCAGAAATCTCTGGAGTTACTTGAGCTGCTGGAAATAGCCGATTGCGCTGATATTGAGGCAAGCTCGCTCTCTTTCGGTCAGCAAAGAGCTGTTGAACTAGCCCGCGCCCTAGCTCTTGATCCAACCTTGATATTGCTGGATGAACCGGCAGCTGGTCTGAATATTTATGAAACTGCAGAAGTCGGTAGACTGATAACCAAGATACGGGATTTAGGTGTGACAGTGCTCCTGGTTGAGCATGACATGTCGCTTGTCATGGATATTTCAGATGAAATAGCAGTACTTAGTTTTGGCCAGAAGATTGCTGAAGGTTTACCAACCGATATCCAGCAGGATGCTGAAGTAATCAAGATATACCTAGGTGAGTAAATGGTCTCAGACAAATCGCCAGTGTGTCTGGTAAACTTTTATATAGGAACTTTGATGAAGTCAGGAAGCAGAAGAGCTCAATTATTACCAGATAGTCGAGCTTTTTGAAAAAAGAGGATTTGCATTCAGAATCAAGGCCTGCGATAAAGTTTAGTGCAAGCATATATACTATTCTGAGGATAAAAAATTAGAGCATAACGCAGAGCATGGGCCGGTAAACGTAGATACCGAGAAGGCTATTTTGCAAGAGGCTCAGTGATATATACCAATGCTGAAAATACGAAATCTGGAATCCGGCTATGGCAAACTTAAGGTTCTCAAGCATGTCTCCATGCATGTTGATGCCGGGGAGATTGTCACCATAATTGGAGCAAACGGGGCTGGAAAAACCACACTTTTATCGACAATTTCCGGCTTGATCAAAGCAAGCAATGGAGAGATGGTGTTTAAAGACCGGAATATCTGTGGCCTGTCTCCTTCAAAGATCCCAGCGCTCGGTTGTGTTATGGTTCCTGAGGGTCGTCAGGTTTTTGCTACCATGACGGTTGAGGAAAACCTGATTCTTGGTGGTCATGTGATCCAGAAAGAAGGAAGCAAGGCAATGGCAGAACTATTGGAACATCAATATCAGATCTTTCCAATTCTCAAGGAGCGCAACAATCAACTTGCTGGTACGCTTTCTGGTGGGGAGCAACAAATGCTTGCCATGGGGAGAGCCCTCATGTCCAAACCGTCCCTGGTTATGATGGATGAACCGTCAACTGGTTTGGCGCCGCTAATCGTCAAAGAAATATTTCAGATAATTGAGAAGCTAAGAGATGAAGGAAATACAGTTTTGCTGGTTGAGCAAAATGCTAAAGCAGCGCTCTCTATCGCCGATAGAGGTTATGTCCTGGAAACCGGTAAGGTCATTGTCCAGGGACCAGCTGAAGATCTAATGGCCAACAGTGATGTCCAGCGTGCCTATTTAGGCCGAGAGAAAATTGACAATAATTAAGTGCTCATTTTAGCAGAACGCGGGCAGATACTCTTTGAGCCTGCCTGATACTCACTTCTTACAATCACAGGAAAGAGTATGATTTGGGAGAAAAATAAGGAATGTATTTCGCGTGAGGATTTGGAACAGCTGCAATTGGAACGTCTCCAGTCTACCATTTATCGGGTTGGCACCCATGTACCTTTCTATCGCAAGAAATTTAATGAACTAAAACTTGAATATGACAAGATCAGCTCATTGAATGATTTGCATAAACTGCCTTTTACCCTGAAGCAGGACCTCAGAGATAATTACCCTTACGGTCTTTTTGCCGTGCCGCTGCGCGAAGTTGTGCGCGTTCATTCTTCCTCTGGAACAACCGGCATGGCAACGGTGGTAGGTTATTCACAGAATGATATTAAAACCTGGTCAAATCTGGTTGCCAGGGTTCTTTGTGGAGCTGGGGTGACTCATGACGATGTAATTCAGATAGCCTTTGGTTACGGCCTTTTCACCGGAGGCTTCGGACTCCACTATGGTGCCGAGCGACTGGGTGCTTCGGTTATCCCTATTTCGGCAGGCAACACCAGGAGACAAATTCAGATCATGCAGGATTTTAAAACCACTGCGCTGGTTTGCACACCATCATATGCCCTGAAAATGGCTGATGTGATGATGGATATG
>CAZWVC010000383.1:0-4137 GCA_964637245.1 uncultured Desulfocapsaceae bacterium
GTGCCCCGCGGTTTATGCCAAGCATTTTCTCACACCCTTTAAGACCACCTTTCAATCCCAGTTTAGCAAGGACATAGCGCAGGTCAATATGAGCGTGATTAAGACGAATTCTGAAATAATTTTCAATAAATGGCACATCAAAACTCTTGCCATTGTAGGTGACCACAACATCATATTGGTAAATATCTTCAATAAAGTCGTCAAGATTCTTGCCATTGATGTAATAGAATATTTCTTTCCCGTCATAGAGTGAGATTGTTGTTATATCTGCTTCATTTCCAAGACCGGTGGTCTCAATGTCAAGATAGGCTGTGGTCTTCCTGAAATCAGCAAATATTCGCCACTGATCACTACTCGTTAATCTGTCTCCAAAAAATGAAGGGTCGCGTCTCTCCAGAGCATCAAGGGAATCTTCAAAAATCCGAGGTATCTCCATACGCGAGCGCTTCGAAAGTGCAACACCCTTGGGCTCATGCCAGTCACCCCAACTTCTGATACCTGCTTTCCAGAGTCGAGCTTCGGTTTTGATGCCGATTCCATTGATATGACAAAAAGTATTTTGCAGCATGGCGTAAATCTATCCTGTATCAAATAGCTTGTTTAAAAATCATGATATTGCATTGCTGGGATAAAGTGTAAGTTGTACCCGCACATGTGCAAGAGAAAGTAGCACCTTTGAATTGCTGACGAGTTGCCATTAGGAGGTAAGTGTTTTTAATTGCAAAAGAATATAGACCGTCGCGGGGCAAGGTTGTTTGAATTAGTGTTTGATCTTTTTGCGCATCTCTTTAAGCTTTCCGTGCTTAACCTTCTTATCAAGCCGCTTTTGTTGAGATCGTTTACTTGGCCTGGTAGCTTTTCTTTGCTTACGAATTTTTGTAACAGACCTGATCAAATTTGTAAGCCTATTAATCGCTTCTTCCTTGTTACGTTCAAAGGTTCGGTGATTTTGTGCCTTTATGACAATTATACCTTGCTGAGAAATGCGGGAATCAGACAGGCCAAGAAGCTTGTCCTTAAGATTTTGGGGTAGATGGGAAGATCTTATATCAAAGCGTAGCTGAACTGCAGAAGATACTTTGTTAACATTTTGACCACCAGCACCTTGGGCCCGGACTTGAATGAATTCGATATCCTTTAAGGGCAATGTTAATGATGGTGAAATCTGGAGCATAACCATTCGGTATTGTAATGTATTCATAAACTGCCAGCAGAAGTATTATTATATGCTGTCTGGCATATATATATCGTTTTTTTTTTACCAGTACAACTAAAGCTTTCTATTAGGAATAACATGTTATTTCAAGTTTTTACAGGTTTTTTTTGGTGTATGGTTCAGGACAGCTTTAAACTAAGTATCAAGATTTCCTTTAATTTCTTAATTTTTTGTGATTGAATTGGGTATATCAAGGCGTTGATGTCTTCCTGGAGAAGGAACGCATAAGAATACGAATATTATTAATAACGCCGATATGGGGATACGGAGTGGGTGGAAGTTCTTCAAATCCGGGCAGAAAAATGCTGTCGGAGAGAGAAACTCTCATGCCCGATACATGTCACTTTTTACAGAGGAATACCGAAATGTTAGTCAAATATCAGGGGAAATTGATTGTAATGATTGCGGTGATGTTTTTATTTGCAGGCATTAATGATATTTCAGCACAGCAGACAGGAGGAAGTGCTATTAAAACAATGGTGGACCTTGAGAAACCACTGCCTGTCAAGGACCGTAAAAAGGTCCTGGTTCTGCATAGCTATCATGCGGAATATGTCTGGTTACAAGAAGTGAACAAAGGAATATTAAGCGGATTGGCAGAAGAGAGATTTGATCCGAATAAAAATATTAATCTGGAATATTTTTATATGGACACTAAACGCAAAACCACCGAAACCTGGAAGCGTGAAATTTCTGCAAAAGCGATGGAGAAAATTAAGAGTTGGCAACCAGATCTAGTTATTGCAACAGATGACAATGCACAAAAATATATAGTTGCAAAGATGAAAAATTCCGGAACCAATTTCGTTTTTTTGGGTGTCAATGCCGATCCCAAAGCATATAACTATATCGATAGCATGGATGATCCTGGCGGAAATGTCACAGGATCAATAGAAAGAGCCCGTTTCGAACAATCAGTTAAATTGCTTAAACGTCTTTCACCCGGTGCTAAGAAAATTGCCATAGCCTGCGATGACGGTCCAACTGGAGCTTCAGTTGTTAAAAGGATACTGGCAAAGGCCAGTGAGCTTGATATTGAAATTGTAGCCAGCAGAAGGATAGGCAATTTCAGTGAGTGGAAGAACTATATCAGCAGTGTTCAAGATAAAGCGGATGCCCTACTGGTAGTTGTCTATTTCACCCTTAAAGATAGTAAAGGCAACCCCGTAAGCGGAGATGAAGTCCTCAACTGGACTATCAATAATAGCAAACTCCCAGATATTGGTTTCTGGTCATGGGCAGTTGAAGGTGGGTTGATGGCAAGTGAGGCAATTTCCGGATACCAGCAAGGTCATTATGCTGCAACAGTTGGCTCTTATGTTCTCATGGGTCAATCACCTGGAGATTTTCCTGTAGATAAGCCACAACGCGGCGAATTGTGTATAAATCTTGCTCGCGCCAAGATGCTGGGAATCGAGGTTCCTGCAGATTTGAAACGTATTGCTACAGTGTATAGCAAGATTGGCTCAGATAAGGCTGTAAAAAAGTAGTAGTTAAAAAACAATAAATAACAGTAAAATAGAACAGTTATCGTATTTTTGCAGCGTGTGCATGAGTACGAAGGTTTTTAACCAAGGAGAATAATAAATGGCTGTGTTAGGATCATATCTGGTCGTAAAGTGTGAGCAATGCGGTAAGAAGTACGGTACTTCGCCAGAGAAACTGAAAAAGAAAGAGGTTACCTTTCCCTGTAAGGAGTGCGGCAACACTGTAACTGCAATCAAGCCCGATGAGGTTGCCCAACAACCAGAAACAGCTCAGGTCAGTACTATGCCTGACCGTCCGGCAATGGAAAAAAAGTCGTCTGGAATTGGTATGGGACTCACCGGCAAATTTCTACTTTTTACCATTCTGCCACTTTTAATTATATCTGTAGCGGTTGTATTCATTTCAGACAACAAAATGCGTAATTTGCAGAAACAGACGATAGATTCATCTACGGATGTTGTAAAAAATATCTCAGAAAACCTCATTGCTCAAATTTCTGAAACTGTCGCCAGGCAAGCACGCCAGTATCTCTATAGCCATCCTGATCTCCGCAAAGAAAAATTCAACCGAGATATTTACTTTAAAAAGGTTGTTCTTCAAAGAATCGGTGTTACTGGCTCCACTTCGTTATATGAAGTCGCTGGTGATAAAGGACAGTGGTTGACCTGGGCAGATCTGAACCCCAAGGTGGTTGGTAAAAATATGCGTGAAATGACCAGTAAACTTGGTTCTAATTTTGAAAATTACTGGAACATCGTCACTGCCGTAGAGAGTGGCAAGGTTTCTAAAGGTATCTACAAATGGCCTGATAGCAATGGTAATTTACGAGATAAATTTGTGGTTTGTACTCCTATTGAAGGAACGCCTTTTGTCATCGCTGCCTCAATCTTTATGGATGAAATTACTGCTCCATTGCAGGAGATTGAAGCGAAGGGCTATACTGTTGCCGGTCAGATTCGTGTGGCATTGATGATCATCCTGGGTGTAGGGTTGCTGCTTATCTTCATAATTCTTTTAGTTTATGGTCGTTCTTTAACTTCTAAGATCAAGCGCCTGGCTGACTGGGCTGACTCAATCAGTCTTGGCCATCTTGACACGCAGCCAGTTAATATAAACACACGAGACGAGATTGGTGAACTTACTGAAGCCATTACCCGTATGCAGGAAAGTATCAGGCTTTCCATCGAACGTCTTGGCAGAAGGCGCAGGTAGTCGATTTTCTTAAATCAAAGAAAAGCGAGAACACAAAAGGCTCTGAAGATTACCTTCAGGGCCTTTTTTAATTACAAACCGATACTTTTCTCGGGATTGCAATGCTCTAGCCCGAATATTTCATGAATAATTCAATGATCATAGAAAAAATCTATTTATTCCAGTATATGATGAGTATTGCTGAAGTCGTCTCTAGGGGTACAAAGTGTACTGTCCACTAT
>CAZWVC010000384.1:0-4129 GCA_964637245.1 uncultured Desulfocapsaceae bacterium
GCGTCTTTATACTGTAAAAGGCGCGGTCATTAAAATGAGTACCATAAGCTTAAGACCATCCAGAGTAGTTGATTTGTTCAGAAGAAAGTGAGATGGGAGAGATGGTAAGCATGCGTCTTGGATAACAATTTTGATGTACATTTAACAAGAGCGTTTCCGAAAGTGCGTGGCGAAAATCTTTGTTAATAGTTGAAATTATAATATATTCAGATTGTGATTCAAAGTTCATGGGTCAATTTTGTCATTTGAAAAATATTTTGCGAGAATATTTCAACTCATAGAAAGAAACCTATATAGTTGGTTTTTTTAAGATATTATCTTGCCGGTAAAGCTAAATTGATTGTTTGTAGTTGAGCTGCAATAAAGTGTTAGCTTTCGAAAGAGGTTGAATTATTGTAGATTAAATGGATTGTCGTATGAGCCTTTTGCAAAATTAGGGTTTTCTTTTAGAATCAAGGCATGCGATAAATTTTACCACAGGTATATACTTAATATTCCGAGGATAAAATTTTGAGCATAACGCAGAGTCAGGATGAAAAGACAGTTTTGCAAAAGGCTCGTATGGGAGTGAAAAAGATATAATTAACGACAACAGATTTACCCCAGAAGATTTGCCCATGGAGCAATGATGCGGGAACCAAGCTTCACAATAGGTATTGAAGAAGAGTATAAGTTGGTTGACCGGAAAACCAGAAATCTAATCAGCCAATTGCCGGAGACGATGCTTCCAGAATGTAAAGCACGTCTAAAAGGCCAGGTTTCGCCTGAGTTTCTTCAATGCCAAATCGAAGTGGGAACTCAGGTCTGTAAGAGCTTAGGTGATGCTCGCTCCGATTTAGCTTATCTTCGCCGTACGGTAGCAGAAGTTGCCGCAGAACATGGCTTGGCCATTATGGCTGCCTCTACCCACCCATTCGGGAGGCCCAGCCAGATAGAGCACACACCAAAAGAGCGCTATGACCAGCTCGCTAACGATCTCCAAGAGGTCGTTCGACAGTTGGTGATCAGCGGAATGCATATCCATGTTGGGGTTGAAGACGATGATCTGCGTACTGATCTGATGGGTCAGGTCTCATACATCTTGCCCCACATTTTGGCTTTGAGCACGTCCTCACCGTTTTGGAGAGGTCGAAATACCGGCCTCAAATCTTATCGTATTTCCATTTGGGATGGTATGCCTAGAACCGGTCTTCCTGAATATTTTGAAAGTTTTGGGGAGTATCAACGCCATATTGAGGTTTTGGTAAAAGCTGGTGTGATAGAGGATGCTACCAAGATTTGGTGGGACATCCGTCCCAGTGATCGCTACCCTACTCTTGAAATGCGTGTTTCCGATATCTGCACCCGACTGGATGATGCCATCGCCATTGCGGCATTCTATCTTTGCTGGCTGCGCATGCTATTTCGTCTCAGACGAAGCAATCAACGCTGGCGGCGTTACAATAATTTTTTAATTGCTGAAAACCGTTGGCGGGCACATCGATATGGTATCGACGAAGGGTTGCTTGATTTTGGTCGTGGAGATGTTGTTCCATTCACAGAGCTGATAGACGAGACGATAGAATTAGTTCAAAAGGATGCTGAATATTTCAACTGTGTGGATGAAATCAAGCACCTCCATACCATCGTTAAAGAAGGCACCAGTGCACATCGGCAGGTTGCCACCTATACGAAGGCCTTGGACTCAGGCAAAGATCATGACGAAGCATTGCGTTTGGTGGTTGATCATCTCACTGAAGAGACCTTGATCGGTACCTAAAGAAGACCGGAAAAAACACCTTGTTCTATCGATGCTAATAACATCGAGTGATAACTGGCAATTTATAACCGAGGAACTGGTTCTTGCTTTAGAGCTGTCATTACTGTAGAAAGCTCAACCAGGATACCCAGTCCTTCCTGCACCTCAGGGCGCTTCATCGCAGATATCATCCCCCAAATGCCTCGTATCGGTTCGATTTCTTCGAAGTTTACCTGACGCATTTTACTGCCAACACGTTCTGTCATACCCAGTATTTGCTCAAACGATTCAAAAGTACCGTTTTGTTTAAGGAGTTCTAGCCGTTCTATCGATTCGTTAAATGCAAGCTTGGACAATGTGCTCGCATCATTTTTCATATCCATAAGTGAGCCAAGCATTTTAAGGGCATCAGCCATATTACCCATATTGACAATAAATTGCCGGAGGAGTTCCTGTAGGTTTTCAGGTTCAAAACTGTGCAAAGTGTTTTGCAATTGTTCGGTCAGCTCCTTGAATATATCCTTTGAATAGGGCTCAAAGTCTTTTTTAAATTCCATAAATTTATTCAGAGATTTTAAGGCTTCTGTCATATTCTTACTCGAGATCAGTAGCTGACCTATCATGTCTCCAATATCCTCCAGCTCAAACCTGCGATCAAGACCGCTGAGCTTGCCAATCGCACTGATTACCATATCGTTCAATAGTGGTTCGATCTCCTCTTTGAGTTCGACATAAGGTCGGATGGCCTGTTTAGCCTCTTGTATTTCTGCTGTAATTGCGTCCAATCTCGCCAGAATTATTTCTTCATTTGTCATGGTTTCCTCCCTTAATCCTGGACTTTACCTGCAAGTGACATCTGGGCTTCTAGGGGCAACTCTTCTCCACTGACCAGCTTGTTCCAGTATACCCATTTAAACATCATTTTACCCCAATGATTGGCCTTGGATTCGCCTAGCAGTGAGAATGGCCCAAGTCCAGGAAGTGGAAATTTACCTGGCAACGGTTCGTAGTCATAATTGAAATCAATGAGGGCCGCTTTGTCATATCCTGTTTCAATAAAACAATTAGCATGGCCATCAAAATCTTGGCGTAAGGGTTCCCCATTAATTTCACGCATGAAGTTTTCTACCATGACCTCCGCAGAGAAATGGGCTACCGAACCGGCTTTGGAGGTCGGGAGTGTGGTTGTGTCCCCTAAAACGTACATATTGTCAAAATTTTCAGCTTTGAGAGTGTGATTATTCGTTTTCACATAACCAATTTCATCGATGGCTACTTTAGATTTTACAAGAAAGCGGGCACCGACATTAGGTGGGACAGATACCAACAAATCATATTCAATTTCTTCTCCCCCGGCAGAAATAATTTTTTTATCTTTGCCGTCAACCTCTACTAGATCGTAATCGGTTGTCGTTTTGATATTCTTTTGTTCAATGAGTTGAGAAAAGAAGGCACTTGCCTTGGGCTTGGTGAAGGCTCCAGGTAGTGGTGTAACCAATCTGATATCGATTTTATCACGAAGACCACGTTCGGTAAAAAAGGCATCTGCTAGATAAACAAACTCCAGCGGAGCCACGGGACACTTGAACGGAAATTCGGCAATATTAAGTACTAGTTTACCGGATTTAAAAGCACGGAGAGCATGACTCAGATTGACGGCACCTTCCAAAGTATAGAAATCAAATGCGGTTTTCTGCCATTCTTTGGCAAGACCAGGAATTTCTTCTGGAGCCAGTGATACACCGGTACAAACAATTACTTTATCATATTCGTAACTGCCAGCAGTCGTTTCGACACGTTGCTCATCTGTGTCGATCAGAACTATCTCATCAATTATAAAATTCACACCCTTGGGTATGAATTCACTACGGCTGCGGAGAACATCATCGGGTTTATAGATCCCGAATGGAATAAACAGAAGGCCTGGTTGGTAGACATGTTTATCATCCTTGTCAATAATCGTTATAGACCATTCTTCATGATTGAGTAGCTTACGTAATTTGTTGGCAACCATACTTCCAGCACAACCTGCGCCAAGAATAACGAGTTTTTTCATACCGCACCTCCTATAGAAAGAAATATGTCAATCGGTTCCCCAGAGGAAAAAAATTGATTCAGGGACAAATGTCTTTTAATGCCGTTATTACAGCTAGATTTTCCAGTGTTTTGGGTGAGGTGGTTATTGATACAAATTAGTTTAATTCTTTAGTAATCAGTCGATACTATTACGTATTCAGATAATACTGGTGTTGCTTTTACGTAAACGCTTAGAATTCAATGCAAAAAATTAAATTGCATTTATATATTTAAAGAGTGTTAGCCTGAATATTTCATGAAAAACTTCCTGAAAAGTAAATATAGGTAGTAGTTTAGAATAATTATACTTGAAAT
>CAZWVC010000385.1:0-4111 GCA_964637245.1 uncultured Desulfocapsaceae bacterium
TCGCTGTACCACAAATTAATGGCCTACCAGGATGGCAGGCTCACGAGGAGGTGTCAGGAATGTGAAAAGGCGAAGGCGTCTCAGCTAGTCCAGTACGCTAGCTTGCCTCAGCTATTTCTTTTTTGCAATTTTTCTCGTAGTTATCTTCAATAATCAGGGCTGCGCGGATAAGAAATGTCACAATCGTCAAGCCAAGACAGAAAACACCTAAAGTGACGCAGAGCTCAACCCAGGTGGGGAGATAATCGACCACCTCGCCCAGTGGTGAAGGGATGAGTCCCGGCACAATCAGGCCTATGCCTTTTTCCATCCATATAGCGATAAAAAGTAGGCCGGATGCTGGCAGCAGAACCATGGGATTGTTTTTCCCTGGATTCAGGGCGAGCACCACAGTCGAGAGGAGATTCACTCCAATAGAGGTCCAGATCCATGGCACCAGCGCATTGTGGCCATCAAGGCCGAAATAGAGATAGACGGCAGAGATGGAGTGATGGGTTGGAAAATAGAATTCTTTGAAAATCTCAGAGAACAACATTATCAAATTAATAATGGCCGAGATAACAATGATAAGTCTGAGTTTATTAAAGACACTTCTGTCAATCTTATAGGTGGTTACATAGTGTATGATAGCCAATGCCAGAGTGATCAGCGCAGGACCTGCGGCAAAGGCTGAAGCAAGAAAACGTGGTCCCAGCAGCGGATTGTTCCAGAAGGGTCTGGCAGGCAGGCCTTCATAGAGAAATGCGGTGACCAGATGGATGGAAAAAGCCCAGAATATTGAGAGAAAAACAAAGGGGCGATATTTTCGTTCATCTGCTTCGCGTCCCCGATAATGATTATAGAGGATATACATGGGAACCAGAGCATTGAGCAGCAGGTAGCCGTTGAGGACGATTACATCCCAGGCAAGTATGGAGGCTGGCCAGTTAAAGATGCCGATCACCGGAATCAAGTGCCATGCCTGGAGCGGTCCGCCAAGATCTACCAGAATAAAGGTAAGACACATCACCAGTGCGCCAACGGCAACACCTTCACCGATGATAACCACCCTGTGAAAATCGGGGTCATGAAAAACATATGCCGGCAGGATCAGCATAACTGCAGCGGCAGCTACACCTACCAGAAAAGTGAAGTTGGATATATAAAATCCCCAGCTGACGATATCATTCATCCCGGTTACCGCCAGACCATGTTGGGCCTGATGGGAGTATGCATAGAGACCGATAATCATTCCAGCTACAAGCATTAGTCTGTAGAACTGCAGCCCTAGTCCCCCCTGGAGATTCCAGCGGATTACATCAAGGACGAATGATCCAAAACTTTTATCGCGTGCTGATTCCATATTGGACCTCAAGTTAATCGATGAAATACCAGAATTTTGGATCTGTACCCAATTCTTCTTTCATCCTGAATACTTTTTTATGTTTGAGAACAAAGCGAATTTCACTATCAGGATCAAGCAGATTGCCAAAAACCCTCGATCCGGTGGGACAAGCTTCAGCACAGGCGGGTAATTTTCCCTCTCTGGTTCGCTGAATACAAAATGTACATTTCTCCATTTTCCCTTTTGGTCGAACTCTGTTACCCAGATAGTGCTGATTTTGGTTTATTTCATCTTTTGGAATTTGCGGCTTGCCCCAGTTGAACCTCCGTCCGTAATAGGGGCAGGCTGCTTGACAGTAGCGGCAGCCGATACACCAGTCGTAATCGACAACGACAATCCCGTCAGGCTCCTTCCATGTTGCTTTGGTCGGGCAGGCTTTGGTGCAGGGGGCTTTTTCGCAGTGAAAACATTGGGTTGCCATGTAAAACTTATTATCCACCGGAACCTTGTGGTAAAACTTGCCGTTACCGGTGCTGGGGTCCAGTTGTCCTGGTTCCATCTCAAATACTCTAATATATTGAGTGTTTGAACTTCTGTTGAGATTGTTCTCCTTGACACAGGCAGTAACGCATTCCATGTATCCTTCACAGCGAGTAACATTGAAAGCATAGCCGTAAAGAACTTTTTCCCGTGGCGGAGCTGTCCCCATCTGGATATCCGAATCATCTTGGAGTTTGGCCAATCGCTCAAGCCGTGCCACTGTTGCATCCTTTTCTTCCTGAGTCATCAGGCGGTAGTTCTTTTTAAAGAACTCCTGCCATTTCAGGCGCAGAATCTCGGAGGAGACCTCATCTCCAATTGGGATGCAACCTGTCACCAGTGATGCACTCCCGGCTGCCGCCGCAATGGAGAGGCTTTTGAGAAATGTTCTTCTGCTGGTTTTGTCGTTCACAGTGTTTTCCTTTGCCTTTATCTTTAGATTACCTATTCAGTAGCATTTCTGGTTAAGGTGCGGGACGGGAATAGGTAGCCGGGAAACGTTTTTCAAAACGTGGAGAGTGTGGATCATGGCAAGTAGAGCAGTTATAAATCACTCTTTCGCCAGACCAATAGGTCACTCTTTTGCCGTGTGCTCCTCCCAGCCAGTCACTTTTCTGTCTGAAATGGCATTGTCCACACAATTGATAACTATGGTCAAAATCTATGGCATTGCCTTTTTTATCTTCGAGATAATCCAACTTTTCACTGTTGTGACAGTCGTTGCAGGTTAAAGCATCTGATCTGCCATGGGTGAGTTGGATATCGCCATGGGTCAATTCCGCACCATTTCTGACAGTTATCGGTTTGTTTGTATGGCAGGAACTGCAGCGATATCGATTGATGCTTTGCTTGCGAGCCAGCACCCGAAAAGTTCCACCTTGATATCTCTCCCGTGACAGTACTGTTTCTGCAGCAATTGGCCTTACAGCTTCAATGGCGTTGTTGTCATATGGTTCTGCATCACGCTCTACTCTCTCTAAAATTGAGGGTGAAGATGCCATGGCGGAGGAGAAAGCGAACACCACGAATATGACAAGCCAAAATGGTATCGGCAACATTGCAACTCCTTTTCTTTCCAGCTTTTGACAGGCTGAAATAGTGAATATCATGTTTATTCCGCTAGTTTTTTTGTCTGCTGAAAAATTTGACAGGTTCTGTCTGAACCACAGGTACATGGCATTGCCTGCAATTTCCCCTGGCAGAATGTTCAACCCGGATTTCCACAACTGCTCCTGGACCTGTATGGCAACTTATACAATTTTCTCTGAGCTGCAGGCTATGCGGAATAACAGGGGGTGAGCCTCCCATTGCTGAACCACCAAGTCGGGGTGGAGCTACAGAAAACCAGTCATGTTCCACAAATTGGCCTGCCTCTTGAACAGTTGGTTTAGGTACATGACATTGCCTGCAGGATTCTTTTTCCGGATGGGGAGTTACCGGGATAAACTGTCCGTGAACCGGACTGAAGCCGCCTTTATAATGGCATGAGAGACAGTCGGGGGCAGTATCACTGAAGGATGGTTCGACCGGATGTGGGATCACCGGTGGTGATCCCGGATATTGGCGCAGCTCATAATAGCTTACAAGATTTCGATCACCGGAATCTGCTGCCATGTAAACTTCCGGGGTGGCATCGTATGTACGGAAAATTGTCTGTCCTTGGGAATCAAAGTTCAGCTCTGCCGACCATCCTGGTAATGCTGAGAAGAGCAGAACGGCAGCAGCAAGTAGGGTAATGTGCCATGCAGAGCCTGGTTTACTCCGAATCTTGTGTAATATTTGCATCATGCTTTCTCCACTTTTACCGCACATTTTTTATAGTCCGGTTGCTTGGAAATTGGACAGAATGCATCGAGGGTTACTTCATTGATGAGATACGATTCGTCAAAGAAGGGCACAAAAATCTGGCCTCGTGGAGGAACACCCCTCCCCCTGATTGAGGCTGGCATGGAGATGGAGCCTCTGCGTGAGGTAATCTTCACCATCTCACCATTAACAATGCCCAGGTCTGCTGCGTCATCAGGGTTGAGCTCGACGTATGCTGAAGGAACAGCGTTATGCAATACAGGTACGCGTCTGGTCATTGAACCCGTATGCCAGTGCTCAATTACCCGGCCAGTGTTCAACCAGAAAGTGAACTCGGTGTCTGGTGACTCTGCTGCCGGTTCGTAGGGTCTAGCCCAGATCCAGGCACGATTATCCTTTTTGCCATAAAAGTGAAAATCTTCGCCAGAGCTACAGGCTGGG
>CAZWVC010000386.1:0-4107 GCA_964637245.1 uncultured Desulfocapsaceae bacterium
AGCTTGCAGGTGGAATTGCCCATGACTTCAACAATATGCTTGGAGGTATAATGGGAGCAGCCGAGATGCTCACTCTCCATATACCAGATAACCCACAAGCTCAAAAACTCTCCAAAATGATACTGGATGCAGCAGGAAGAGCAGCCGACTTAACTGGGAAACTGCTCACATTTTCCCGTGGAACACCGCCAACATCTTCTATTGTAGATGTCCATGAGATAATAAGAGAGACTATTCTTCTGCTACAGAATACCATTGACCGCCGAATTAAACTGGAAGTAAATCTGTCTTCCGAAACTTATGCGATCGTTGGCGATCCCTCCCAACTCCAGAATGCGCTACTTAATATAGGTATTAACGCATCCCAGGCAATGCCTGATGGAGGAACAATTTGGTTTTCAACCCGCAATGTACTTCTAGATGAGAACTTTTGTAATAGTTCAACATTTAATCTCCAACCAGGAAAATATTTAAACATTACTGTTCGTGACACCGGTTGCGGGATTCCAACCGATTTAATTCACAAGATTTTTGATCCTTTCTTTACCACAAAAGAACAAGGCCAGGGAACCGGGCTTGGACTTGCGGCAGTATATGGTTCTGTACGTCAACACAAAGGATCTATCACTGTTTCAAGTAAACCAGGCTCAGGGGCAGCGTTTGAACTGCTTTTTCCCCTGGCAGATGAGGAAGAATTAGTAAAAACAGTCATTCCGGAAATAAAAAAAGGAAAAGGACGGATTTTAGTTGTCGATGATGAAGAAATCATGCGTCTTACTGCTCAGGCTATCTTATGGGATCTGGGTTACGACGTTGTACTTGCGGCCGATGGCCAGGAAGCTCTGGCAATTTACCGAAAAGCACCAGAAGCGTTCGATGTAGTCTTACTTGATATGATTATGCCTGTTATGAATGGGCGAGACTGTTTTTCATCACTCATTCACCATGACCCCAATGTTCGTGTTATCCTGTCGTCGGGATTCAGTCGTGAGGAAGATTTCAACGAAATGAAGCTAAAGGGATTAAAAGGCTTTATCCGAAAACCATATCGAAGGTCAACATTGAGTCAGATAATCCACGAAGCTATGCAATAATCCCAACATCACGCCTTACTATCAAACAGTTATCCCATGCAAAATTGAAATGGTTGAATTTCTCCATGTAATCCAAGTTTTTATCTAAGTTCTTCTGCTTTGCTTTATCAAATTAATACATTTATGAGAATAATTCTCGATTAACAATCAAAATTATGTTTAGGTTGAGCGAAATTAATTACTGATTTGGTTTGCAGAATAAATGAGATTTTATGATGAAATGGAAAATAATCGTCGATACGATTAAGTGCACCGGTTGTAGTGAGTGCGTGGATGGCTGTCCAGGAGATGTTTTTGAACTGATAGATTCCTGCTCTCATCCCTTCCGTAACGATGACTGTCATGGATGTCATATGTGTGAGGAAATATGTGAAGTAGATGCTGTGACAGTTGAAGAATGCGCTTAACTCATGATGGGATGAGGAGATATAACACCAACGACTTTATATTCACTCCCAGCAGTTTATCAAAAAAGCTGATTTTGCTGCAAAAACCCTGGAAAAAACAGAAAAAATAAGCTAGGTTGTTTGAAAATAACTATCATTGCGATTGAAAACGAGTAGCATTTTGATTGGGTTTATTTGACAAAACGGTTGTAAACACCTTTTTGGAGAGAACCATGATTTCAAAAGGAGTAACTCCTGGTTTCCAGGGGCTTGTCGTCGTTTTCTGTATTCTAGCCTTTTTTTTGCCCTGCTTTGCTGCAGAACAATGCAAGGAACCGGTTGGCAAGTTGGTATCAATTCAAGGTGAAGCACAAGTCCAGCATGATGGTATAACTGGATGGCAAACAGTTTTGTTGGATGCAGTACTATGCCCGGGTGATATGTTTCGAACATCTGCCAACAGTCGAGCAGCCATTGTACTTACCAATGAATCCATCCTCCGGATTGATCAAAAAAGTACTATCACTTTTCCGAAAGCAGCTGAAGATAAGTACAGTGTTTTAGAACTCTTGCGCGGCGTTCTCCATATTTTCAGCCATCGTCCCCGTTCACTCAAGGTTGTCACTCCCTATGTCAATGGGGTGGTGGAAGGAACTGAGTTTCTTGTCCAGGTTGATCCAGATAAAACGATTATAACAGTCTTTGAGGGTCTGGTTGTCGCAGTTAATGAACAGGGACAACTAAGGTTGTCGTCCAATCAGAGTGCTGTTGCACAACAGGGAGTTGCACCGGCTTATCTAACTGTTGTTAGACCGCGTGATGGAGTTGCCTGGACCTTATATTACCCATCAATTTTAGAGCTACCGGACGCTGCCTCACAATTAAATGCCGCAGACATCATGATTCGGGCTGGACAATACCTTGCGGTTGGTCGGGTGGATGAAGCTGGACAGTTGCTTGATAAAATCATAAAGGACGATCCGCAAAACAGCGAAGCCTATGCACTTTCCTCAATTATCGCCACTGTTCAGAATAACAAAGAAAAGGCTTTGCAATTAGCCTCCGAAGCTATCGATAGAAACCCACAATCTGCAGCTGCTGGCCTGGCGCTCTCATATATACGTCAATCACAATTCGATCTTCCTGGAGCTCTAGAGGCACTACAACAGGCAGCACAAGCTAACCCAGAGAACGGACTTGTGCAGGCACGGCTAGCCGAAATCTTGCTTTCCGTTGGTAATTTAGATGAGAGCTTAGCTGCAGCCAAACAAGCGGTGAATCTCAATCCCAACATAGGTCTTACCCAGGCTGTCCTGGGTTTTGTTCATCTGAGTCGTATTGAGATTGAAGCAGCTCAGGTGGCATTTACAAAAGCAATAGAGCTTGACCCTGCATATCCACTAGCTAGATTAGGTCTGGGGTTAGCCAAAATCCGAAACGGTCACCTTGCAGAGGGACGTGCGGATATTGAAATTGCGGCAGCCCTAGACCCTGATAATTCGCTCATCCGCAGTTATCTCGGCAAAGCCTATTATGAAGAAAAACGTGATTCCCTGGCCAGACGACAATACGACACAGCCAAGGAGCTGGATCCTGCAGATCCTACTCCCTGGTTTTATGACGCCATTCGTAAGCAAACCGTGAATCGCCCGGTTGAAGCCTTACACGACCTTCAGCGCTCAATTGCGCTTAATGACAACCGGGCTGTGTATAGATCAAGGCTGCTACTTGACTCGGATGAGGCTGCCAGGAGTTCATCACTTGCTCGAATTTACAACGATTTAGGTTTTCAGCAGCGCGCCCTGGTGGAAGGATGGCAATCGGTCAACACTGACCCTGGTGACTTTTCAGCCCATCGCCTTCTAGCCGATTCATACACTATTTTACCGCGTCGCGAAATTGCCAGAGTGAGCGAGCTACTCCAATCCCAACTCCTTCAACCGATTAATATAACACCGGTTCAACCACGCTTGGCGGAAAGTAATCTCTTTCTCATTAATGCAGGTGGGTCTGATCAACCATCACTCAATGAATTCAATCCCCTGTTTAATCGAAACCGAGTGACCACACAAGCCAACGGTCTGGTAGGCGGAAATGACACTCTTGCCGGTGAGGTTGTCGTCTCAGGTGTTTTGGATAGATGGTCCATAAGCGCAGGTTATTCCCATTTTGAAACCGAAGGCTGGCGCGAAAATGCTGATCAGGACGACGATATCGCCAATTTTTTCATCCAATATACAATCTCCCCAAAAACAAGCATTCAGGCTGAATATAGACACCGCAATAACGAAAGGGGTGATCTTTCGCAACTATTTTTTGAAGACAACTTTTTGCCCAATGTCCGCAAGGAGGATACAACCGATATCACGCGATTCGGTTTCCATCATGTCTTTTCACCCGGCTCCGATCTCATCGGCAATTTTCAATATCTAAATGGTGATAGAAACGATCTCGACTCATTTCCGCCGTTTATTACCCGATTGGATGCCGAATTGGATGAGGATGGCTATGGTGGTGAGCTTTCATATCTGTTGCGATCTGAACTGTTTAACATCATTACCGGTGGAGGTTACTACAAAATAGACAGTGATCTAACCAATTCCTTAGACTTTTTTGGTGAACCAATT
>CAZWVC010000387.1:0-4103 GCA_964637245.1 uncultured Desulfocapsaceae bacterium
TATATTCCTTCTGCCATAACAGGGTCAGAGTGAAGTTGCTCTGGCTCTGTTTTTTTTTGCTTTAAGCCTTAGCGATAGATAACTATATCAGCCGGTCACATATTTGCAAAATCGTCTGTAATTATCTTTTTTTACTCCTTTTCTAGAAATACTTTGCTTTTCCATCAAAAAGTGTCGTAAACTTCTGTATCAATTTTTCTACATGTATACTTTTTAATACATGGCCTGAGGGGAGATTATGGCACCAAAGGGGAAACGAGAGACAGATTTATCCAGTACCCAGCAGCTGGAAGTTTTAAAACATGTATTCAATCATATCGACAATGGTGCTCTGGTTATTGATCCGGATGGGTATATCACTCATTTTAATGAACCCTATGGAGAATTTCTTGGTGTCAATCCTGCCGCACAGATCGGCAAACATGTTACCGATGTTGTTGAAAACTCGCGGATGCACATCGTGGCAAAAACAGGAAAGGCAGAAATCAATGTCAGCCATTCTATCCGCGGCCAGAAAATGCTGGTCCAACGAATTCCTATCAAAGAAAAAGGTAAAGTCATCGCCGTTTTTGGCCATGTTCTATTTAAAAACATAAAAGATGTCGACAAACTCGCCAGAAGACTCTCAGAGCTGCAGTCCCAAGTTAAACGTTACCAGAAGGAACTCAATTCTCTACGACCAACAAGGTATTCGTTCGAGAATATTATTGGACTAAGCAAACAGATTAAGAATCTCATAAAAGAGGCAAAGAAGTCTGCGGCTACAAACTTGCCAATTATGATATCCGGCGAATCAGGAACCGGTAAAGAACTATTTGCGCAGTCAATTCACAATAGCAGTAAACGCAGCTCTCAGCCGTTTATTCGTTTAAACTGTGCCGCGATCCCAAAAGATCTGCTGGAATCCGAACTTTTTGGCTATGAACGTGGTGCATTTACCGGAGCTAAATCAACCGGAAAACCAGGTAAATTTGAACTTGCCCATAATGGTTCAATATTCCTCGACGAAATAGGTGATCTGCCTTTGGAAATGCAGCCCAAACTGCTACGGGTGCTGGAGGAAAAGGAGTTTGAACGGATCGGTGGAAACCGGGTCATCAAAGCTGATTTCCGTCTCATCTCCGCTAGCAACCAAAATCTTGCTGAAATGGTGGAGCAGGGTAAATTCAGAGCTGATCTGTATTACCGCATAAATGTAGTTCCCCTGCACCTGCCACCCCTGCGGGAGCGGGTTGCAGATATTCTTCCTCTTGCTTACCATTTGCTCTACGCCGTTGCAGAGGATGGCATACATCCAGCCACTGGTATAAGTATTGAGGCTGAACACATTCTCTCCCAGCATAACTGGCCAGGAAATGTCCGAGAACTAAGCAATGTCATTGAACGGGCAGCGGCAACAAATGAAGATGATGTTATAACTCCGGCGGATCTTCCTTTTTATCTGCACCAAAGCAAACCAAGTGCCGCCAGCCACACTTCACTCCTCAAAGATGTTGTAGCAAAAGCTGAAAAAGCAGCTATTCATGACGCTTTGAAGATGACTGATTACAATAAGGCTCGAGCAGCCTCACTTCTGGGCATCCACCGAACCCTGCTCTATAAAAAGATGCAAAAATATAATCTTGCTCTCACTCCTGAATAATCAGATGCAAAGGGGTGGTTTGACCATGGGGTTTGGCTTTAGCCTGAATATTTCATGAGTTGAGGCGGGCTGCTAGTCAAGGAGTTGTATGATTTTCTATACTAATGTATGAAAATCATACTGGCGACGTGGGATAGTGGGCCGCATCGACTCACCCGAAGGGTGAAAAACTTTTAAAAAGCAACAATGATCAATAGTACAAACTGTACTAAAAACTAAAGGATTGATTTCAAGTATAATTATTCTAAACTACTACCTATATTTACTTTTCATGAAGTTTTTCATGAAATATTCAGGTTAGCCTTCCACGCTACATGCACCTATGAAAAGGCTAATACCCATTTCCTTGGGTCATGCATATTGACAAGTAAGGGTCAAAATTAGTACAGCATAATATTAATAGATGATTGAAAAATGTTTAATTTTTCTGAGATAGAAGCACATGCGAGAAGAATACCGCAGGCATATTCCCAATATGTCGAGGACATTCTTCTCTTGTGTAACGAATAGTTCAGGATAAATTTAGCTTTTTTCAAACTATTTCGAGGATTAAGTTCATCCAAAGCAGCGAAGAGTAAGAAATAATTACTCTTTTCAAACGATTTTTAGAGTTCTTTAAACTCCTTCGGCACCAACAACTCTAAATTCACCACCCTACCGCCATTGCCGCCAGCCAGTCCCATAATTCCCGGCATGTAAATTCGGGCATCCATTAATTCCGGCTCACCCTTAATTACAGGCTCAAATTCCATATGTTCAAGGATATCCTTCTGCAAATCTATTCCCGGTGCAATTTCTGCTAGCAGCATACCCTCATCCGTCAACTCGAAAACGCAGCGCTCAGTAATATAAATAACACGCTGTCCCCTTTTTCGACCATATTCGCCACTAAAGGTGATGTGTTCAACCTCTCCTCCGATAAATTTCTTTGCTTTACCTTCCCGGGTTATTCTAATTTGACCATCTTCAATCAATACTGAGAGACCGCCTGCAGTAAAAGTCCCAACATAAACAACGGTCTTGGCATTCTGACTAATGTTGATGAATCCCCCGGCTCCTGCCAATCGTGATCCAAACTTGGAGACATTGACATTACCCATGGCATCTGTTTGTGCCATCCCGAGAAAAGCGATATCAAGTCCTCCTCCATCGTAGAAATCGAATTGGTAGGGCTGGTCGATTAGCGCCACGGTATTGGCTGCAGCACCAAAGCTGAGCCCGCCAGCAGGAACTCCGCCGATTACCCCTGGCTCTGCCGTGAGCACAATCTTCTCCAGCATTTTTTCCTCGTTTACCACATTAGCGACCCCTTCTGGCATACCAATACCCAGATTCACTATGTCTCCAGCCCGAAGCTCAAAAGCAGCTCGTCTGGCTATGAGTTTTCTAGGGCTCATCTCCATAGGGGCAAGTGAGTCAATTGGCACCCGTATTTCTCCACTGTATGAAGGATTATACTCCTCACCAAAGGTCTGCCAGTGGTTTTCAGGATTTGCCACCACCACACAATCAACCATGATACCGGGGATCTTCACCTCTCTGCTGTGCAAACTACCCCGTTCAGCAACTCGTTCAACCTGCACAATGACCGTACCACCTGAGTTTCGCGTAGCCATGGCAATGGCCAATACTTCCAGGGTAAGTGCTTCCTTTTCCATGGTTACATTGCCATCAGGATCTGCAGTAGTACCTCGGAGTATCGCCACATCAACTGGTCGTGTCTTATAGGCTAAGTATTCTTCACCATCATATTCAACCAGCTCTACAATATCCTCCGTGGTAATAGAATTAATCTTCCCGCCGCCTTTACGAGGATCCACAAAGGTGCCCAGCCCAACAGCACTGATGGTTCGAGGTTTCTTTGCTGCAATATCACGAAACATCGTAGAAATTATACCCTGAGGCAGATTATAGGCGATGATTTTGTCCTCAACAGCAAGCTTTTGTAAGCGTGGAACAAGACCCCAGTGCCCGCCAATAACTCGCTTTACCATACCTTCGTAGCCAAGATGGTTTAACCCCTTCTCTTTGCCATCTCCCTGTCCCGCTGCATACATTAAGGTGAGCTCCCGAGGCTTCTGCGTTTTCACGAAGCGATTTTCTATAGCAATTGCCAGCTCTTCAGCAAAACCGTTGCCGACGAAGCCTCCGGTTGCTACAGTATCACCATCTCTGATCAACGCTACCGCATCTTCTGCTGACATTACCTTGCTACTGTTAGAGTTCCCTTGTGGATCAGATTGTGGAAAGGTTTTCATAAGTACATCCTGTTGTTCGTGTTATTTTATTTACAGCCTTAGCTTGATAGTTTTTTAGTAAATACTGCTTATATTTATGAACAATTTCGTTGTGCAAAGTTCGTGCCGATACAAACGTAAGACATTTTCCATATCAATCATTAGCTCAGGTTAGTGTGGCGTAAAAATTGCACTTTCTCGCTTTTAAATATTAATCGAGTATA
>CAZWVC010000388.1:0-4083 GCA_964637245.1 uncultured Desulfocapsaceae bacterium
GTTTAGTTGTCTCAATCGACAAGGATCAAGTAAAAACAATGAAACGTATAAGAATTGATGAGTGATTAATATGAACACACCGAAAAGGGACGCCAAATGGGGGAGTTTCAACGGAAACATAATTTTCACCCTCCGGGCGAGTCTGCTAGGCTCATGCCCCTCGTTATCAAGGGTTTGTGGTAGAAAACTAAAGCTTTACTCTTGATGCCTTATCCATAAACCCAGCAGAATTGTGAAATATCCGGGCTGAAGAGCGGCAAGAAACTTACCAAAAATATGTTTTTCAAACAATGCCTGAAAAGATTTGAAGGAGTATATCTACACATGATTCCGTTTATCTAAAAGGTGCCGTATTTCTACAAAATGGTCCCAGGATCGGGGAACATCATATTTGCTGTTTAAATCAACCAGTATATCTAGTTTTTCCCCAAGCCACTTGTCAAGCTCCACCATCTGTTGAACCATGAGAGAATTTGAGTTATTCCTCTGATCCAGGGTAAGCTTTTCTGTAAACTCTGCTATTGTTCTTTGAAACCCCTGCCAGGTTGAGAAATCGCCAACCTCAACCTTCCAGATAGCGCGAATAATATCATCCCAGCTGTTTTTACCGCACTCTTCCTCACTCTCTGATATGTCATCTCTAGGATTGCATAAATTATCTAGATTCTCACAAATTTCATCAATACAGGACCAAGGGTTGGTTAGCCACTGAGAAGACCGAAAAAATTTTATATTTTCCATCCAGATTTTGGAACAGGCTTCACGCCCAAGACTCCTGTAGACCTCAAATTGCTCTTCTGAAAAAAACTGATCCGCCGTACTCTCATGGGGGAAGGAGTCGCTCTTTTTTTTGTAATTGAGAATCGGAGTGCTCTCCTCTCCGGTTATTGTGTTTTTTATCACCAAAATCCAGCTCTTCAGCCATGGCCTGTCAGGATAAAAAATGCGCCCGATAGTGAAATGTCGAGTGGTATACCCTTGTTTGGGGAGTAAGTCATCTAAAGATATGGAAATCTTTATATTATGATCAACATAGGCTCTGCGAATGGAATTGTTTAATGAGTTAAAACTATGATCGGGATCACATTCTGCATCGGAGGCGATAATGAGTTTTACCTTTCTCTGCAGCAGTGGCAGTATAGCCAAATTGTCACCACAGTGGCCTCCGTCGCTCAAATATACATGGGAATGTCTGGAATTTGTGTACCTGAAAAGTTCATAGAAAAGATTTCTCCAGGACCACATTCCCGGTTCTTTACCTGGGTTCATGGCAATCGGGTTTCTCAACCAGTAGCCCAGCCGGACCCCAAGAATAGTGCAGACGAAGGACTCAGCCATGGTTCCACCTGCCCCTCGTACCGAGGTGATCGCCGCCCCGCTGATGGTCATGGCCCGGCCAAGCTTTAAAGGCGGGTCATAAGCATCGGTAGCTATATAGCCCGTTCTGTCAGACCCAGTGAAGCATCGAGAAAAAAGGAAATTTGTAGACTGGCGGCGAAACCCGTTCAGATCACGCACTGCTGTCAGGTTCAAGGTGCTATTTATGAGCAGATAGGGTCCCCGTGCAGCGCACTCTTGGGCTCCTTGCTGCTTGCTCGCGGCAGAATTTCCATGGAGATCGACGAGATCCATTTCAACGGAGTTTCTGGCAAGTTCCATCCTACTGTGCTGTGTACAATGGGTGCTTTCAGCAGCAGATGTGCGCATAAATGTAGCCAGAAAAGCTTCCGCCAACCTGTCTTTATAAAAGACATGGGGAGAGATCCTGTTGTAGTTCAGCGTTGATAAATAGATGCCAAAGGCACCGGAAACTACAGCCAGTGCAAAGAGAAAGATCCTGGTTACTCCCGGTATAATACTAATATTGACCGTTTGCCCAGAGGTGAAGAGCTGGTCTCTAAAAAGTGTACCGATGCCTACTATTGCCAAGAGAATAAAAATAGGTACCAGCATCCCCATGAACCATCTGGAAATTTTGGTCAGCATGACGCTGAATCCTTTCCCTTGAACGGAAGAATTGAGGGAACTACCATCTTTAAAATAATACCGCAAAATCAAAGCCAAGACCGCCAGTACTATTGCTAGAAAATTTTTGTTGCCGATAAGAATGAAGGCTGGGAGAATTGCAAATAGATAGCTGCCGACGATGGCATATAAAAAAATTCCGGAACTAATGGCTAGCTCAGCCCGGGATCTCCTGTTCCAGGTACCATTCCTGAAAGTGACATAACAAAAAACCGCTATGGAACCAGCAAGTGAACATAAACAGAAAAAGAGGGGATAGAGCAGGCGAGGGTCAACATCGCCATTGTCGTGAGTGCCTAGAAGGAAAGAGCAAAACAGCACGAGAAGGAGGAAAAACACCGTCAACAAGGAAACATGTTTGAGCTGCTTTCTGCCAATATAATTCTCAAGATCCTCTGATTCAAAAGAATGTTTGCTGTACTGCACCCGCACCCATTTCATATAGGAGGAAGCACATAAACCCCACACAAACCCGAGAATTCCAATGGGGAAAAAATATCCAAGCTGCCAGAATGCGCTAAACTGACCGGCCAGTTGCCTGCGAATCTCAGTGAAAGCCTCTCCGGCGGTACCTGCTATATTTTTGAAGAAACCGTCAGCCTGTGACTCCTGATCTTTATAAACTACTGCGGTACCTTCCACCTCTGTCACCCCGGATTGCTCATATTGCACAACAGGATATTGCTCGAGGTCCTGATCAAGGGTATTCCACTGAGAAAAAGTGATAAACATATAAAGTGCGGCGGCAAAACTTATCCAACTAAAAAACCAGACGAGAGACATAAGAGTGGATGTAGTCACTGCACCCACCGCACGCATGACGTTGGCGCCGAAAAGAATACTTCTTGGTAGAAGAAAACTTGCCCGGTCACGAAGGTGAAAAATCTGATCTTTCGAAGTGAAATTTCGGCACATTGGACGATCAACGGTGGTCTCCTGACCATTCTCCTGGTCCAGCTGTCGACAATCTTCCTCAACTTGCGTAATAGGGAGATCTCTGAACGGAAATGATCTCCAACTGGTAGAAAATAGCGAAGGCTGGTAACCCCTAGAGGAATAGCTGTAGATATTCTCATCAGCGTTTGTCTCCGAAGGGTTGGGTGTCTGCGGCTTATACTCTGTTTTTTTTAACGAGAGCATAGAGGATACACAACAGCCGATATACCCACCGCCCGAGACAGTACTCAAATAATCAACTGATCTGAACAGACCAACCCGGGACATTTCATAAAGTACCCCCAGATTTGTAACCGCTGATCGTATTCCACCTCCAGAAAGTGCTACCCCAATAAGGTTTTCTTCAACGCTTTCAAAATTTTCCTGATCCGGGTAGATTCGCTTGCGCCGTTTTTCAATAATCCTTTTTTCCTGCCCTACTACCTCGTCGATACCTACCGTTTTCCCACTGTTTTTTGTCATTTCACCTTCCCCCTCGCGTGGCGACGTTTTAGGTTGAAACAGCTAATAGTGTGGGGTACCCAACAGCTTTGGCAAGGCTCCTCACTGGTAGAGATGTTTGTATGTCTTCAGCCGAAATCAATCAGCTCGGATGTTTTGCCTTAATTTTACAATAGATCTACCAGTAAAGCTACATCAAAGAGTTATGACAAGGCTAAGCAGTCGAGGATCAAATAGCAATTATGTAATATGTTTTTGCGTTCCACGTTAAATTATAGTCTTCTTTAGACGTAGCTTGAAGACTGTTAGCCTTTGGCAAGAAAACCGACATTTCTTGGTTCGTTGCAGTAAATCAGCCATTCGCAGAGTAAAACTGTTAGCACCCAAATCGTAATGTGCAAGCCCGTATATTCCACGAGTCTGCTGGGTTTATGAACAAGGCATCAATGGTGAGGCTGTAGTTTTCTACCGCAAACCCTTGATAATGAAGGGGCATATGCCTAGCAGGTATGTCCATAGGCTGAAAATTATGGATATGTAGTCCTTAGAACACTAACCTGCATATTTCATGAAAATAATTGTCGAGTTTAACAATTAGTCTTTACTTCAATATGTTATGCAATGTTTTTGGGCTAATTTTTAAGATACACTTTGTAACTA
>CAZWVC010000389.1:0-4063 GCA_964637245.1 uncultured Desulfocapsaceae bacterium
TCGTAAAAGACGGTGATTATTATCAAACGCTCCATCGTTGTCATAACAGTATTGGTTATGCCATGTATTATACTTCCGCAATCATTATTGTTGGATTTTCAATATTGATGTTTTCTAATTTCTGGCCGACCATCTATTTTGGGCTATTTACAGGTCTTGCCATGTTAATTGCCCTCATTGCTGCGTTAACGCTGCTGCCACAACTACTTGTGCTGTTCAAGCCATTTGAGCCTGAAGAAGCAATTGGGTAGCAGTCGGACAGGATATTCAAATACAATGATTACCTAGGTAATATATAAGAGGTGGCATCAGGTTTACATGTTGACATTAGAAGAAACTTTGGAGGAGGTGTCACTGAAGAGGTGTCGGAAGAATTGTCGAGCTTAATATCTTGATATTTAATTGATTTTTTTACATATGGCATGTAACACTTGCTTTCAATTTGGTGACACTTTAATATTAACCCATAAATCTTGTCTAAAATCAGTTGGCACAAAAAAAACAGCTTAGAGACAGATCTCTAAGCTGTTAATATTCTTGGTGGAGCTAGACGGGATCGAACCGACGACCTCTTGACTGCCAGTCAAGCGCTCTCCCAGCTGAGCTATAGCCCCAAAAATGATCTTAGTTGAAAATTGAGGTCAATCATTAACAAGCTTTCCTGGCAGTGTCAATCAATTTTGATATATAATAGATCGTGAATTTCATATTTGTTGCGTATGGGATGGAGCTCTGGTATGCTGGGTCGGTCGCATTTCCGGCTGTTTTTTAGAGAAGAACAGAGATGATAAAGAGATGACAGGGGAGAGTTGAATAATTATCTCTGCAGGACATATTTAACGATAAATTCTACTACGGTGTTTTCCGAAGAGGGAAGATTGCATGTATTCACCATTTAACTTTTTATTCGGCTGGCTCTCCAATGATCTTGCCATAGACCTGGGAACGGCAAATACAGTGCTGTATGTCAAGGGCAAGGGGATTGTTCTCAGGGAACCATCAGTTGTCGCAGTACGGCAGGATGGCAGAGGAAGCAAGGTTCTTGCTGTTGGCCAGGAAGCCAAGCAGATGCTGGGAAAGACGCCTGGCAATATCACTGCGATACGCCCCATTAAAGATGGTGTCATTGCCGATTTCGAAGTGACTGAGGCAATGTTGCGCTACTTTATCAAGAAAGTCCACAATCGCAGAACCCTGGTATATCCTCGGATCATGATCTCGGTGCCATCTGGAATTACTCAGGTGGAGAAGCGAGCGGTACGGGAATCCGCCGAATCTGCTGGAGCACGTGAGGTCTATCTCATCGAAGAACCAATGGCAGCAGCAATTGGTGCTAATCTGCCAATTACTGAGCCAACTGCCAATATGGTTGTGGATATTGGTGGGGGAACCACTGAGGTTGCCGTGATATCGCTTGCTGGCATAGTCTATGCTAAATCGGTTCGGGTCGCAGGTGATAAGATGGACGAGGCAATTCTCCAGTATATCAAGCGTAAGCATAATCTGGCTATTGGTGAGAGAACTGCCGAGGAGATCAAGATCACAATCGGCAATGTCATGCCGGAAGATCCTTACGAAACGATGGATATCAAAGGTCGTGATCTTGTCTCCGGTGTACCCAAAACCCTGGCTATCTCAGCAGATGAAATCCAATCAGCTATTACTGAGCAGATAGATGTGATTATTGATGCAGTAAAAGTTGCTCTTGAGGTTACACCGCCTGAATTAGCAGCAGATATAGTCGATCAGGGAATTGTTCTCACCGGCGGTGGGGCGCTGCTTAAGAATCTTGACAAAGCCCTAAAGGAAGAAACCGGTATGCCGATTATTGTAACCGAGGACCCGCTTTCTTCTGTAGTACTTGGCTCTGGCAAAGCCCTTGATAATCTTGATATCCTGCGAGAGGTAACAATCAATTAGCAGATAATTGGCAGTACAAGCTCTGACCCAAGAGATATTGTATTATAGTGAGGAGGATATCTCATATTTCGGTCAAACGCAGATTCAGAGAGAAATAGACCAGGGGTAATAGTACTGTTTTGATCGCTTGCGATCAATCTTGGGATTACTCCTTTCATTTAGGATTATTTTTACCGGTCGTGAGAAAAACGAACACCCCCAAATCGGGGCTGAAAAGGCTGGCAATGACAAAGGTTATATTCCTGCTTGTCCTTGTCTGCTGTTTAATCCTTTTTATTGCCTCTTTTGGTGGCAGATTTGGGCTTTTCCATCAACTTACCCTAGAATCATTAGGGCCCTTCCAGTCTTTTGCAACAAAAATTTCTGCAGACGTCAAGGGTGTCTGGGATGATTATATATCCCTGTGGGAAGTTCGTGATGAAAACAAACTACTGCGAAAAGTAATGAAAGAGTACGATCAAAAGTTCAATGAGTACGCAGAAGTATATTCGATCTACCTGGGGCTTAGTGAAAAATTAGCCTTCAAGCAAAAAGAACCTTTTCCATCTATCACGGCCAGAGTTGTGGGCAAAGACCCCTCCTATTGGTTCCAGACTATTATCGTCGATCGAGGTGAAAACGACGGTATTATAAAAGGTATGGTCGCCCGAAATGAAAATGGTGTGGTCGGTCAGGTCACTCAGGTATCGCCGAATTATTCCAAAATCCTGCTTGCCAATGCACCAAGCAGCGCCATTGATGCAATGCTGCAGAAAAATAGAGTGAGAGGGATACTGAAAGGTGCTGGTCAACGGGGTTATACGTTGTATTATGTGCTTAAGAACGCCGATGTCACGGTTGGAGATCGAGTTGTAACCGCTGGTATAGGAGGTATCTTTCCTACGGGAATTCCCCTTGGGGTAGTCTCAGCGGTGAAGAGAAAACAGCGGGGAATGTTCCAGGAAATTGAAGTCGAGCCGGCGGTAGACTTTCAGAAACTGGAAATGGTTTTTATTAATTTGACGGAAAAGTTGAGTTGGGAGGCAGAGATGCAAGATGTCTCTGGCGAGACACAATGATACTGCTTGGTTTTTTTCTATTTCTAAGCATTCTTATCATAGTCACCCAGACTACACTTTTGCAGCTTTTTCCAGGATGGCTTGGAAGACCGGATTTCCTTTATATACTTGTGGTTTTTGCAGCTTACAGGTTTAATTGGGTTACGGGCCTGTTGTTTGTATTTATGGTTGGCTGGATGCTTGATGTGGTTTCGGGAATTCAACTCGGTCTAAACCCGCTACAGAATATTATAGTGTTTGCCTCTCTTAAACTCCTTACCGAAAACAGCCCATTAAAGGAAGCAGCATATCAGATTCCCCTCGTTGGGGTGAGTTATTTTATAGTTCAGGTGAGTTTTTATTTTCTTTATGTGGTCCTCTTGCCTGGTTCATTGCCCGATTGGTCCTGGAGCAGGATGATTCAGGAGACCATAATTCTCATAGTTGCAACCATACCTGCATTTGTGGTTTTTAATTATTTTTTTGAAATATTCAGCAAGCGTAGGGTAATTCACAAGGTGATGCGCAAACGCAGCAGTAACGAGTTTCGTTAGGATTGATGAAGGATAAGATAATCATTTTCAAAGAGCTCGAAGAAATCAGCGAGCACGATGATACTGCCCTAGACATTCTCAGACCTCGACTGCTTATCGCGGCAGGCACTATTATACTCTTTGCAGTACTCATACTGTGCAGACTTTGGTTTCTGCAGATATCCAACAGCGACGAATTCAGAAATAAAGCCTATAACAACAGGGTGCGAATACGCAGTCTTGCGGCCCCACGGGGACACATACTTGATAGAAATGGTGTTGAACTTATCACTAACAGACCATCTTTCAATGTGCTACTCATCAGGGAAAATACCAAAAATGATGAGGATTTGCTCAAACGACTGGCCGAAGTTCTGGGAAAAGATGTGTCGCAACTATGGGAGCGTATACGTGAAGCTTCAAATATTCCTCTGCACATACCTATCCGCCTGGAAGAAGATATTGACTGGAATACCTTAGCCTATCTGGAAAATCATAATCATGACTTCTCCGGCATTCGTATAGAAGTTACCCCCCGCAGGGTATACCACTTTGGAGATCTTGCAGCCCACG
>CAZWVC010000390.1:0-4049 GCA_964637245.1 uncultured Desulfocapsaceae bacterium
TCTTACTGAACCAGGGGCAGGCTCAGATCCTGCCGGTATGACCACCACGGCTCTACTCGAAGGGGATGAATGGGTACTTAACGGCTCAAAAATATTCATTACCAGTGGTTCCTGTGCGGGTGTTTTTGTAGTTTGGGCTGTCACTGATCCCCAAGCGCCAAAAGGCAAAGGCATCAGTCTCTTTCTCATTGAAGCGGATGCCCCTGGTCTTGTAGTTGGAAAAAAAGAAGTGAAGATGGGGCAGAATGCATCACCCACCAATGAGATACTTTTTCAGGACTGCCGTATTCCCAAAGATGCCTTGATGGGGCAACTCAATGATGGTTTCAGAGTAGCGGTTACTGAGCTGGCTGGGGGAAGGATTGGCATAGGTTCCCTGGCTTTGGGATTAGGTCTGGCTGCAATGGATTATGCCACCAAATATGCCCTGCAAAGAAAACAGTTTGGCATGGAAATCAGCAAATTTCAGGCGATCCAATGGAAGATTGCCGATGCCTACACTGAGCTCGAGGCTTCCCGTCTTCTGTTGATGAATGCAGCATTTAAAAAAGAACAGGGTAAACCCTTTTCCAAGGAGGCTTCAATGGCCAAGGTGTTTGCCAGCGAAGCAGCCAATCGTGCCTGCTATGAAGCTGTGCAGATTCTTGGAGGATACGGGTATATTTCAGAATATCCGGTTGAAAGATATGCCAGGGATGCCAGAATTACATCTATATATGAAGGAACCAGTGAGATTCAGCGCTTGATAATTTCACGTGAAATATTACGAGATTTGTCCTGATATGTTGAGACAAGAGAGGAGAAAAAAAATGTTTAGCGAACGGCGCAGTATACGCAGATACACCTCGGCTCCAATTGAGGATGAGAAGTTGGATTTTGTTATAGAAGCAGCCCGCTGGGCTCCTTCATGGGCGAATAGTCAATGCTGCGAGCTTGTGGTTGTTAAAAATGCAGAGATAAAACAACAGCTCGCTGATATTCTCAGTAAGAAAAATCCTGCAACACTGGCAGTGGCCAATGCTCCAGTTGTCCTGGTTGTATGTGGTATCCTGGAAAAAGCAGGCTTTTATAACGGCAAAGCCCTTACCAAGTTTGGTGAATGGTTTATGTACGATCTTGGTCTGGCCACCCAGAATATCTGTCTTGCTGCACATCAGCAGGGATTGGGTACGGTGATTGTCGGTGCTTTTGACCATGATAAAGCTGGGGAGATCCTAAATGTACCTGAGAGTCGCGAAGTAGTAGCCATTCTCCCTCTGGGGTATCCAGATCATCAACCTTCTGCACCGAAAAGAAAATCCATAGAAGAATTCGTTCATCATGAGAGCTACCCAACGTAAACTGAGTATTTAAAAAATATGAGAGCTAACCCGCATATGTAACTCCAGGGAACCAAGAATTTCCTGTTGGTTCCCTTTTTTTCCTATTTGCTGCATAAAAAGCCCTTCTCCAGAAGAAATCCGATTATCGTCAATCTTTCTTTAAAAGCACAGTCATCAGAATAGGTGTTTCAGTTTTTTCGTCTGGCTTTTTCATGGACAATCCATAAGGTTACTAAGAAAAAACGTTTAGAGAAAACCAACCTAACTTTTAAAATGAGCACAGCTAGTAAACGAAATTCAATCCTTTGTCCCAACTGTCGGAGACTGATAAGCCGATCGGCATCGACTTGCCCTTCCTGTGGTCTGAGGAGGCCCGGGTCCTTGCTGAATAACAACATCTTCGTCAAGGTCGCTAATGGTGAAGTTGATATTCTGAAGCTGATCCTTATGGCAAATGTTCTTCTCTTTGTTTATTCCTTAACTATTGATTTCAGACCATCTGCTATTTCTAGCAGCCCATTCAGAATGCTGTCACCCACCAGTGAAAGTCTTTTTGTATTAGGGTCAACAGGTTCAATACCGCTCTTTCAGATTGGTCGCTGGTGGACCCTCATTTCCGCAAACTATCTCCACGGCAGCCTGATGCATATCGCTTTTAACATGATCGCCCTGTATCAGTTGGGACCATTGCTTATTCGCGAGTATGGAACCAGCAGAATGATTGCCATTTACACGCTGAGTGGAGTTGGAGGTTATTTGCTTTCTTCCCTCTTAGGTGTAAGGTTCACTATAGGGGCATCAGCCGCAGTTTGCGGCTTGATTGGTGCAGCTTTGTACTATGGAAAAAGTAGGGGAGGTACCTACGGAAAAGCGATCTACAGCCAAATTGGTGGCTGGGCAATAGGTATTTTTATTTTTGGTTTTTTGGTACCCGGTATCAATAATATTGGTCATGGCGGAGGAATGCTGACAGGAGTTTTGCTAGGCTATCTTTTTGGTTATCGTGAACGGATGAAGGAAACGATCTGGCATAAATATCTTAGCATGGGCTGCATCATTGGTACTGGAGTCATTCTCTTCTGGGCACTGGCAATGGGTATGCTGTTTCTTCTTGTGTAGATTGTATATTGAAAACATAAATGACGTAGTACTATATTGAATAAATCCAAAGACCAAGCAGCAGTTTATAGATCAGGATACAGAGGTGGAGTCTTATGACCGGAGGGATCTTTGCAATTCTCGATGATATCGCTGTACTCATGGATGATGTTGCGGTAATGAGCAAACTTGCGGTAAAAAAGACGGCCGGGATTTTGGGAGATGATCTGGCGGTTAATGCCGAGAAAGCCACAGGCTTTAGGGCATCGCGGGAATTACCCGTGCTCTGGGCAATTACCAAGGGTTCCTTTATCAACAAACTGATAATTCTGCCCCTGGCATTTCTTTTGAGTGCCTACGCTTCGTGGCTTATTGTACCCGTATTACTCATTGGTGGTGCATATTTGAGTTATGAGGGAGTTGAAAAGATCTACCACATATTCACCCATTCCACTAAATCTCAACCGGCAGCCGAGACTGTCAGTGATAAGGATGAGTTGCTCAAAATAGAAAAAGAAAAGATCAAGTCGGCTGTACGTACCGATTTTATCCTTTCTGTTGAGATAATTGTGATTGCCCTTGGGACTGTGATAAAACAGTCCCTGATGATCCAGATTGTGGTAGTGTGTCTGGTGGCTCTGCTGGCGACAGTTGGAGTTTACGGCATTGTCGCTCTCATAGTGCGGATGGATGATACGGGCTTTTATCTCATCAAAAGAGCGCGACAGCTAAAAGGAACCTTGTCACAATTAGTAAAATGGCTTGGTTCTCTTCTAGTCCGGTCTCTTCCCTATGTTATCAGAGCTTTAGGAATTGTCGGTACTCTGGCAATGCTTATTGTTGGTGGCGGAATGTTTACCCACAATATAGATGTGCTCCACCATGCATTAGCATTTATGCCTTCACTGCTTGGCAATCTACTTTTTGGTATGGTGCTTGGCGCAGTTTTGCTGATGCTGCAAAAAATCGTCGTAGCTCTTTTTTCATCAAGTGATCGGAAAATAGAAAAATGTTAGCGGGCCTATTTTCTGTCATGTCTGTAAAACCAATATTTGTGTTGATACACCAGCTGCTTAGTAGTTAATAGATGTTCTTCATCAATTAGGAAAATGAATGGTCTGGGACTTCACTTTATATCTGCTCTACGGCCTTACCTTTTTTACTCTGGGTGTCGCTATTCTCTCAAGAGACACCCGTCTGAGTGAATTAGGAATTGCTAGGATAATCTGGTTACTCGCTGTCTTTGGTATAATTCATGGTTTTCATGAGTGGCTTGAATTACTTGAACAACTCATACCAAGCGTTCAATCGTCAGGTTTTTTCTTTTTTCGTCTTATGGTGGTAAGCACTTCTTTTCTTTTTCTTCTGTACTTTGGACTGTTTCTCAACATCATTACCATCTATGGGGATCAGGCCTATAAATCTACTCCCTTAACCATAAAAGTTTTGGTGGCTGTTTCTGCCCTTGCGTTGATCTTTTTTGCAAATTACCTAGATATTGCCAGTGGTCAGGATATCAATGTTAGACGAATTGTTGCTTTCCCAGGCGGACTGTTGTCCGGGGTTGGATTGGTCATCTATTCACGCACTGTTCGTACATTTTCGACAAAAGTTGCTCGGAATTTTATC
>CAZWVC010000391.1:0-4042 GCA_964637245.1 uncultured Desulfocapsaceae bacterium
TTGTTATCCGCACAGACGGCAGCGATGAAAGACAACAAAAAGCCAAAGAACTTGCTGATTATCTTGCAGGTCGCTTGAAAACATACCCAGCATTGATCCGCAGCATCAATTACCGTATTACACCGGAGGATCTTGGAGATGCCACTCTACTCATGGCTTCGTTGGAAGATGCGAAATCACTCAGCGAAATGGTGATTAACCTCTCTCCGGCGATAAACTTGTGGCTCGACGACTTAAGCCTTGCCGGGCTATTAAATGCAATCGGTATGCTTCTGAGCAGTGAAAACCAGGCACAGAAAGCAACACAAGCTGATTATCTCCTTCAAGGTATGGAGTCGTTACACATTTTGCTGAAGAGAATCAACACCACTCTTTCCACTCAATCGTATTCACCGCAGCAGGACCCGCTCTTTAATTTCGCGGATGCAGCGGAGAACTACTTCTTCAATGATGACGGGCGACTCTTGATCATGCAAGTGTTACCCGAAAAGGATTACAGCACCATGGATGTCATCCAAAAACCTCTCACCGCAGTGCGAGAGGTGTTGGGTGAGGTGCAAGTAAAATTTCCTGACATGGAAGTGGGTTTGACAGGGCGGCCAGTACTGCAGGCCGATGAAATGCAAACCACAGATAGGGATATGAGTCGTGCTGCCGTGGTAGCAATCATCCTGGTGGGGCTTCTTTTTACCCTGGTGCTGCACGGCTGGCTGAGGCCTTTGATGGTTATGCTATCTCTTATCATGGCCATGTCCTGGACCTTTGGTTTTGCCACCCTTGCAGTGGGTGAATTGAATTTGTTATCCATAGTGTTTGCTCTTGTTCTCGTAGGTATCGGTGTTGATTTTGGCTTGCATATTGTCATGCGATATGTTGAGGCGGAAAAAGCCGGGGCAATAGCGGGAGAAGCTGTGAAAACTGCTTTGTTCAGAACCGGTCCGGGAGTGGTCCTGGCAGCGATAACCTCGGTGTGTGCTTTTTTTGTGGTCCTCGGCTCGGATTTTCGGGGTATTGCAGAATTGGGGCTTATCGGTGGAGTGGGTATCCTGCTGTGCCTTGTTGCCATGCTGACTATCCTGCCAGCCATGCTCAGTATTGCTGGTGAAAAAAATTTATTTCCGTCGTCCACTCCCAGATTGGTCAACATGCCTATTCTTGAGCGTCTCACCGGTTACCCGGGCCGACTACTGATGGTAGTGATATTCATCAGTATGGTTTTATCCCCGGGGCTTTTACGAGTTCATTTTAACTATAATATTCTTGATCTCCAAGCCACAGGGCTTGAGTCTGTGAAGTATGAAAAAATGCTTATCGAGGCTTCCGGCGAGTCCACGTGGTATGCCATTTCTGTTGCTGAATCTATTGATGAGATTAGGGAGCGGAGTCTTGCCATGGAAAAACTCTCAAGTGTCGCTAAGGTCGAGAGTATCCTGGGTTATCTCCCAGAGGAACAGGTGCAAAAATCTTCGCTGTATGCCCAGGCGGCCAAGTCAGTTAATGAAATTCCCATGATTGGGGATGGCAATACTGCCATAGATGGGGCAGCGCTCATCTTAAGTCTTGAGCAGTTGTTGAGCAAACTTGAAGACATAGCTGAGCGGTTAATGGTGGCCGGTGCTGGTAATGAGCTTGCTGCGGTTGATCAAAGCATAGAACAGCTCGACTCAACTCTTCGGCTACTTTCTGAAAATAGGAGCCAAGCTTCATCCTTACAACCACTTCAGGCTGATATTCGCAAAGAGATACTCGGGTATCTTCACCAGATTAAAAGGTGGATGACAGCCGGACCCGTAACACCCGAGACCCTTCCCGCTGTTATCCGGAATGTTTATGTTGGCGCCGACGGCAGTTTTCAACTAAAAGTGACGCCCCTTGGCGATGTGTGGGATTTTGATACACTGGAGATCTTTGTCTCTGAGTTGCGTGAAATTGATGCAGAGGTAAGCGGTGTGCCAGTGGGGGTGCTTGAATCGGCGCGATTGATGCATCGTACATTTTTAATGGCAGCAGGTTTTACCATATTAGTGGTAAGTATGATCCTCTGGCTTTCTTCGCGTTCGTTGGTTCTCGTGTTTCTGACTTTATTACCACTGGGGGTTGGAATGTTATGGTTACTCTCGATTATGGGCTTATTAGGAGTGCATTTCAACCTGGCCAATTTTTTTGCGATTCCCATCCTTATTGCCATAGGCGTGGATGGTGGTGTTCACCTGTTGGCCCGTTGGCAGGAACTTGACAGGAGAAAGCAGCTTTTTTTTACAAGCACACCAACTGCAGTTACGTTAAGTTTTTCTACAACCATGATTGGTTTTGGCGGTTTGTTGCTGGCTCATCACCGGGGGTTGGCCAGTCTGGGAGTTGTTATGGTACTGGGTTCCTTTACCTGCATGATGGCATGTCTTGTTGTTCTGCCAACGGTGCTTAAGATTTCCGGTAAGAATTTGATCTCAGGGGGTGAGTGAGGCTGCTATGCACAAATGGTTGAGCTGTGTAACTATTTTGGTGATGGTTGGAGTGACTCTGGACTTTTCAGTAGCAGGTGAGATAAAGCGACAGGATTTTGTGGTAATTCAACCAGGTCAACCGGGAAGCAGAGATGAGGCGCAACCGGTGATGGACTCTATCGGAGAGTATATCGAAAAAAAGATGCCATCTCCCACCAGGGTAGAAGGAAAATATTTCAACACTCTTGAATCGGCACTTCAATATCTGCAACAGGGAAAAGCAAAATGGGGTATTGTCAGTCTGCCCTTTTATTCCGCTTATTCCAGGTGTTTCAACATGACACCGCTGGCATCGACACGACCAGGAGGAGCTGAGAAAGACCTCTGGCGGCTTGCTGTATACCAAACTGCAACGGATGATTGGCAGAAACTTCAGGGTAAAATACAGGGAACCATGCTGTTTGATGGAAAAACGGCAATGTGGCTGCTTACTGATAAAAAAACACCGCAAACTTCATTTCAATCAGAAGGGACTTTTCGCCCCCTCAGGGCAGTTCGCAAGGTAACGAGGAATAAGCTTGCCGGTGTCGTGCTGGATCAACTCCAATATGGCGCCATTCTGGCTCTACCCTTGTTCAAGGAATTAAAGATTGTTTATACATCACCGCCACTTCCCACCAGTCCATTGGTATGGTTCGGACCAGATGACGACAGCTCAGAAGTGCTGAAAAACATCATCATGAATATGGCAAATGATCCCGAAGCCGAGGATCTTTTGAATTTACTGCAAACTGATGGCTTTGGCCCTGCAGATAATAATCTGAAAACCTTAGAGCTTCCATGCAGGACTTATCACGATGAGTCGAGTCGTTCAGATTAGTAGTAGCATAGCTGTAATTCTTCTGCTGGTTGCGGCATGTGGACGCTCTCCTGAGATGCAACCTACTCTTGCCAAAGGGTCTTCAGTTGACCCCTTGGGCGATATCCAGCTATGGCAGGAATGCAGTCGGGACCAAGCCTCAAAATATGGGCCAGGCAATGATGACGGAAAGGCATTAATAAAGGCGGCAAGCTGTTTTGCGATCCTTGCCGAGGATGGTTCAAACGGAAAATTTCAGCTTGAGGATGCCCAAAATGGTCGCGTCCTGGCAGAAATGGCTGTGAAAAAGTATCCCAATAGCGGTGTGGCCCGCTATATGCTGGCGTATCTCACCGCTCTGGAGGCAGAGCATGATCCTGTGCGTGGCCTGCAACTCGTCCCCGTTATTGAAGCACAGGCCAAACAGGCAGCTTCACTGAATCCAGGTGTGGATTACGGTGGAGCAGACCGATTGCTGGGAGAGTTGTATCTTCGGGCACCGGAATTTCCGGTTAGCGTGGGTGACACATCCAAAGCGGTGATCCATTATCGACGGTCATACACCCTTGCCCCAGAATTCCCAGAGAACCTTCTTGGCCTCGTTGAAGCATTGTTGAGCGATGAAGAAGGGGGGGAAGCATGTAAGCAGTTAAAGGATTTCTTTGCTGCGCGGCTTGATATTATTGAAAACGAAAATGTCAGGCAGAAGTCACTCGATCTTTTTCAGCAGTTCTGTGAG
>CAZWVC010000392.1:0-4031 GCA_964637245.1 uncultured Desulfocapsaceae bacterium
GCAGGGTCAACACCAATACCTTTGCCACCTGCAAGTTCATTGAGCAGGTTGATAAAATCACCTTTGCCACAACCAATTTCTAGGAGCGTTTTGTTCTTAAGCGAATATTTCTGAATAAGGTCTTGCGAAATACGTGTCAAATATTCCATGAAGGTCTTAGAAAAACCTTGCTGATCTTCATACCCTAAGGTGAAATAGTCTATGGAAGTGTCAAAGAGTCTGTTGAATATGAACCCGCAATTATGACAAAAACCAAGCTCGATATCTTTACGAGGAACGGAAAGCGCTTCATCACGAGATTTAACGGTTACAAGACTAAAAATAGGGGCGTCTTTAATAGTAAAAAAACCCTCGATTTTTTCATTATTACAACAAGGACAATGAGTGTGTAGCATATTTTGATACCTTGGAATTATTTCAGCATATCAATGGAGAAATCAGGCCAGGATGTATCCTTTTCAGAGATCACCACTGGTTCTATAGGAAGTTTAATGCCCACCTGAGGGTCATTATACCTCACGCCTCTATCCATTCCTGGAGCATAAAACTCCGTAGTAAAATAGGTTATTTCGGTGTTGTTCTCTAAAGTGAGAAAGCCTTGGGCAAATCCCTCAGGTGAAAATAGGGCTTTGTGATTATTCTCATTGAGTTCAACACCATACCATTGCAAAAAAGTTGGAGAGTCAGGGCGAATATCAACAATCATATCAAATATTGAGCCCCGTGTACAACGTATCATCTTGCATTCCTGGTATGGGGCAATCTGAAAATGAAGTCCTCTTAGTGTCCCCTTATCTTTACTTACTGAGGTGTTTATCTGAGCGATATTTCCGTTGAGCCCCGCTTCTTCCATTTCCTTTCGGCACCACGATCGACCAAAAAAGCCTCTATCGTCACCTATTTTATTGATTTCGATGACATATGCTCCGCGTAGCGGAGTTTCAGTGAATATCATAAATACCTCGTTATTTTATCCATTGAAGCTTATTGTCCAATCTACCGTTGTCTTGCAGTCTCGCAATGACTTTGAGTCGAATAAGTTGTGATTCTCGGTAGTTGGAATCTTGGAAATCCATATCGACAAGATTATCCTTGATTTCCTTAACGGTGGAGATAAGATCTTCAGCTGGTTGATGATCCGGGGCAAGCTTTTTGTAGAGGTCAAAATTTGCTCTGTACGAACGCTTATCCGGCGGAGCATCAGGATTGATGGATATGTCTACGCCTGGAATTACTTCTGCTGTTGCCTCGGCAAGTGAGAGAATATTTGTATTCCACACATTGGAACCGGTGTTAACAGCAAGAAAGTTACCACCATTTTGCCCAGGTCTGGCTAATGCCCAATCCATGGATCTTGCCATATCCCTGGTGTTAATCATGGGTCTCCATGGAGTGCCATCGCTTAATATCGAAATGTGTTTGCTTGTTAGTGCACCAGCAACAAAATCGTTAAGAACCAAATCCAGGCGAAGTCTATTGGACCACCCACATGCAGTTGCAAATCTGTTGCAGGTCACGATGAAGTTATCATCCGCTAATTGTTCGAGGCCTTCTTCCGTTGCTACCTTTGACCTGGCATATGCCGTGAGTGGATTGAGTTTATCTCCTTCTTTTCTGGGTGAGTCATCAGCAAGTCCATACATTGAACAGCTTGAGGCATAAACATATGACTTGACGCCATTCTCTTTTGCCATTTTAGCAAGATTGACAGCTGCTTTATAATTAATTTCCATGGTAACATCTTCATATTTGTTGCCCATGGGATCGTTGGAGATAGCCGCCAAATTGACTATCGCATCAACATCTTTAAGTAGTTTCTCCGGGAATTTCCTCACATCACCAAAAACTTGCATATCCAAATTCAACTCAGGTAATACAGACGGATTGGTCAGGCAATGGGCAAAATAGCCAATGTCATAGCCTATCAGGGTGCCGTTGGGATAGGTTGATCGTAACTGATCGACTAAAGTGGGGCCGATATAACCGAGATTTCCTACAACAATAATTTTCATATTTTCAAATTGTGTTTTGGTGCTCGTCAAGCTAGTCGATCGAGCTGGATTAAGGTCTTGAAAATTGACCAATTAAAGGAACAATCAACATCCGATTACCCCGTGGATTAATTTACCAGTATTCTCAACTTCTGTGAATATATCTTTTATTTGACACCTTTTCTTAGAGATTAGAAAGTGAGGTTCTCATAGAGGATCAGGCGGTTATGTCCCCAGCCGATTGAAACAATATCATAATCACCATCATTATCAATATCGGAAACATGAGCACCGTCATGGTGTTCATCACCAACATAAATAGTATGTTCGTGCCATTGTAATCCATCACCATTCCGATTTTCATACCAGAGCAGCCGAGCTTGATCGGGAGCCAGTAAATTATGCTCACCAACAATAACATCGATGTCACCATCATGATCCAAATCGCTGACATCCAGGCTCATTGGACCAATAATTTCTGCAATGACATTCTCTTCCCATTCATCTGGCCGATCCTTTGTGCGAGTATACCATGCTAATTTTCCAGGAGTGCTTATTGCTTCAAACCCCACTACTATATCCAGTTTCCCGTCACCGTTTACATCAGTAACTTTATTTCTATCGGGCTTACCCGCAGGCGTGGTAATATGTTGTAGGGACCATTCGGAGTTGATTTCATTTTTAAGCCAAGCTGTTCCTAAGACTAGATCTTCATCGTTATCACTATCGATGTCAATGGCTGTAAGCTCTTCATTCAAGGAAAAGCCATGCAGCCTCTTCCTCCCCCAATAATTTTGGATCGGTTTGTCCGGTACCGTGAGCATCTCAATCCCTTGACCCTGTTGGTGCCAGGAAAGGGCAATTATCTTCCTCTCATTCAAAGAGAGTATGGCTGCACCTTGAAGAAAATCACCATCACCATCAGGTATATTATCATACTTTGAGAAACTACCATTGCCTTCATTTCTCAACCAAACAAATTTACCCGGTTGTGTATAAGTGCGAAATCTGAACTTTCGGAGTAAGCGTTCATACAGGGTCCATCTTCTGGGATTGTTCCAGTGAGAGGCGAGGATGTCGACAAGACCGTCTCCGTCAAAGTCTTCTACCAATGCTACATTGTTGGCATCTCTGCCTAAAGAGTAGCGTTTCCATCCCGCAGTATTTTTTCCCGGATTTTTATACCACCAGGCGCCGGCTACAATATCTTTCAGGGAGTCATTGTCCACATCGACAGTAAAAACAAATACTGATCTCCATGGCATCTTGCCATCAATTACATATCGACGCCATTTTTCATTTTTTTTTTTACTGAGCCAGAGTTCAATATCCTCATGGGGGGCATGCCAGTTTGCACCAAAAAAATCTGCAATTCCGTCGCCGTCAATGTCGGCAACCCTCATGCTATGTGATCCAAGGGTTGAAACTATCTCTTTTTGCCAACGACCACTTTTTGATTGCCAGTAGACATTAACTTCATCTGGATCTTCTCCCTGTGTCATTTCAGCTGAAACTATGTCCATCCGACCATCATCATTAAAATCTCCTGCACGTATGGAATGGCGCACCGCTTCAACCCTACTGTCAACAATATGTTCATTCCATTGTGAAGAATCATCTGTTGGAGCTTCACACCACGATATACGATAATAGCTATCAGCTGGTTCAGCTGGTGAAAGCACTATGTCAGGATGACCATCACCATTAATATCAGCAATATCAATAAAGGCATCAAGCCATTTCCAGGATGGACAGTATGTGTTTTCCTGCCATTTACTCATCACATCCAGGGTTCCAGGATTTATATACCATTTTTGATTGACTATGACATCGGGCAGACTGTCGCTGTTGAGGTCGGCTACAGCTAAGCCTTCACCATGGTGGATTGGAACCTTAAATTGATACCATTGCTCAGGCGTGTCTTGGCGGTAGAAATATAAAATGTTGCCGTTATCATAACCAAAAAGACTTTGGTTTCTTGCGACGATATCCTGATCTCCATCACCATCGAAATCTGCAACCTCTACATCATGCAGTTTT
>CAZWVC010000393.1:0-4017 GCA_964637245.1 uncultured Desulfocapsaceae bacterium
TGCGGAAAAGGATTTACGAATTGATACCTATCGAGCAAGTGGTGCAGGTGGCCAGCATGTAAATAAAACCGACTCGGCTATACGCATCACCCATTTACCTACTGGGATTGTGGTGCAATGTCAGAACGAACGTTCTCAGCATCGCAATAAGGATATGGCTATGAAAATGTTGGCTGCCCGTTTGTATGAAATGGAAAAACAGCGCAAAGCCCAGGAGCAGGAAGGTATTCATGGTGATAAGATGGAGATTGGCTGGGGCAGTCAGATTCGCTCCTATGTCATGCAGCCCTATAGGATGGTAAAAGACCACCGTACTCAGCATGAAACCGGAAACGTGGACAGTGTCCTGGATGGCAACCTCGATTCCTTTATCAAGGCGTATCTCTTATGGGATAGATAGTGCTGTTATCACTATCTTTGTTAGCCCTAAAAGTGAAGTGATTTTCAGGGCTAAATATTCCTTATTACATTGGCCAAGGTTTTCCTTTACCACCCAGGATATGCATGTGCAGATGAAACACTACTTGCCCTGCCTTGGAGCCGTTGTTGAAGATAATGCGATAGTCATCATCGACACCGTTTTCTTGAGCAACCTGAGCACCAATACGCAGCATCTTACCGGTTAAGGCATCGTCGGATTCTTCAACATCGACTGGCCGGGGAATGTGCTTTTTGGGGATTACCAGGAAATGGACAGGCGCCTGGGGAGAAATATCCATGAATGCAAGGATCTCATCATCTTCATAGAGTTTTTCTGAAGGAATTTCGCCAGCAATAATCTTGCAAAAAATACAATCACTCATTTCTCTCTCTCCTTTGTGGTTTTCATCTTAACAAAGCCAATCCGGTAAAAGTTCTTATTGATACACTATGTCTGGGAGTGAGACAAAACTGCATTTGTCCTCTCTTTTTACAGTAATTTGCTGAATCCGTATATGGTGAGGTACAACCTCACCCACCAGTTTTGTCAGATTGTTTAATTTCACTTAATCCGAAAGATAAATTAGATGAATCGTTTCATCAATTCTTCGATCATATCATCCACATTTTCTGGCGTAATTCCAAAACTTTCACAACTGGACATAGCCATTTGACGTTTACCAGCATTGTCCAAGTCTGCTAAACTGCGAAAAACACCCGTGCGTCTGCCTACCTTGAAAATCATTTGTTCATCAGGTGGCAGATGGAGATATTTTTCAACTATCCCAATCATCTTCTGTTTGTCCTGGGGAAACTTTCCCTCTACATCCTCAAATAGGTTCAGGATATGATCACTTTTTAAACTTGAGGTGATATTATTTAAGGATTGAAGGAAGAGTAAAATTTCCTCCGCTACCTCATTATCACTTAATCTGTTGAATTCACCTCCACAATATTGCTCATAGAGTTCAACATGATTGGGGATTGCCAGACTACGGAGTCTGATAAAATCGGCATTGATTGCATTAAGTGCATCTGCCGTTTCACGGGCATGCTCCTCAGAGAATACTTTTCCTCCTAAGCCCGGCATTACATATTCCGAGAGTTCCATGCCAGCCTTTTTCACCTTCAGTCCAGCTTTTATATGATCCTTTTTAGATGAGCCCTTTTTTATTAACATCAGCACTTTATCAGATCCTGACTCCATACCAATATGGATACGGTTCAACCCTGCTTTGTGCATTTCGACAAGTTTTTCCTGTTTTATTCTACTAATCGTATGAGACCTGGCATAAGAGGTTATTCTCTCAATCTCTGGAAAGCATCCTTTGAGATGTCTCAAAATAGTTATGAGATCATCTGGTTTTATGATCAGACTATTGGCATCCTGCAGGAATACTGAACGCATACCATTATGGATCCAACTGCTGGCTGCACTCAAAGCCATTCTGTCTGAATTATCAAGCTTACCCGTTAGCTGAGCTAGATTTGTCCTGCCCATGACGGGAAAATCCTCATTGTGAAGGAGCGAGATAAAGTGTTGAATTCGATCTATATCGGCGATGATGTGTTCAACAGGCCGCAGCGAAAATTTTTCTCCTTTGTATACTGGGCAAAACGTGCATCTATTCCAGGGACAGTTGCGGGTCACCCGGATCAACAGACTAGCTGCCTCGCTTGGCGGTCGGATAGGACCCTGCTCAAAACCATGGTATGATTGTTTTTTATAGGAATCTGCTGGTGTCATCTTTCATTGTATAATGTGATTCTGAAATGGTGAAAAAAAGAAATGCTCCCTATACCCGAGTTGCAAGTGCCGCCTTTGCCGTGTATTTTGGGAGCATTATAAAAGGTAATATTAAAGTTTGCCTGATCCGTGATTTAAAGAATTAGATCTATATCTACATATTCCATATCGAAGGCTTCTGCCACTCCCTTGTACGTTACCTTGCCTTGAATCACGTTGACACCAGGCTTGATTTCATGGTTTTCTCGACAAGCTCTTTCCCAACCTTTATTTGCAATTTCTAGGGCATAAGGAAGGGTTGCGTTGGTGAGCGCTAAGGTGGATGTTTTTGCAACTGCACCCGGCATATTTGCCACGCAGTAGTGTACAATACCATCCACCACATAAGTTGGCTCGGTATGGGTAGTTGCCTTAGAAGTTTCAAAACAACCTCCCTGGTCAATGGCAACATCAACCATGACAGAACCTTTCTTCATAACGGCGAGCATATCGCGAGTAACTAGTTTGGGTGCCTTGGCTCCAGGGATAAGAATAGCGCCAATCACTAAATCAGCTTCCTTGAGAAGCTCTCGCAACACTGGTTTGCTGCTCATCATCGGAAAGCAGTTACTGGGCATAACTTCACTGAGATAGCGTAATCTGTCGAGGTTAGTATCAAGCAGGTAGACCTTAGCGCCAAGGCCACACGCCATCCTGGCTGCGTTGATACCAACTACTCCGCCACCAATCACCACGACATTGCCAGGTGCTACTCCCGGAACTCCTCCGAGGAGAATGCCGCTGCCGCCATGATGCAATTCCAGATATTTAGCACCTTCTTGTGCTGCCATTCTGCCGGCTACTTCACTCATTGGGGTCAACAAAGGTAGGGATCCATCGCTTTTCTGGATGGTTTCATAGGCTATATTGACAGACTTGGTTTTAATCAGAGCCTCGGTGAGCTTTCGTTCTGCTGCAAGATGCAAATAAGTAAAAACGATTTGTCCTTCGCGAATAAGTGAATATTCAGAAGGCTGCGGTTCCTTGACATGCATAACCATGTCAGCCCGTTCAAAGATTTCAGCAGGTGTTTGGACGATTTCTGCTTCTGCATGCAGATACTCTTCATTGCTAAAGCCGCTGCCCACACCAGCATCATTTTCCACAAGAATCTGATGATTGTTCTGCTGCATCACCTCCACACCAGCAGGAGTCATACAAACGCGGTGTTCAGCAACCTTAATTTCCTTAAGAATCCCGATTATCATCTGGCACTCCTCCCCATTGTAGTCTTTAGCTATAATTTTAAACTGCTTAGAGACGTACTACAAAAGTGCTCAATCTAAACTTTCTTTTTAATTTCTATTTGTCCACAACAAATGCCGCCGCTTTTGTGACACATGCCGGTAAGCTGGTGTTTTTCGTTGGCCGGTCTGGATTTAGAGAAATTTATAAATAGTGCTGCACCTGTCAGAATAATAAAAGTTAGCAGCGCAGTTATGAGAAATATATCCATAAGAGTGGGTTTTTTTATCCTCCAAAATCATCATAACGAATATTACTTGGCTCTACACCAAGATTGTCAAGCAATTCGAGTACAGAGACTGTCATCATCGGAGGACCGCACATATAGTACATAATATCCTCTGGTGCTGGATGCTTGTTCAAATACTCATCCATCAATACCTGATGGATAAAGCCGGTGTACCCCGTCCAGTTGTCTTCCGGCTGTGGTTCAGAGAGGGCAATATGAAAGGTGAAGTTCTCGTTTTCCTCTTCCAGTTTTTTAAAGTCATTTACATAAAACAGCTCCTGAACACTCCTACCGCCATACCAGAAAGAGACTTCACGTTGTGTCTTCATGCCCTTGA
>CAZWVC010000394.1:0-3999 GCA_964637245.1 uncultured Desulfocapsaceae bacterium
CCGAATGGTGCTACCGTCTTTGGCGAGATAACTCGGTTCACCCCATTTCAACGTTTCTTCTAAGGTACCGACATCACTGTTTATTGCTGCAGTCTGAAATATGAGTATCCGGAGATCCAGCAGTTTTTGCTGAACCGTTTCCGGAAAATTGTTAAATACCTCCGCAACCATTTTATTTGAAAAGTGTGGTTCACGCATATCGTGTCATTTGCGCAGGAGTAAAAAGAGTCTGCTAAATGGAAAGAGAACCTTGCCATCTTTACGCCTTGGATAAGCCTGGCGGTACTCTTCCAGAATTACTGCCTTAAAATTTCTACGATCATTATCATTGCCTAAAGCTTCCAGATATGGGCGTAGGCCGGTTCCGCTAATCCATTCCAGAATTGCCTCTGGCCTTTCCATAACATGATAATAATTTGTTTGCCAGAGATCAATTTGACTACATTTGGAGTGGAGAAGGTCGTAATAAAATGAAGGTTTGTGGGAAGTAAGTGCTTTTCTGGCGCCTTCCAAACGTTTGGTCCATTGAGATTGGTGCGATATTTCAATAATTATTTTATGTAACTGTGATGTGTAATGATAGGGCATCTGCACTGCCAGGAATCCAGAATGGTTTACATATCCCAGTAGATTGCAAAAAAGACTTTCATGATTTGGCACCCATTGCAGAGCCGCATTTGAGAATATGAGATCATAACAACTTTGTGGCTTCCAGCTTGCTATGTCAGCCTTGAGCCAATGAATTTCAGGATTTCTTTTATTAGCTGCTTCAAGCATTGCATCAGAGTTGTCGAGACCAGTTATTTCTGCATTTGGCCAGCGGTTGCGTAAAATAGTTGTTGAATTGCCGACACCACAACCAATATCAATGATTGACTGGGGTTGACCCAAGGGGATTCTGCTAGTTAGATCAAGAGCTGGCTGGGTTCTCTCACCAGCAAATTTCATATACAGATGTGGGTCCCACGTTATCATGCTGCGAATCTCCTGGTTTTTCTCACAGTTAATCGTTAATCACTAGCTGTGGTGTTGTCTTATGGCTTGTTATTTGGGGGGTGATTTTGGGTGTTTTGCAAAGAAATCAACAATGACATCCGAGGCGTGAATATCATAACAGGTCGCACCTATTAGTTTCTTTGGCGCATATTGCTTATCACCTGGTGAAGTATGTCCGCCTCCGTGTGCTTTAAGGAGTATCACCTCGGCGGAACTGAGGCCACCACTATATCTGTAACGTTCTATTGTGCACCCATCACCAGGTCTGCTGTCGGGTAGTGTATCGATTTGCGGTGGCGGTACATTGCCGTTGTGATTGACCCACATCTGTACCACGTTTTCAACTGGCAGCGCTACGCCCAGGCTGGTTTTGCCAAATTTTGACATTCCGCCCTGGTAAGGAACCAGTGGATCGTCGGTTCCATTTATCATTAATACCGAAACCGGCTGGCTGGGTGAAAAACGTTGTGCAACTGATTCTGCCATGCTGCCAATGACCGGAGCAATGGCTGCAAAGGTGTCTGCATGTTCGCTGGCAAGTCGTTGAGCAAGATAGGCTCCGTTTGAGACGCCGGTCGCGTAAATCCGCTGCATATCTATAGGATGATTTTCCCGAAGCCTTGTGAGAATTGAGTTGATGAATTTTATATCATTTATCTTGGCGTAGCTTTCCTTGCCTGCCTGGGTGTGTACACGCCCATCATTCCAGTTGGATTTGAGTTTATTGCGGATGCCCTGAGGGTAGATGACTATCCATTTTTGGGCGACTCCGGTATTATGGAAACGCGACATTCTTGCACTCGCCCTCATTGTGCCGCCACCTCCATGGAGAACATACATTACTGGAAATCCAGAAGTTGAAGGAGGTTGGTCAGGAAGGCTAATGAGGTAATTGCGAGTTCTGCCATCTACCTTTATATTTTCTTTGTGGAGGGTATTTTTCGTTGCCGGAAGCACCTCATTGGTATTGCCCGTTCCGCAAGATGCAACGCAAATTATAGCAAGGAATAAGGTGGAGAAAGTTGTGAAGCTGATCCATATGGAAGGTTGTCTGTCTTTCACCAAAGTTTGTAAAAATATATTTACTCTCCTATGCATATCAGGAATCTACTTTGTCGTATAACTGATTAACTAGGATTGCTTAGGATTCTTTTAACAGCGGAAACTATAATTTAAGCTCTGCATATAATTGATCTTCCTGATCAAGTGCCAGCCAGGTATCAAAGTTTTCGAGGCTTTCTATCTTCGAGCGATCCTTAAGGACTTTATAGGAATGTAACATTAATTTCACTCCTTCAATTGGCCTGTTTTCCTTGATATTGTTGATAAGTTGATACTCGATATTTCCAGCCACGAAAGCCCCAAGAAAAATCCCTTCAAGGTAAGGTTTCAGAGTTCCTTGTTCCCAGGGTAAATAATTGGGAGAAATTTTGACGGACACTTCTTTAGATTCTTTGGCAAATTTTACTATTAATGCTAGTGCTCCCCGGGCATCTTCACCAATGGGGTTTTCGCGAAATATTTTGATGGCTTCTAATGTGATCTCAGGAGTAATGGCAGTTGTCCAGCTATCTTCACTGGAGGCTACTAAAGGTTGTAGGGTTGCCATAAAAAAGGCAATAAACATGATGATTTTCTTCATCTTTCAATCTTCAAAAGGGTGTACTTTCTGACTATCCTCAGTCAATGATTTGGGGATCTACCTTGCTTCCGCAACACTATGCTAGCGGATGAAAACGTAACTTGCAATAAATTTGAAGAAGTGCTGCCAAAGCGATTTGTTGCATTTCAAGATATTTCCCCAGATATTGCAGGTTTTTTTCGTTAGAATTGGAAGAGAATCCTTCCATAATTGACGTTGCTAGTATTGTGCCTTACAGTGATTACAATTTATGTATTATTAGGCTGTTAATTGATATTTTATACTAAGAAGAGGTTGTCACAATACGGGGGAGATCATGAAACATCTCAGTTATCAGGATACGGCCATACCAGTATTAGGCCTGGGAACCTGGAAATCAAGCAAAGGTGAAGTTTATGGTGCCGTTCGAGAAGCTTTGAATATTGGCTATCGTCACATAGATTGTGCACCAGCCTATGAAAATGAGGAAGAGGTTGGAGCTGCATTAAAAGAGATGATTTCTTCGGAGCATGTTAAACGAGAGGCTTTGTGGATAACCACCAAGCTGTGGAACAATGCCCATATTCCAGAAGATGTTGAACCGGCGCTAAAGAAAAGTCTTGCCGATCTGCAGCTTGACTACCTAGACCTTTACCTGGTGCACTGGCCGGTAGCGTTTCGTCCTCATGTGTTTTTTCCCCGAAGTGGTGCTGATTATCTGAGCCTTGATGATGTCCCGCTTAATGAAACCTGGCAAGCATTGGAAGAATGTGTGACAAAAGGATATGTGAAAAATATTGGTGTTTGCAATTTCAGTACAAAGAAACTGGGTGAATTGCTGAGCTACGCAACCATTGCTCCGATGATGAACCAAATAGAACTCCATCCTTATCTTCAGCAACTTGAAATGCTCGATTTCTGCAGGGAAAATGGAGTTTTGCTGACTGCGTACTCACCCTTGGGATCACCGGATAGACCACAAGGTATGAAAAAAAATGATGAACCATCGCTTTTACAGCATGGAGTAATTTGTGATATTGCTTCCAAACATGGCAAAAGTCCAGCTCAAATTCTCCTGGCCTGGGCAATGCAGAGAGATACTGTGGTTATTCCCAAATCGGTGAATCAACAACGTTTGCAGGAGAACTTTGAAGCAGTCGAGGTGACCTTGGATGCAGGTGATATAGATCAGATAGCGCAGCTTGATATGAGCTATCGTTATATTGATGGTACATTTTGGCAAGTTCCGGGGTCAGGGTATACCGTAGCAGATCTGTGGGATGAGTAGTTTTATATCCTGACGTTTAAATGCCAACACAAGCTGCTGCACTATTAGGCAGAATGATAGTTTGTGTTGGTTAAACTCCAATGCGTTCTATTTA
>CAZWVC010000395.1:0-3991 GCA_964637245.1 uncultured Desulfocapsaceae bacterium
AAAAGAGAGTTGTTCGATACCGGAGAGGCTGTTCTCAACAACACTGATCTCTCCACAGTCCCTGCATTTATAGCGGAAAATACTGATTATCCCCTGGAGAGATATTATGTAAAACTCACCACCGATGATAGCAAGCTTATTTACGCATCACCTCTTGCCAGCCAGGTGGATATACCTGTTGCGGAAACTCAGGGTTACTTTACCATAACCCGGACCCTCGACCCGGATAAAGTATGGATCGACCCACTGGAAGATGATGATGAGGAGGATCTGCTCAATGATCAAGTAAGATTCAAAGTTCTGCAGCTCTACCGCAAACAGGGTAAAGCGGAAATGACCCTTGTCATTGCCAAACCCCTGGCAATGATGTCCTTTGAACTGCAGGAACTTGTCCAGGAATTGTTCCTCTACATTGTTATTACCACAATCCTGGTGGTGCTGCTAAGTTACTACCTTGCTGGCAAGCTCATGCAACCGATTAGTGAAATAAATACAAAGATCAAGACTATTCGGGAAACTTCTCTGAATGAGCGTATCCCGCTTGGTAAAAGTGAGGATGAACTCCATACTCTGGCGTTATCGCTTAACTCAATGTTTGACAGGCTGCAACATTCCTTTGAAAAACAGAAAGAATTTATCGCCAGCGCTTCCCATGAAATAAAGATCCCGTTAACCGTGACCATGCTTGGCCATGAAGAAATGCTCTCCCATGATCTTCCCGATAAAATCCGTGATGAATTGAACCGCCAGCTGATAAATCTCCAGCGGCTCAACAAGTTGGTCAAAGATTTATTGGATATCAGCCATCTTGAACACAAAGAGTTTATCGAGCGCTCCAGAGTAAGCCTGCCGCTGCTGATCGAGAGGGTGTTAGAAGATTTTGATGAGATGCTTAAAGCTGCCAATATTATCTGCAAAACTGAATTTGAGCGGGTCGAAGTCAGTGCAGATCGAGATAAAATAGTGCGCGTCTTTATCAACCTGATTGACAATGCCATAAAATACAATCTTCCAGATGGCGGCCATATTGCTGTCACGATTCACCGCAAGAACGCACTGGCTGAGATTGCCATTTCCAACAGTGGCCGTAATATTCCAGCAGAGGATCTCCCCAATATCTTCAATCAATTCTATCGGGTAGAGAAATCACGTGCCATCCAATTTGGCGGATCAGGACTGGGCCTCACTATTGTCAAACGGATCATTGAACTTCATGGTGGAACAATCACAGCTACCAGCAAGGACGGTAAGACGACATTTACCATCACCATGCCGGTACAATAGAAGGGAAAAACCATCTGACCCTACCACCTTCACCTCAAGAGAAATTCATCGTTCAAGGTGAAGGTGTCAAGCTTGCCTAAGCTATACAGAGTTACGGCATGATAATTCTTTTCAGTTCGAGTCGTTCATCATCTAGTGGGTTTTCTTCCAGAATCACCCCAACACCTGGGGCATAGTATTTAAATTCGACTACTTCTGGATCGACTGGAGTATAATCCATGGTTTTCAAAACATCTGAATAGGTGACACCGTTGATTGTCAGATTATCGAGATAGCCCACAACCTCCCCCATATCCTCAGCATTGCCCAGGGAAAACTCCTGACGGTAAATGTCTCCTTCCTGGGCGTCAGCCACCATAATGAAACCTGGCATATCATAATCTCTGCCGCCCTTCCAGGAACCCTCAAGATCAACGAGCTCGCCATCTTCATAATTCCTGGCGATCTCACCCATATACCATACATTACCAAGCAGATCCTGAGCATACCAGTCAAAGGTATCCTCTATGAGAGTAAGTCCACCTTCATCATCAAACTCCCATACCCGATCACGGACAACAATGCAGTTTACGCCTAATATATCTTTGCTCTTTGGCAGCACCTCTACCTTTATCCGCTCCAGTTTGTTTCCTTCGCTATCCTTAACAATGTAGATAAGGGTCAGCCCCGGTATGAGCGGAAAATATGGTTGGGGGGTAAAATTTTGCTGGCCTGCCAAAACCGCCTCAAAGTCCACAAAATCATCGGGATTGATTATTGGGTCATAGGGCGCCTCACCCAATGCCGCACAGACCTCAAGCCGGGCTGACAATTGCTCTTTTACCAGTTCTTTAGCTTCTGTAAAATCTTCACGGGCAATTGCCAGGCACTCTTCTCTCATAACTGAATCGACCAGGTTAGTGCATTTGCCATAACCAATCCAAAAAGCATCACGAATCTCGTTCTTGCCAGCCTTGTAGGCAGCTCTAGCTGTAAAAGAACAGACTTTCCCTTTGCCCACAGATGATGTTATGGCCTCCACCTGAGGTATACACAACAAATTAACAGCAAAAGTACAGATTAGGATAACGGCCAGTTTTGCAAATAACTGCCTGGAAACTGGAACTTTAAAAAAGACTGCTAAATAGCTCTGTGTTCTCAAATACATAACTGCTCCTCCTTGGGTTCGATTGTGGTTTTTAAATTCGGACTGTTGAACTGACTTTTTGTCATGACAAAAACAACAAACAGCCATAGGTGATTAGCGAGCTTTCCGGATTTGCTCTTACTTTAATGCTACCCGAACAAGGTTAAGAACAGATGAAGCACAATACGTTTGTTTAATAGAAAGATTTCAAAAGAATTGCTGGAAGAGGATAGATCATGCAGTCTTTGTTGTTTTGAGGAAAATTTCTCGCCTATTCTCAATCTGTTTGTGTATACTGGTTTTTACTTCACTGTTACAAAATTTAGAGACAGCCTGATATTGCCTGGAGATAACTGCTTGATAAACCTCTGGTGCATATTTTGAGGTATAATCTGCGAGTAGATTCGCAAAATGATCACCTTTTCCTTCAGGAAATTCGTGTATATACACCGCAAACCTGCCCAGCTCATTCAGCATATCTCAGCCTCTTTTGTTCTGTTTCACCTCATTTTGACTGGCACCCCAGCTTTAGCAACAGATTTTGGTAATATTTCTGGAGATCTCTACCTTCATGGAGAATCGAATAATCCCAAAATCGAGGAGAAGGAAGCCTTTGTCAACAGCCATCTCGGCCTAAAATATGAGACCCCTGAAATCCTCCGGATCAGTTTAGCCACTGAAGTGAGAAATGGGGCAAAAATCTGGGAGAGAAGTAATAATGATGCCGATGTCGCCACCGGCACCCTTGTGTCACAAGCGTATCTTCAATATGCAGGTGATAACATTACCACTCGAATCGGCCGTCAGGAGATCGAACAGGAATGGATCGAAGATTATCATGAAGCAGCAACCCTCTCAATTTTCTCCATCCCGCTGCCTGCAATGCTTGAGATATATAGTGGGTATACCCGCAGTATCGCAGTGGCGGATGAAGAGGAAATCTCTGCTGATTTTGATGATATTGGTAAACATGGCACCTATTTTCTCGATATCCTGCTTAACAATGAGGCTGAAACCTGGTCTGTACATCCCTACCTACTGCACACCCGAGATTTATTTACCGGTTACGGTACAAAATTTACTTTCAACCTGACAGATTATCTTGGCTTTGGCGTGCATTACGCAGGCTCAGATGTAAAAGAAACCTCAGCTGAGCAAACTTCAATATTTCACGCCTTCACCAACGGCAAAATACTCGCCCTGCATGTTGAGGTGGGTTTTATTCAAGCAGGGGATGATGGGGTGGGGCTTCTCGATTTATTAGGTGAGCACATCAATCCTTTGGAAGAAGGCAATCTTGTTTTTGAAGCAGATGCAACCACCCTCTATAGTGCCTTAGCCTACACTTACAATATTATTGAATTGCAGCTTATTTTTGGTAATACCGACACCGAGGAGGGCGAAGAAAATGAGATCAATTTGGTAATATCCTGTGATCTCGAAGAACTCACGGAAGGCCTCAGTTTCGAAACCACATTTTCAACGATTAACGCTGAGAACGACCTTGAAGATTTTTCTACATTTATGCTCAATGTTAACTATGAGTTCGATTTCAGCTTAAACGACTTCTAACTAGTGCCC
>CAZWVC010000396.1:0-3985 GCA_964637245.1 uncultured Desulfocapsaceae bacterium
AACAGCAGGGCTGCAATGTCCATTCGGGCAATCACTTCAATGGCTGCAGCGCTGGGATTGTTTGATGGCGGGGTGGGGAGGGGAGTGTTGCTCTCAACCGGTGCTTTTAAGGGTGATCAGGAGAAACTCATTTGGTCTTCTTTGGCTAAGAAACAAACCCGAAAGTTTAACATGGTGCAACTGGGGAATTGTTTATCGACTGCAACACCTCCGATTAAGATGTTCCTGGTATATAATGCCAATCCGCTTTCCGTTGTCCCTGATGGTTCTCTGGTCCGGCAGGCATTGGTGAAAGACGATCTGTTTACCGTAGTCCATGAGCAAGTCATGACACCAACCGCAGCCTATGCAGATTTGCTGCTGCCTGCCACAACCTTCCTGGAAAATAAGGATCTCTATACGGCCTATGGGCATTTTTACATGGGGATAGCAGAACCTGTAATAGAGCCCTGTGGGGAAGCGAAAAGCAATTTCACGTTATTTCAGGAGTTAGCTCATAACCTTGGCTTTGAAGATACACCATTTAAACAGACCCTGGAGCAGCGGTTGACTGATTATCTGAGGAGTCTGGACGGATTACCTGAAGAAAATAGGGAAATTTCCCCTGGTCAACCAGTATTATCCACCTTTTGCCGAAAGGGCCAGCCGATATTCAACCCAACAAAAGAGCAATACAGCTTTATCCAGCAGACCGATCCAACCACTCCGCTGCATGCCTGCCTGGTTGAGGCGGTAGAATTTGATGGTGCCGATCATCTTGCCCGTTATCCTTTTAAGCTCATAGCACCTCCACATATGAATCTGCTGAATTCCACGTTTGGCGAAAGGTACCAGGGAGAATTAGGCGAAGTTCTAATCCATCCCGAGGATAGCACCCAACATGATATTCGCAGCGGGGATCTGGTAACCATCTATAATAATCGCGGTAGCAACACAAGAACAGCGAAGATTACCGATGCAACACGGCCAGGTTTACTGGTAGCGGAGGGACTTTTCTGGCAGAGTCAGGTGAATCCCACGGGGATAAATGATGTCACCTCGCAGAAACTTACCGACATGGGTGGAGGTGGAACGTATCATGAATCACGAGTTGCGATAAAGGTGGAAAACAGAAAAGAAGGTATTGAGAGAGGTTAACCATGAAAACCATTGGCCTGCTCGGCGGTATGAGTTGGGAGTCAACAATCGAATATTATCGAGCTATTAATGATGGGGTAAAGAAGTCTCTTGGTGGTTTGCATTCAGCAAAGATTGTAATGCATAGCGTTAATTTTGCCCCTTTGGAGAAATTGATGCGTAAAGGCGACTGGGATGCCATTGCAGCTGTATTGAGTGAGGCTGCCACGGGGCTTGAAAAAGCCGGAGCCGATTTTTTTCTTATTTGCACTAACACTATGCATAAACTGGCACCGACGATTGCAGAGAATGTCAAAATTCCTCTCCTGCATATTGCCGATGCAACAGCTGAAGTGCTGCTGGCCAATAAAGTTAACACTGTAGGTCTGTTGGGGACAGCCTTTACCATGGAAGAGGAGTTTTATCGACAAAGGCTCAACTCTAAATATGGCCTTGATGTTTTAATACCCCGGAAAGATGATCGACAGTTTGTAAATATGGTGGTTTTTGACGAACTTTGCTGTGGCAGAATACTGCAAAGCTCAAGAACAGAATATATCCGCATTATTAATGAGCTTGCCGAACAAGGAGCAGAGGCTATTATTCTCGGCTGCACGGAAATAGGGTTTTTGGTGAATCAGGACGATGTTCAGATACAACTTTATGACACAACGCCAATCCATGCAGCAAAGGCTGTGCAGATGGCACTAGCTGAATAACAAGCTACACCGTGATGAGCTTCTCGTCATCCTGGAGGAGTTTGGTAAGTGGTGCACCCCAATAAATCACCTCAACCCCCTGTTTCTCAAGATTTTCAGTTACCCCAAGCTGATCGGCACAAGCTTTACAGGCAGTGATATGCACTCCTTCCAGGAGTGCCTCTTCGACTTTTTCCTGAATGGCTTTATCGTCGCTGACAAGCAGGGCGGGAGCACCCCAGACGATAATAGTAACCTTTTCCCACCAACCCTTGCGTTTAGAGTTAATACCATACATGAAAACCATTTTTTCAGCGGTTATTTTGCTATCACTCGTCCAGAGTATGTAGAGATGGCTTTTGGTGTTCATATAATCTCCTTAGGTGATCAGAATAGATGGTTGATGTGCTTTAAATTGTTGTATATTAATAAATGCTTAACTGTATTGGAACTATCTTGTGTCTTGTAATGGGAATTGACATAACTATTTTTTAGAATAAACCAATAATGGTGCCCATTATGGTAAAACGACTTACATGAAAACCGCCATCAATAAGCCAGTGCTTGAACGTTCTTCCGGCAAATTGGTAATTTATACCCATTGAAGTCATTACTATCAGCAAACCAACAATTATCCCTGTTCCTCCTCCTACAATAAATCCTGCGTCTTTTCCAACTAATATATCAAGTCCGGCAGCGGAAATAACAGTGAGAAGAAAGGTAAGACCATACATCTTGGCAGGGTTTTCAGGGGTGATATCAGGTTCAATACCTACTTCTATACACCATTGCCGCATAAATAAAAGGGGGGAGTACCATAAAGCCCCAAATGCAAATGCTGCAATAGATGCAAGGAAAATTCCGGTTATACTTAAATCCATTTCTTCCTCCTTATGCGAATCGTGCTGAGCTTTTCATGATAAAAAATGATAAGTCATAATCTGCTTTATCATTATAGCGTAAAATATCTTTTAAATATCTTTAAGCGAAGAAAAATAGTGGTTAAGCGAGCTTAATTACAGCTCTATACCTCATACGTATATAGTATAGAACAGTTAATGATTAGATCTTTTTTTTATACAAAAATTATGTAGCATAAAGATCTGATGGATTATTCCGAATAGAATAATCGATATTACCAGAGTTCAGAATGGAATTTTTATTTCCTCAGGCTGATAGATTAAATTTTTCAGAGATAGTGGTATGCCAACAAAGTTAGTATTTTCAGGATAAACAATGCCTAAAGTTTGGATCAAAGACAACCCGAAGCCGATTGATGCAATGATGCTTCGTTCATTACTCTTTACCTTGCAGATTAATGATATTCGCATTATTCCATTTTGCGGTGGTAATGCACTTTGTGGTAAATGCGCCATCAGGATAATCAAAGGGCGCAAACATCTAAGTCCAAAAAGCAAAAAAGAGGAAGAGATGCTTGCGAAAATGGATGCTGCTGAGGATATTCGACTTGCCTGTCAGGCACATCCTGGTAAAGAAATTGAAATAGAAATTCTGAATAATAAGGTACAAAAGTAAAAAGTTGGAGCGGAAACCTATGACCCAAAAGAATTGTATGTAATTGTTTTGTTAAACTCAATCATCACTACATATTATTCTCTTTAAGCCAGCTCTTGAAATCTGGAAATTCTTGGGAAAGTTTTGCCTTAATGACTTCCCAATAGTTTATGCCATCGTTTTGTCTATTGATCCACTGTTCAATATCCTGCATACTTTTGTTGGCATGCTGAGTGGATTGGCTTTCACTGCATTGGGGAAAAGGTTCCTCGCCTATTAACCACCCTACAGTCACCCCGTTGGAAGAGGCTATTGCATCAAGTATTTTCAAGGTTGGTAAACTTTCACCATGCAAATATTGATTAATTGTTGCTTCACTGACACCTGTTCTACGAACAAATGGTTGAATACCTCTCTCTCCTATGAGAATTGAGAGTCGATCCTTAAAAGTTTTCTCGTGAATCATGATTGGGCAGGCTTAATTCCTGTAAATACACTGCACCGTCAAAATGCTATGGTAAATGGTTAAATATGTGATATATGCAAACTCTTTAAAAAGAGAAAACATACTGTAAATCAAAATAACGTCTAATCTAGTGTTCTGTCATGCCTCACCTGTAGCTTAGAGCTTGTTATTCTGGCCTCCTGACGTCGTT
>CAZWVC010000397.1:0-3979 GCA_964637245.1 uncultured Desulfocapsaceae bacterium
CGAGGCAACCTACAATATCACCAACCCCATGTCAATTACTTTTTTGACGAAAAAATAATTTGTTGAGGTGAATGTAAAATATAGCTCTATATTGCCGTGAAAAATGAAAAATCTTGCTTTTCAATATCAATAATCGTAACTTGTCTACTGGTACCAAGAAGAGATAAAAAAAGATTATCTCACCTCAAATTTTATCATTTTCAATACCGAAATGGAAAAGAAAAAGACCCTTTTGCGATCATTGCCCAAGGTAGATGAAAGCATGTCTAAGCTCAGTGCTGAAATTGCTGAAAAAATTCCAGCACTGCTCTTAAAAAAAATTGTCAGAACCTGCATAGAGAATGAACGAGAGCAAATCCTAGGTGATGCTGAGAACTATACTGAATTATCTGCTGAAGGATGGAAAACCCTTTTTCTTGATGCCATTGAAAAAGGAATGCGAAATAATTTGTGTAGAGTTATCAACGGTACCGGTGTAGTTATCCACACCAACCTAGGTCGATCCTTACTCCCAGAAGAAGCAACCAATCAATTAGTGCAGTGCGGTCAACATTATTCTAATTTAGAGTTTGATCTCTCCACAGGCAAAAGGGGCAGCAGGTACTCCCTGGTCGAAGAGGTGATATGTGATTTAACCGGGGCAGAAGCTGCTTTAGTAGTTAACAATAATGCGGCAGCAGTACTGTTGGTACTCGAAAGCCTGGCCCATAAGAAAGAGGCTATCGTCTCGCGTGGTGAGCTCGTCGAGATAGGCGGATCGTTTAGGATACCCGATGTTATGGCCAAAAGCGGTGCTACTCTTGTTGAAGTGGGGGCAACAAATAGAACCCACAATTACGACTATGAAAATGCAATAACAGAAGAAACCGCAATACTTTTGAAGGTCCATACCTCCAATTTTAAAATGCTTGGCTTTACCTGCGAAGTTGAAACAGAGGAATTGGTCAAACTCGCCAACGGAACAGATATTTTGGTGATGGAAGATCTGGGCAGTGGTTGTTTGTTAGATTTGTCTGCCTATGGCCTGCCTCGAGAAAGAACAGTTCAGGAAGTAGTTAAAGCTGGAGCAGATGTGGTTACTTTTAGTGGTGATAAGTTGCTAGGTGGCCCACAGGCTGGTATGATTGTTGGTAAAAAGGATGTCATCGCCAGGATACGCAAAAATCCGATTAACAGAGCTGTACGAATCGATAAGTTTACTCTCGCATCGCTTGAGAGTATTTTACGCAACTATTATGACATTGAAATGGCGCTTGCCAATATACCAACTTTGGCGATGTTGACCCAGCGTGGGGAAATTATTAAAAAGAGGGCACAGAAAACCTACCGGAAAATTAAAAATGCTGAGCTGAAAAACTGCAAATTTTCCCTGGTGCCGACTATTTCTCAAACTGGCGGAGGAGCTATACCAGAATATGGTCTAGCCAGTTGGGCTCTCCAGTTGTCACCGCTGGAGATATCACTTAGCCGATTTGAACGGGATATGCGAGGTTTAGCTGTACCGTTAATTGGCAGAATTGAAAACGATACATATATAGTCGATTTCAGGACAGTTCTTGATAGCGACATCCCTGAACTCACCTCACTCCTGATTAATTATTTTACCTCCTGATTGAATGCAGTCATTTATTCACCTGTCCAGCTTAGAACAACTTCAGGAAAAAGATTTTTCCGTCTTTTATCCAGCCTTTAAGCGAGCAATTGAAAAGAAGATTCCTGTTTTTACCGACCTCATTTTCATTCACAATGCAGATCAGACATTAAACAGATTAAATTCAAAAACAGCTGTAGAAAAGATAGAGAACTTTTTTACAACTAAGCAGGACGATCAGCAATTTTTCTGCGTTATAGATGAGAACATCATCCTGACATTACCTGGTGAGAAAGATGTTACTCTAGCGGTAATAGCCGGAGTAGATTCCTATATGGCAAGGAAAATATCATTGGATTGGCTCAAAGATCTGGCTGATGATCTGGTTTATCAATTTTTACTCATCAAGAAAGCTGGAACTAATCTGGCAACGGGGTTCTATAATGACAAGCAGTTTTATGCAACCATTGACTACCTGGTAGGTCATGGCAATGTCTCGGTTCTGCTGGTTGAAGTATTTCCTCAGGCAAGAACAGCGATTGATGCAAAACTTCATACAGGTAGGGCAGTGCGTACGTTGCAAGGATACATTGAAGATCGGCTGCCTCTTTTTTACCTGGGCAATCATCTTTTTGGCATTATATCAGCGAATCGACAGCCAGAAAATTTCAGAAATTTCTGTCAAAAACTTTTCTTTGCTTTGCGTCGAGAAGGATTTCGCAAAGTACACCTTGGGTTAGATTGTATAGAGAATGGAGATGTTTCTAACAAGATTACTTCTACTTCTTACAAGATAGTTGATAATGCCTTCGCAGCATTGCAAACCGCCAATAAAAGAGGCCCGTTTTCGTTGTGTGATTTTGAGCATCTGCGATATCCGGAAAGACATCCGTTGCGGCGTCCTGGAAAATCTATTCTTGGTAGATTGAGAAATAGATGGAAAACTATCGATGCCTTTAGTCTGGTTCAATTAGAACCTCAACAACCTGACGATTTTCGGCGTCTAGCCAAGATCTTTGAGCAGGACATTGTCATAACAGATTATGTTGACTTTTATATCTTGTTGCCAGACTCAGCACCACAGGTTAGTCTGAGCTTTATCCAGGAAAAAATAACTGCAGCGGGTATTGATAACGTTAAGTTAGGTGTAGGGTATTATCCCCACATTACTTTTACCAAGAGCAACGTCGTTTTCAATTGTAAAAGAGCTTTGCGGCATGCTTCTTTTTTTGGTCCCGCTGGCACTGCAATTGTCGATGAAGTGAGTTTTAATGTCAGTGGTGATATATACTATGCCGAAGGCGATATTCGATCAGCAATTAAAGAGTATAAAATCGGTCTGCGATGCGATCAGGATAATATAAACCTACTGAATAGTCTCGGCGTCGCATACGCTGACATCGCCCAAAATCATAGGGCAAAGGGGTGTTTTGCCAGAGTTCTGGATCTTGATTCTGAAAATTTCATGGCATTATACAACTATGGTTTGGGGGCTGAGCAGAAAGAACACACAGAAACAGCTCTAGATTATTTTGAAAGGGCATTTGCTGTAAGCTCCGATTATCCCGAGATAAAGGATGATTTGCATTTTCATTTGGGTAAATTATACACCGTCACAGGAAGGTATGAAAAAGCCATCGAAATTTTGCAACTTCTGCAGCAAAATGGTAGTGACGCCAAATTAAAAGGGAGGTCACTCACCTATCTTGGCCAGGCATATTACGGGTGTGCCAAAAAAAGTGAAGCAATGACATGGTTGCAGCGAGCACTAAAATATAATGAATATGATGCGGATTCAATGGGATTACTTGGTTTGCTTTATCATGAGAACGGTGAAGGAGACGATATTGCATTGACCCTGTGTCTAAAAAGTGTAGAGCTTGATTATGGCAATAGATCGTTAAAACTTTATTTGGCAGAGACGCAGATGGCCTGTGGCGACTATGCATCAGCACGAGCAACATTAAATAAATGTTTACGGGCAAAAACAACCAAAGTTGAAGCAACACTCTTGATGATCCGTTGCTATCTCAAGGAAAAGTCACCCAAAAGAGCAGCATACTGGCTTGAGAAAATCAGAGGAAGCAATAATTTGCATGAGGGTGTTTGGGAACAGATATCTATACTTCAAGAGGAACTCAATGAAATTTGATGGCAAAAATGAAAGAAGAAGAATAAGCAGAGAGCCTAAATACAATTTGGATAACACGGTTGTTGGCGATTCTTGGAGAATGTTCAGGATCATGGCAGAGTTTGTTGATGGGTTTGATGCGCTGTCAACAATTGATGTTCCAGCAGTGACAATTTATGGTTCAGCCAGAACACCACAGGATGATCCCTACTATATTATAACTGAAAAACTTGCTGGTGCATTGGCTAAAGCTGGAT
>CAZWVC010000398.1:0-3978 GCA_964637245.1 uncultured Desulfocapsaceae bacterium
CAAGGATTTCATTAATCGTTTGTATAATAGCCAGTTGTAACCTCTCAAGACCATCACCCTTTTCGGCAAAAACTATGCGACTGATGACATCTTCGCCAAAGCTTATTTGACCATTAACCAGCCCTTTTTCTGCTACAACCTTACCTGTCTGAAGATTTATCAGTTGACCATAAACCGTGGTAGTCCCAATATCCATGGCAATAGCATAGTTTTCAGCGGTTGTATCGCCAGGTTGAACGTTTGTTACCCTGGTTTTGCCGTTGTCTCTAACTGGTCGCACCAGCGTAGTCGTTACTTTGAAATCGCTTTCTCGAATAATATCTGGGATTTCACGGATAACGGGAATAGCAATTTCCAGCTTATGCCAATCGGCTTTGTCCTTCAAAGAACGAATAATTCTGCCAACATCGGATAAATTGTCATCGGCAGAAGGTGGTGGTAACTCAAGATAGGTTTTCTTTACTGGATTTATGAACAACCCCTGCTCTTTGAGGCTGTCTATGTCCATGTGTTGAATAGCTGCAGTACACCGAGGTGGTGAGAGAGCTGTGAGCTCTCCTGAGTCGATGGCTGACTCAACAGGAATACGTATGGTGAGATCACTGGTCACTTCAGAATGACAGGCGAGCCGATAGCCCTTTTCTATATCCTCATGAGAAAGTCTCTCGGTCGTTCCACCTTTTATTTCTCCATCTTCAAGCAAAACTCTGCACTTACCACATACCCCTTCTCCAGCACAGGAAGCATTGATATGAATGCCAGCATTCATTGCAACTCTGAGTAAATTAGTTCCTGGTTGTGTTTCTACGGTTTTATTGTGTGGCTGAAATGTTATCTTGCAGTGATCTTTGCTGTTGGTCATTGTATATGTCTTGCCTTATATAACTTGTATTATCATATATTTGTCGTCCAGCTTACAAACACTACCTGCATTATGCCAGAACACTACAGTTGCTACTTATTGTAATGTTTACATAATTTCTTGATTGAATCATTGATTTATTTTAAGGGATGGGAACATCTTGAGCTGGGATTCTTGCAGTATCGTACGACCCGAGTTCGGTAAATCCGGTAGCTTGGTGATATTTTTCGAGAATCACCTCACCCATCCTTAGTTAATATTTTTTTTCAAATGCAATCAAATTTTCTTAGCAGCAAAATGCTTTGGGGCCCAAAACGAAAAACATATCTTTTTATTTTCAGAAACCGAAAGATACAGCGTAGCTATACCCTTTAATGGGCCTAAAAATCAATGCTTTTATGCCAAAAACCGCACTTGTTTTTCCAATTAAAATATAGTAGCATTCATTTATGCATATTAAATCTTTTCCTTAATTATATTACGACTTTCCTGAAAAAAACCATGATTAACATACCTGGAACTGCGAAAAAAGAAATCCAGCGACTCTTAGCAACAACAAAAAAAAAGAGGGATTTCCAGAGGGTTCAATGCGTTTGGCTGCGACTTGAGTTTGGCATGAAAGCTGATCGCGTGGGACAAATAACTAACCTAAAACCAGGAACAGTGAGAAAAATATGGTCAGCTTATTTTAACCTCGGTGAAGAGTCGCTACTCAGCAAAAGCAAAGGGGGCCGAAGAAACTATCATTTAAGCAAAGAAGAAGAGATAATGTTCCTCTCTCCTTTTTTCAAAAAAGCCGAAAAAAGTGAAGGGCTTGCTGTAGATGAAGTTAAATTAGCTTACGAGAATTTAATAGGAAAAGAGGTACCAAAATCAACTATTTACCGGTTACTCAAAAGACATGGCTGGCAACGCAAATCAAGAAAGATAAGGACAGACAAGGGAGCCATGACGCAATCACAAGGACTACATGAATACTGGATTGACGGATGTTCGCAGGCTTTACACCCAGACCGGACTGGCAATATCTCCCAGCAATGGCTCAATAACACCCTCAGCAGCATGACCAAACACTCACCTGAATAAAAAGTTATCGGAACACTTCGTTTATGTATTTTTGAACGCAACTACATATAAAAATATCGTAGTTTTAACATAAACTTTATTTATAATTACCTACGAGCACAAAATTGCGAGCAGAAGAACAGTTTGCACAAATCAGATAATTACTATCCCCCAATTCATAGCCTGCAAATTTACTCAGTTTCAACCTGTCGCTTACGCAACTCTGTGCGTAAAACTTTCCCGACGATTGTTTTAGGCAAATCATCAAGAAATTCAATAGAGGTAGGCAATTTGTACTTAGCAAGGTTTTTAGCACAATAGTCGATGAGTTCCCTTTCTGTGGCTTCCTGTCCAGCAAGCAAAACTACAAAACTCTTTATCTGCTCCCCCCTGGTCGGATGAGGAATACCGACTGATGAGACTTCTTTCACTTTGGGGTTTAGGTAGAGTATCTCGTCAATTTCTCTAGGGTAAACATTGTAACCTCCAGAAATTATCATGTCTTTTATGCGATCTACAATATAAAAATAGCCATCTTCATCCACAGTAGCTACATCCCCGGTATGAAGCCACCCATCATTTAATACTTTTTCCGTTTCTTCCTCCAACCCGAGATAACCCTGCATTACCTGAGGACCTTTCACCAACATTTCGCCAGGCTCACCAACTTCCTTTTCTTTATCAGGTTCCACCACGTCGACAATCTTACATACAGTGTCTGAAACAGGCACACCAATACTGCCTTCCTTTCGTGTACCGCCAAAGGGATTAATATGAGTGACAGGAGAACTCTCAGTTAATCCATATCCTTCTACGATTACAGCACCCGTAATTCTCTCGAACTCTTGTAATACTTCTAAGGGAAGTGGTGCACTCCCGGAAAAGAAACCTTTAAAACATCGCATATCTGTTTTCTTTAAATCCGGATGATTTATCATGCCAATGTACATCGTCGGCACCAAAGGTCCGAATGTAGGTCTATACTTTCGTATCGTTTGCAACAATTTTGCTGGTTCTGGCTTAGGCACTAGTATATTTCCCCAAGCCATATATATCGAAAAATTCATAGCCGCACTCAATCCAAATACATGGAAGAACGGCAAAGCCCCCAAGAGTGTTTCTGTCCCCCTCTTAAAATTGGGAAACCATGTGGCAATCTGCTGTACCTGCTTGCTCATATTGCCATGAGAGAGAATTACTCCTTTTGCCCTTCCAGTTGTACCACCGGTATACTGATACATTGCGGTATCAGTAAAGCTGAGATCCACAGTTATATCTTGCTTGTCAGTATTCTCGATGAGATCGCTCCATATATACACCTCGTCAGCATCCTTTACTGTAGCCGACAATTTTTTGCGCTTTGCAACTAGAGGAAAGAGATAATTTTGCGGAAAAGGCAGATAATCCCCAATTGATGTAATTATTATTTGTTTAATTTGTGTTTGTTCGCGCAAATCAATCATCCGATTGCCTAAAAGGTCTAGGGTAATAAGCACGCTAGCACCAGAGTCGGTAAATTGATGGAGCAGTTCACGGTCTGAATATAAGGGGCAATTCATGACTGCTATAGCGCCAATTCGCAAAGTAGCATAATAAGCAACGACACATGGTATAGTGTTCGGCAACAAAATGGCAACCCTATCTCCTTTACCAATACCAAAACCAATCAACGTCGAGGCAAAAATATCAACCATGTCATTAAGTTCTCGATAATTCATCTTATACCCCTGAAATTGCACCGCCATCACTTCTGGAAATTGCGCTGCGCTTTCTCTGAGAAAATCTGGCAACATCGAGTTTTCATAATCCAGCCGGTGAGGTACACCTGAATCATAGGCCTCCAGCCATGAATACTGTGTTTTGTAGGTTCGTGTGTTCATATATGCTCCCTAGTTGAAAGTTCTTAAACCGGTTAGGAGTATTGCATTACTCAACAGCAACGACATGGTAATGTGCCATCAGTTTAAACCTGAATCCGAATAAATCAGAACTGCAAACCTTTCAATATGAATGAGAGGTTTAATTATATACAAGGACGGTTAGTACCTGCA
>CAZWVC010000399.1:0-3963 GCA_964637245.1 uncultured Desulfocapsaceae bacterium
ATTAGGATATGAAGATAGAGGTGCCCTAGTAAACAGCTATCGTACTCCGCGTGAGGGAGTTGAGAATTTCACCCACTTCTTTGATTAAGATAGTTTCAGGTGATCAAAGAAGAACGATTAAAGTGAGTATGATTTTGATATAAACATGAATAGTCAGATATTTGTGTGAACATTGTGCACAGGTGGATTTGACATATTGACATGATCTAGGCACAATTTGTCAATTTCTGTACATCCGAAAAAGTTGACTTTTTCTTGTTGGAATTATTTATCTAAATCCTATCGCTTTAATTCATTCCAATTCAAGATAAAAAGATACCTTTATATGTAATAATCTCAGACTTGAGGGCAATATCTCAATAGTTCTTCGTATAGATTTTCTTTGAAACATCTAATGAAACAGATAACGCTATCAATTTGGTTAATTTCGACATGAACTTCATGATAGAGAAATTCCTGATGATTGTGGTCGTCAAGAAACTCAATTTACTAGCAAGTTTAAATAGATTTAATAAGAAAAAAACAGATATGTTAATTGTCACAATATAAACCTGTCACTCAGTTGGTTCTTCTATTTCTTGATATTTGGCCAGATTTCATGTACTTATTAATTAAGCAAATAGAAATTGGTATCATATGAAAATTGAATGAAGAAAAGGGTTTTGGAGATGGTATTGTGAAAAATAAAATAAGCATGCTAACTGGCGCGCCTAAACAACAACCAAAAGGCAGCTGGGCCTTGATTATAGCATTTATTACCCTGCTATCCCTGATGGGGGGACGTTATGCTGCTTCGGAAACGGAACCTAACGATAGTTTCGCGCAGGCCGATGCGGTCGTAGCCGGGAATCATAGCGGCGTTATTTCTTACTTGGGAGACCAGGATTACTTCTCCTTCGTGGTCATTGGAAATGGTAATGCTGTTGGGATAGGAGTTTATACTGGATTTCCAGTTTCTTTCGATTCCGAACTCTTTATTTACAACGGTGCCGGTGTACAGATTGGGCATGCAGACTCCAACTGGCCGGAAGGGTTCCATTCTTCTGCCCCCCAAGAAAAGGTCACACTGACCTTGAATGCGGGCACCTACTATGCGAGGGTCCTTGCGTGGAACAACGGAGAGACAGGTGCATATACTCTTGGACTTACTGTTCCCGACCGCATCCCACCAGCAGTAAACTCATTTGTTAGGCAGAACCCGAATGCAGAAATAACCAATGTCAATACACTTGTGTTCCGGGCTACTTTTTCAGAGAATGTGCGGAACGTGGATATCACAGATTTTACCGTAAATAGTGCCGCAAATGCGACAGTGACCTCTGTTTCAACAGTTACATCTGATACCGTCTTTGACATTACTGTTTCTGGAGGTAACCTAGCCGGTTTCAACGGTACAGTCGGTCTTGATTTAGCCAATAGCCAGAATATAACCGACGTGGAAGGTAATTCCCTCCAGGCAGGAGAGCCTGGAACGGATGAAACCTATACTTTGGAAAATGCGGAACCATCTGTAATCACCCTGGCCGCTACTGCGATATCGAGTACATCTGCAAACCTTGGTGGCGACGTCACGGATGAAGGCATATCAAGTGTTACAGATCGAGGAGTTGTCTTCTCCTCTACCGATTACACTCCCCAAATTGGCGAGGTCGGCGTAACCCAGAGTCCAAATGGTATCAGTTCTGGGACATTTAGCAAAGCCATTGAGACGCTTACTCCAAATGCTCAATACTGGTTCAGTGCATATGCCACCAATAGCCTAGGAACCTCATATGGTTCGATAGAAACATTCACAACCAACAAGCTCACACAGACGATTACCTTCAACCCTTTAGCCTATAAAATTTATGGTGATCCCGATTTCAGTCTTCAAGCTACTGCAAGTTCAACTTTAACTGTCAGCTACTCCAGTTCAAACATTGCAGTCGCGACTGTTTCAGGAAACACCGTGACAATTGTCGGTACGGGTACGACCACTATTACAGCCTCACAGGTTGGCAATGAAATCTACGATGCGGTTTCGGTTGATCAAAAATTGGATGTTTACTCTGTAATTGCCACCTCCGCTCAAGAAGGTAACTGGAATGACTCAGCAACATGGACACAAAATGCGATCCCAGTCATTCGACAAAACGTATCTATCGAACATGATGTGTTGTTAGATATTAACGCTGAGATCAAGAGTCTCTCTATCGTATCCAGTAAAATTTTGACTCTTGATGGCACAGAATTGGTAGTTAACGGGACTTTTGACGCTTCCGCAGGGGGAATGACTATTGTTGGCAACGGGGTACTTCAGATTTTAGGCACAGCAGGATGCGGTGCTTTGGGATCATTTGCTTCAGGAACCGGGACGGTATTATACGCTGCGGACAGTGATCAATCCGTTGATGCAGTGAATTACTATAAGATGGTATTGGGCGGCTCTGGTATTAAAACTCTCTGCGGGAATACGATGGTGGACTCTGATCTAACCATTAGTATGGGTACGATTTTTGATGTCGGCACTCCAACTGCTTTCAGCCTCAATGTTGCCGGCGATTGGATCAATAACGGTACCTTTGAGCCTCGTGAAGGTACTGTGACTCTTGATGGAGAGATACAAGCTCTAATTGGGTCAACCAGTTTTTATTCCTTGATAAAGGAGACAACCTCTAAAACAGAGCTGATATTTGAAGCAGGTAGTACAACCACAATCACGGATGAATTGATATTACAGGGATCCATTAACCAGCTACTATCACTTCGTAGCAATCTTCCAGGTTCTCAGTGGTCAATAAATTCTGTATCATCAAGGATATTGAGTTACCTGGATGTCCAGGACTCAAATAGCATAAATAGTTCTTTTATCGATGTAGTGGGGGCGAATTGTAGAGACTCGGGAAATAATAAAAACTGGGTTTTCGTAAACTATTTGCCCGTTGTAACCACACAGATTGCCGACTCTATAACTGCCACCTCAGCAACAGGACATGGTAACATCACAACCCTTGGATACCCTTATCCAACAGCCCATGGTTTGTGTTGGAGCAAAAGCCAAGAGCTTTTCCCTGTTTACACCTGTAGAAATAATGGTGCAGTAACCGGAATAGGTAATTACTCATCTCTTATGACCGGATTAGAGCCGGCAACCGAATACAATGCTTGGGCTTTTGCTACCAATGTTGTCGGTACGGTCTACGGTGATGCTTTCTCTTTCATTACGCTCTGCTCTACTCCAGTTACCAATGGAGTAAGCAACCTGAATGTCGATGGTTTCAAGCTGTCATGGGGTGCAGTTGCAGGTGCGCAAACGTATTTGCTGGATCTTTCCACCAGTCCAACTTTTGATAACTATCTACAAGGCTATGAAGCTAAAGACCTTGGAAATGTGACGGACTGGACCCTAGATGATCTTGAGCCATGCATTACGTATTATTACCGGGTCTACGCTGTTAATGCAGCCGGACAAGCAAACATTGCATCAGATGTTGTAAAGGTGAAAACCCGTTGTGGCAATATTTTGCAATACTATCCTGCCTGTATTCTACAAGGGATAGTTAAAAACCGGAACTATTTGGATAAGGATTGAGTTAAGAAGCCTCACATAAATGGTCAGCAAAGATAATTTTGTCAAAATAACTCTAAATGAAGATTCATTTCCATTCATCTAAGCTAAAAAATGACCTCAGAGAGATTTCCTGGACATCTCTTGCGGGAGATAAATAGATATGTTACGTGGAGTTCCTGATTACCTATAGATTTAAGCCCCATTTGTTGGCAGTCAGATATATTCTAAAGCACTATTCAAAACTTGTCAGATCGAGTCTGGATTACTTCAAATTTGATAAACCTCTACTGTTCTTCGCCTGGATAAGGAGAAGCTAAAAATCCAGGCGAATCTATACAACTATATCTCGATGAGCGAGGCATCAGGTGCATTTTTAGCAACCGACTTCATGCCTGATTTTGCACCACTCACAT
>CAZWVC010000400.1:0-3963 GCA_964637245.1 uncultured Desulfocapsaceae bacterium
AGGCGGTTTATTGAGGTTATATTTTGCAGGAAGTACAAATTCCATAACCCAACGGCCTTCTCTTTTTTTCTGGATAACAGGTCCGGTCATGGCAATTTTTTCGCTCTTATCCTTCTGCAAAACAGGACCAGTCATGGCTATTTTTTCCTGCTTGGTATTGTTACCCGAAATGTACTTAAAGAGAAGCCTGAAGCCCTCATCGGTACCATTCTTATATTCCCCCTCAATCTCTGTGCGAGCAACCCAATAATCAGCATACTGACGAATATCGAATTTCCCCTCTTCTTCTAAGACTTCATACTCGAGAAGCTCAACGGTACGAATTCCAAATACCGAACAACCTTGAAGAAGTAATGTCACAATGATGAGCAATATCTTTTTCATGTTTTACACCTCCTCCCATTACCATAGACGCTAAAAAGACATATTCAAGTGCTTGAGCTGGCTAACTAAATATCTCGACACATTTCTGCCATATTCACTCCCACTTTGACTAACTATCTATATATTGGTGAAAACGAATGGTTGTGGTTAAAATAAACATTGCAAATTAGTACAAACGATGGTAGTTATTACCCCTTTTTATTAACCCGCCAGGAAGCAGTATCTTCCACTCGTTTGCTGACATTGAGCAATAAGCGAAAGATCGGCAAAGACAATGTAGTTAATGCCCTATCAATTTTGATACCTGGATGTATCTGGACTCCATCACAATCGAATTATGATTGTTCTGTGGAAATCAACTTTACTTTTGCAATTCTATGTCCAACGATAATCTTTCAAATGTTTCTCCGAGCTTTGCTGATCTCAGTCTCAAACCATCACTTCTCAAAACCCTCGAAAAGAGCGGTTATTCAACCCCTACTCCGATACAGACTGAGATGATACCCCATCTATTAGGAGGCCGTGATGTGGTTGGCCAGGCACAGACAGGAACTGGCAAAACCGCCGCTTTTGCTCTCCCATTGCTGCATAAGCTAAAAATTGACAAACAGGCAAAACCACAAGTCCTCGTCCTTGCCCCAACCAGAGAGCTAGCCATTCAGGTAAGCGATTCTTTTAAGAAATATGGGGAAAACATTAAACGCTTACACGTACTTCCCATTTATGGCGGACAAGATTATGGCATCCAGCTTAAGCAGTTAAAACGGGGAGTTCATATAGTCGTTGGTACACCAGGACGAATAATGGACCATATCAGGCGGGGCAGTCTTGACGTAGGTTCCATAAACAGTTTTGTCCTTGATGAGGCTGATGAAATGTTAAAAATGGGTTTTCTTGAAGATGTGGAATGGATTCTTCAGCAAACTTCAGCCATCAAACAGATCGCTCTTTTTTCAGCCACAATGCCAAACAGCATCCGCCGAATAGCACAAAATTATCTTAATGATCCTGTTGAGATAACTGTCAAAGGCAAAACAGTTACCGCCTCAAAAATAAAACAGAGATATCTGATTACCAATGGTCAAAAAGCCAAATATGAAGCTTTAGAGAGAATTCTCGAAGCAGTGGATTTTGATGGGATGTTGATCTTTGTTCGCACAAAAATACAGACAATAGAAATAGCAGAACATCTTACTTCATTAGGTTATGATAGTGGACCCCTCAATGGTGATATCCCCCAAAACCAGCGTTTGAGAATGATTGATCAGCTAAAATCAGGAAAACTGGATATTGTTGTTGCCACAGATGTAGCTGCTCGCGGGCTGGACGTCGAAAGGATCAGTCACGTCATAAACTATGACGTACCCTATGATACCGAGGCATATATTCATCGTATCGGGAGAACAGGCCGTGCTGGCAGAGAAGGCCAGGCTCTTCTTTTTCTCCATCCTCGAGAAAAAAAAATGCTAAAACCAATCGAGCGGCAGACAGGTGGAAAAATCTCTCCAATGACTCTGCCATCCATTGCAGAAATCAATGAACGTAGGATAGAGAATTTTAAGAAGAAGATAACGCTCAACCTTGCAGGTGACAGCATGTTTTTTCAAAAGCTCATTGACAACTACTGTCTTGAGCATGACACCTCAGAACTTCAGGTGGCTGCCGCTCTTGCGCAAATGCTCAACCAAAAATCTCCATTTCTTCTGCAAGAAAACAAGAGCAAGTCTAAACACAACAAGAGTAGGGATAAAAAGGGTGGTGAGCAGAAGAACCCTTCTGAGAACAGAAAATTACGCAAGAAAACTTCCAACAGATCTCCAGAGCCTGGGATGGATAGATACCGTCTCGAAGTCGGAGAGTCACATGGGGTGCAACCGTCGAATATTGTCGGCGCCATTGCCAACGAAGCAGAAATAGACAGCCAGCACATTGGTCGAATATCGATATTCAACAATTACAGTACCGTTGAATTACCCTATGGTATGCCAGGCCATATCCTCAATCTTCTGCAAAAAGCTAGGGTGTGTAATCGTATGATGCTTTTGCGCAGGGAAACCCTATCATTGCCACCTGATGTGACAGAAACTGGGTCAAAACGAAAGAGAAGCAAGCATAAGTCAGCTAAAAAGTCCCATAAAAACTCCTCACGCAAACAACGCTCAAATAATATTGTACACTAGGGCAATGAGGTAATAGGAACAACTTCACTTTTGCACATGCATGCCCAAGGACAGGTTTGGATCTGGGGTTTCCAGTAAAAGGTGGTAGTAGCTATCCATGAGGCAATAAGCATGACAGAAACAATTATACCTCAATGTTGTTTCTGCCAGTTTCCCAAGCAATAGATTACGGTCAGCATCATTGACAAAGTTCTCCTGCCTGGCATTACCCCTTGCCGTGATGAGGTAAACTGCACCTTGATATTCTCTTTGAAGTGGCCTGGCCATGGCAATGGAATAACGCACCTACTGAAATTTTTCAAAACCTGACCCCAGTTTTCCACTAATTACCTTCTAAATAACAATGACTCACTTTGTGGTATTGTAAAGCTGATGTTATTTGTACTATACTGTTTTTATAATCCCTCTTAAACTTCTACATGATAAAGCCAAACCTTCTGCAAAGTAGGGACGGAAAACCACGGATCTAATTAGATAGCCGGGTTGCCTTAAAACAGGTAACTCGGCTTTGTTTTTTACTCAGGGCTGGACAGGTTTTTTTATTTCACTTAGGTAGTGATTTATTGGATGTGGGGAAAAAATCTTTTGAATAATTTGCTTGAAATTGAGGATTGGTTGGAAGGATTTTGCAAAAAGTTAAGGTGATCTTAAAAACCGATTACCTATCACCAAATCTCCTCAGTTATTCGTTTTAGTGGAGATCACTTTTACACAGATCAATGAATGACATATCGATACCGATTTTTTATTCAAAGAAAGGACTAATCTAATGATTCACCCTGTTCTCCTTAGAAGCTTGGTGGTTGGGCCCTTATCAGTGTGTATTACCTTGATAGATTTCTCTGCTTTTGAGGCAGCATACACAGGCAGAGTTGGTACCAGCAGGAGTAACGCGAGAGTTCTCGCTCATTGCCGGAATAGAAGTTCCTATTGCTAATATAAAAACCACGAGTACTGTCATGTTGACCAATTGCAGCGGTACCTTATTACCACCGCACTGGGTATTAACTGCCGTACATTGCCAATCATCGGTGGGCGAAACAATTCTGTATGGTTTGAGAACTGCAAGGGTCGTGGAGGTTTTTCACAACCCACATTCCAATTTTCCCCAAATTGATATCGGAGATTTGAGACAAGTTGCTATATTACTTCGTCTTAACACAGCGCTTGAGATACAAGCGAACGATGGAAGTCTGTGGGTTCCCTTTTACGCTGTAGAAATTTATCAAGGAAGGCTGAGAAGACTTCTTTTCAAGATCATGGATCAGGTAATGATGTCATAACCTTAAGAGAGGAGGTTATTATAAAACAGATCTTATTAAAGATAGGTTTGGGTGGCGTAATAATTTTGATCATAACCACATTATTTCACACTGTGCTCTGAGGCGCAGAGTTCGAG
>CAZWVC010000401.1:0-3919 GCA_964637245.1 uncultured Desulfocapsaceae bacterium
AACTTCGAAAGTTAAAAGATGATTTCCATTAACAGAAATCTATCCCGTTTAATGATAGTGGTGTCGATGGATTTCTTTTAATCTATAAAACTCGTTCTCCCAGGAATACTCTCAAACCAGAACCTTTCCTATACGATTATTGATAAACTGAAATAATGGTCTTCGAATCTCAAAGCACGCTAATCAAAAATCAAGATATATATGATAACTAAAGTGTAATTTTCTATCTATTGCCGGTCACTAATGAGGGTAAAAACAGGTTCCATGGAAATTGGTTTTGAACACTCATTGAGCGATATCCCGTGTTATAATTGCTAAAATCACTGCATTCAGTGGAGCATGCCTGTGCCCTGTAATAATAGACTGTTTCAAGCACTGCAGTAGTATCATTAAAACTCGTTGAAGTGCCTGAGTATATTTCAGAGCATGATCCAGTTGAGGTTGAAGTACAACGAAATGCTTTGTAGCTTGTTGCCCCACTGACGCCTCCCCAGCTGACAACTACCTTGTCGGAATATTTCCCATCAGTTGCAGAAGTATAGCTTGGGACAGAGGGTGTTGAACTTACTCCAGGGTTATACAAATTGTTCCAGGCACAAATCTTGGAACCGTCATCATCAATCCAGAAATGATTGCAATCTGTATCATAGGAATACCTACCTGTATGAACGGAATAGCCCGATAATTTTACGCCATCCAGATGATAATAGGCCCCATTCTGTTTTAAACTAAAGTGAAGATGAGGACCGGTAGAACTACCACCATTACATAACGCTTGAGCCTCAGTATTAGCATAGTTTGCAAGGGGGGTATTAATTGCCACGCTCTGATTGGTGGTTACTTGGACATTGTCTAGGTGATAGTATGATGTTGACCATTCAGCTAGAGGATGAATTACTTCAACGGAACAGGATGAATGTCTGATTGCTGTTCCAGCTGTTGCAGATGAAACCCAGTATGGTGAGGTATTAGAGCCCCACCCACCCGAGCCAGTAAAAAAATCGAGGGAAGCCTGTGGATGTATACCGCTGCCTGAGCTTACATGACTTCCGCCAAACCGCCATGATTCTCCTACTGGATAGGGAAGCTGGAGTAGGTTATCGGGAGGGATTTGTTGTGGGCCTTCATCGGCTTGAATCCCGCTTTGCCCTACACTTCTTTCAACCTCCCCGGGAAATAAAGTAAAATAGGTGGTTTCAAAACTTTTCGGACTCTTTCTCATTTCACCTGTATTGAGGCTCAATATATTTTGCATTATTGACTCAACGGTTACAGTGCTATTGTTTCGACTCTGGTAATAGCTATCAGCGATACGAATTGCGACATCTTTTACCTGATTGGAGAACCCGTTTTGAGTGGAAAGCTTGCCAAGCGGTTTCTCTAAAGAAGACGCATCAAAGTTGGTTAGAAGTCCTGTCTGGTGTTCAATTATGGTTATGATGATTTTGGGGCTAATTGAGGAATAGCCACTCCAGTGAGAAATAATCTCGGCAAAATCTACCAGCTGGGGAGCATGGTTTTCTAAATATTCCTCAATATTAAAAGACAGCATCTCCTGTGGGGTGTAAACCAGTTGATGTGGTGATATAGATAATCCATCATAGTTTTCAGTCTCACCCATAACCACAGGTAAAACAAAAAACAAACTCAATAAATACAGTGATATAGCTCTTGAAATACCTATGGTTAATTTACCTGAAAGACTTACTTTTCTCATGCTTATCCTTAATGATATCTTATTTCATAGTGATTTTGATAAACCGTTAAAAATTACTATATCACAACTTTTAAAAAAATAGCGATAGTCGTGTCTATAAAAGCAATAAATCACTTGTGTTATTAATGAGAAAGAAGAAGTTACATAGATGGAAAAGAAGGTGGATAATATCTTTGAATTTTACTCGTATGATTGGGTAGGTAGAAGTGCACTTCACTACCATAAGGATAGGTCATTTTTATTAACTCTTAAGATTATCTCTTTTATTGCTTGGAAATAATAGAAGGGTGTTTTAGAGCGTCTGTTATTTGCGCATCACTCCCTCGCTAAAGATTGCTGTTTTCAATGGTCTTGTTGCGTGTTTACAATGCAACCCTTTTCTTGCGAGCTCAACACTTTGACGATATCATTGAAAATCAGTTCAAAACGAAGTTTCCAAAAGCGGCTAAGGCTTTTTCTGTCTCTTCTATTCTTGTCGCAGGATAGCAGGCAAAACGAAAGTATGAACTGTTAGGGACTTCTGGATGCATGGAAACTGATATCTGGATACCCTGATCCTTCATAGAGTTGACCACACTTGATGGCTTGACATTCTCGGGAACCCTGACAATATAGGCAGTTTCTGATTGAGCATTGCTGTCAGCTAGGAGTCTGAAACCAAGTAGTGCCAATTTGCCATCATCTGCAAAAGCTTGATGAACTCGCTTCTGTATCTCAAGGCGTTTTGAATCACATGCTTTGAGTTTGCTACCATTATCAGCCATGAAAGTCGCAATACTTACCTGGAGTTTTAACAAATGTCGTATATGGTTTTCCCTTTGTTCTCCAGGAGTGATGGTGAATTGAGCTGCATCAGCCGGTCGTGGTGTATCGTATAGTGACACTCCGTTTACCCTGTCAGCTAATTTGAGCGCTTTGTTGTTGAAAAGATAAATGGATCCAGAATTCTTTGCCTGATTGGCTTCATCTTGAGGACCATCGTAGGGGAGTGCCTGTTTTCGAAGGGAAAAAAAGAAAATATCAGGAAGCCTATCAGAATGAATATTTTTCCACGACTCGGTAAAAAGTGGGAGTGAGGCTGCATCGCTGATAATCAGGGTTGAGCTGTTACATTTGTTACGAAAATCAACAAGATCTTCTAATTTTTCCTTTACGCCAGTTGAGGTGCTGTTCCAAGCTATCCATAGGGTGGCAGCATTATTCTGCTGCAGGATTTTTTTTACTTTAGATAGTTCGGCCTCGGAATCGACTGTAAGTGCCTGGCCCATTGCTAGATTAAATGGCTTGACAAATTCGACACCTTTTTGCTCGTGTAGGGCTTTTGCGGCTGAAAACTTGTTGAAAGCAACGTAATTCTCTGTATTAACAAGAATATTCGCATTCTTTTGCGCTGGACAAAAATAACTTACAAGAGCTTCTATAGCTCGTTTGCCCGAATCGATAACTCCGAAGTGCCAATCTGTCCTCTTCGTTTGTGGAACAGCCAACAGATTAAATATAAGTCTATGCACATCTATATATAATTCTGACAAAGCTTCGGGGTTGTCCATAAGGGACTTAATTTTCCCAGAATCTTCTGCCTCAGCCAATGATTCCGTAACAAAGGGAAACATGCTGTTTTGAGCTGTCCTTAGGTCTACTGTAGCTTCAGGCTTTTTCAAAATTTTTCATACTCCTTTTCTTGAGGCAACTAGCTAGTCTACAAACGGCGATTGCCGGTTCTATGAACATCCAACTAGATATATGCTGGATATGTAGCTATTTAACTTGGTTGAAGATTTTTAAAGTCAAAATAATCATTAACTCTTTTTTGCTTATATGCAATATCACATAAATGTGTTTAACAGGATACTGCTGACCAATATATACGCTGTATTGGTGTAAGAACAAGGGAATTTTTAGCCTGGGAAAAATTTTACTAGAGGGGTGAAACCTTAGAAATAATTCACCCAACTTATAATGGGTTGCAGTATAACTGACCTATAGCAAATAGAAAGAGAGAAGTGTGAGTTGTTTACTCTATTTTGAAGCTATACCTGATACAATAATAGGGCTAGGGCTAGCACAGCTTTAATTTTTTACATCATATATTTCGGGTAATAGTTAAATCCTTGCTGATAGCGAATGGGAACAAAAGAGTGAATAAGTAACTAGTGTCCTGTCATGCCTCACCTGTAGCTTAGAGCTTGTTATTCTGGCCTC
>CAZWVC010000402.1:0-3907 GCA_964637245.1 uncultured Desulfocapsaceae bacterium
TTTCTTTCAGAATCAAGGCATGCGATGAATTTTACCACAGGTATATACTCAATATCGAAGTCTCATCTCGTTCGCTTATCTCCGAGGATAAAATGTTGAGCATAACGCAGAGTCAGGATGAAAAGACAGTTTTGCAAGAGGCTCAATAGTTTGAAGTATATTTATACGTCTACACTATTGATACCTCACATCTCCGGCAAACTTACCAATTGCAATATTTAGGTAACAAAGAAAGAACTGAGGATTGATAACCGAGATAATTTTAAAAAACCTGAATCTTGCCATTACCAATCGGCGTAAACCGGCCACCTAGCCGGTACCGTGATCCTGGATAGTAGAAACAGCTTCTTGTGGCAACAAACTTACCAACCCAGGTAGTGCGTTGTAAAGCCAGGCAAGGTTCGGCCTCGGTTGTCCGCAGCAATTCACGTATCCAGGCATCAGGGATAAGTGCTTCTACCATGTGTTCAACTTCACTTATGGGGGTAAGGCCCAAAAGGTATTTATTAGGAGTGATTGTGGTGAAGTCCTGGTTGAGGTATTCGGGTGCTATAGCAGGATTAACATAGCGGTCAGCCAGTTGGATTGGAATTTCGCTGTCACTATGTACCAGGATGGAATGATAAACCGGGGCGTAGGGGCTGAGCTGCATTGCTTCTGCCAAGTTGGGATTGGCCTTCTCTTCGCTTAGCAGGTGGACATGGCAGGAATATTTTCCACCTTTTTCATGAATTTCATCGGCAATTGATCTCACTTCCAGAAGCGCGGAAATCGATCTATGCTGCGCAACAAAACTCCCCTGTCCCTGTTTCCGAAAGAGTACACCTTCGGCGGTTAACTCACGTAGTGCTCTGTTCACCGTCATCCGAGAGGTTTTGAACATTTCGCCAAGTTCTGCTTCCGAAGGGATTCTCATGTTCGTTTGATATTTTCCGCTATCGATGCTTTCGTTGATGAATTTTTTAATTTGCTGATAGAGTGGTAACCTGGTCATGGTGAAGAGTGAATTCTCTGAAGTTACAATTCTGATTAATAATTAGCCTGAATGTTTCATGGAAATTTAATTTTTGCTACGTATTTTTAATATATTCGGGTACAATTTGTACCTAATATTCTAAGAGCTACATAACCACAATTTTCACCCACCGGGCGAGCCTGCTGGGCTCATGCCCTTCGTTATCAAGGGCTTGTGGTAGCAAACTACAGCTTTACCCTTGATGCCTTGCCCATAAACCCAGCAGACTCGTGAAATATCCAGGTTCGCAGGCCGCCTTAACTCAGGCAATATCCAGGCTAGGTAGCAGGCTCTGGCTGACAAACGAATTATATTGGCCAGAAAGCACAAGTTGTGTGGCTTTTTCAATATCAGGGGCGAAGTAGCGATCCTGATCATAAAACGGTACAATTCTGCGCAGTTTGGACTTGGCTTCCTCCAACGGTCTTGAACTTTTCAAGGGAGCCCGGAAATCAACACCCTGGCAAGCAGCGAGCAGTTCGATTGCCAGTATGGAAGCAGTATTGTTACTCATGTCGCGAAGACGTCTGGCCGCAAAAGTAGCCATTGAAACATGGTCTTCCTGGTTTGCTGATGTTGGCAGACTATCAATCGAGGCAGGGTGGGCCAGTGATTTATTTTCACTGGCCAACGCTGCAGCAGTGACTTGGGCAATCATAAAACCTGAATTAAGTCCTCCTTTTTCAACCAGAAATGGTGGTAATTTACTCATGTTGGTGTCTATCAGCAGTGCAACTCTCCTCTCAGATAAAGCTCCAATTTCGGCAAAGGCCAGGGCTAGGTTGTCAGCAGCCATGGCCACCGGTTCAGCGTGAAAGTTGCCACCTGAGATAATATCTCCCTCATCTGGGAATACCAGAGGATTGTCCGATACTCCATTTGCTTCAATTAAAAGCGTTGCCGCACTATTACGAATCTGGTTTAGACACGCCCCCATAACCTGCGGCTGACACCTCAGGGAGTAAGGATCCTGGATCGATTCACAATCCATGTGTGATGCTTCAATCTCACTATGAGCAAGTAGATTACGATAATCTGCCGCCACATCAATCTGTTCTTGATGACCACGGATATCATGGACCATGGCAGAGAATGGCCGCCGACTTGCCAATGCTGCTTCGACAGACAAAGAACCGGTAATCATTCCAGCAGCAAAGAGATTCTCACAGGCAAAAAGACCTTGAAGTGCCATTGCGGTGGAGGCCTGCGTACCATTCAAGAGTGCTAAGCCTTCCTTGGGTCTTAGGATGAGAGGTTTAAGACCGGCAATCTCAAGGCCTTGTTTTCCAGGTAATCTCTGATTTTGGAACATGACTTCGCCTTCACCTAAAAGAACCGTTGCCATGTGGGCAAGTGGCGCGAGATCTCCCGATGCCCCAACCGAACCTTTTTGAGGAATACAGGGATAAACCTGGTTATTAACCAAATCAGCCAGTGCTTGGATAACTTCGATACGTACTCCCGAATAACCACGGGCAAGACTATTAATCTTCAGGGAGAGCAACAATCGGACGGTTGAATCTTCGAGTAGATCACCTACTCCTGCTGCATGGGAGAGGACGATTGAGTGCTGCAGCTGTTCGAGTTCATCATCGGGTATGATGGTGTTTGCCAGTAACCCAAAGCCAGTATTGATGCCATAAATTACCCTGCCGTTGTCGATAATATCTCGAACGGTGGCGACAGATTTTTCTATCTTAGGAAGACATTGCCAGGCCAGGGTAAGATGCACAGGGCTTTCATTGATTTTTCGTAACGTAGCAAGACTTAACTTACCACCGATGATGTCTATTTTTTCCATAGATATAGTTAAAAGTATAATATTTGGTTTATACAGTTATATTGTATATACATTTTAACTACTGCGCAAGAGTTTCAATTTTTATTTATCTGCAGCCTTGAACATTAGCTTAAAATAGCCAACAAAAAAATAGGATTTAAATATCTGAATATGTATAACATTGGTCTGCAGCTGTAGATATTTGGAAACTTCAGGATAAACAAATACGCACTGTGCCAGATGAATTTTTTTTGAAGACAAATGCATATTGTATATACAAGTTGAAGGTGGTATCATAGGATCATATCAAGCCAGATAAGCAGAGTGGAGGAAAAAATGATGCTGACCAATGAACAGATTGCAAATGCAATGAAAATTCAGGTGGAGATGTCTTTACCGGGTAAGGCTGAGTTCAAGACAACCATTCGGCGAGCACCTGATAGGGGATTTCGCCTCAGTCCTGAACAAACGGCAATCGCTCTGAAAAATGCACTCCGATATATCGCTAGAGAACATCACCAGATTCTCATCCCTGAATTTCTTGAAGAATTGACCACCAGGGGACGGATATATGGCTATCGTTTCATGCCAAAGGAACCCTTCAAAGCAAAGCCGCTTGACCAATATAAAGGCAACTGCCAGGCTGGCAAAGCGATGCAATTGATGATCGATAATAATCTTGACATTGATGTTGCGCTCTATCCTTACGAACTGGTTACCTATGGTGAGACCGGCAGCGTTTGCCAGAACTGGATGCAGCTTAATCTTGTAAAAAGATACCTTGAAGAAATAACCGATGAACAAACTCTGGTGGTTCAGTCCGGTCATCCGTTGGGGTTGTTTCGCTCTAGCCCTGATAATCCGCGGGTTATCATTACCAATGGACTTATGGTGGGTCTTTATGATAATCCTGAAGATTGGGAAATTGCAGCACAAATGGGTGTTTCTTCCTACGGTCAAATGACTGCAGGTGGGTGGATGTACATTGGCCCACAGGGCATAGTTCACGGAACGTATACCACTCTTCTTGGGGCAGGGAGGAAAATGTGCGGTGTGGCTGAAGACGGCAATCTTCAGGGTTTGCTCTTTGTCTCCTCCGGTCTCGGTGGGAT
>CAZWVC010000403.1:0-3876 GCA_964637245.1 uncultured Desulfocapsaceae bacterium
CTCAGGACCGCTCACTGTCGCACAGCGGATATTCACCAGATATTCCTTCTTTGTCTTCTTTGTCCTCTTACAGTGATCGCTGGCCGTGGGATTTCAAAGTACTTGAACAGTTCATTGAACCCTTTCCAATTATAGGATTTTCTATGGCTCCGGCGATTCAGCCACTTGTAGAGGATTTCTTGTGTAGCTTTATAATAGTAACATAGCCGTTTCCCATTCATTGGGACTGCGTAGTAATTATAATAGCCTTGGTATTTGCGCTTTAGTGTTTTCATCAGCTTAGTGATACACGTACTTTTACTTTCTTTGGCCCACTTCTTAAATTCCTGTAAGGAGTTCAAGAGTTTCTTCTTTGAGGTCACTAGCTTTACCTGAGGTTTCCCTTTGGTATTGGTATCCATAAAGAAGTCGAAGGAGAGAAAAGTAAAGCTTTCACTTTCTTTCACTGAGTATTTACTAAATAACAGAAGTTTTGTTTTCGTCGGCTCGACATCAAGCTTGAATTTGCCGAGACGCTTTTGTAAAGCTTCATAAAATTTCTGCGCACAATCCTTGCCGTAAAATACACAAACAAAGTCATCGGCATAGCGCACCATACTGCAATACGTGTTGCGAGCATCACAGTCTGCTTTCACCTCTTTCTCAAACCAGCTATCAAGGGCGTAGTGTAAGTAGATATTTGCCAGAACAGGCGAAATAATACCTCCTTGAGGGGTTCCAGATACAGGATGTACGATTTCTCCTGCCTTCTCTAAAACTTCTGCTTTAAGCCACTTGCGGATAAGATTGACGAAAGGTTTATCATCGACCCTTTGCTCAATCATTTTCAGCAGATAGTCGTGATCGAGATTATCAAAGAAACCTTTGATATCGGCTTCAACAACGTACCTAACCGGCTTGAACTGAAGTGTCAGTTTAAGCTCGGTGACTGCATCATGAGCGCCAAATCCACGGCGGTAACCGTAGCTGTGTTCATAGAAGTTTGGATCAAATATAGCCTCCAATATTCGGGCACAGGCCAGCTGTAAGACTTTATCGTCTATAGCCGGTATGCCTAGAGGCCGCATTTTGCCGTTTAGTTTTGGAATATACTGGCGGCGCACAAGTTTGACTCGGTAACTTTTGTTCTTCAACTTCATAACTAAACGCTCGGCATGAGCTTCGGCATCAAGGACATATTCGTCATATGTGATCCCATCAACTCCAGCTGCTGCTTTAGGGTTTAATTCCCCAATCGCATATAACAGTGCTTCTTTATTTAGTAGAGTGTACAGATTACCAAAGCGGGAAAACTTGTTACGATCCGCTTTCTTTGATATTTCGCGCAGTGAGGTTGGCAGACATTTACCCGATCCTACATGTCCGGTGCCTGTTTCCTTTGCGCAATACGCGTCCCTGTCACCCACTTCGCCATGTGATCGATTCTCCCGTCTCGGACTATTATTAGGTGATCTGACTCCCTGCTCTTCTGGTTTAATGCCCATCAAGTTACCTTCTTTGGTTGGTAGACTTTACCCGATAATTCCGCTGAAGGAATTATGCGGGAGGCGGCAGGGCCTCCCAAGTTATCAACATTACTCTTCATACATGCCACGTTCTTCGACCCCGGCAGCGCAAATAACACTAACCCATGTTTACTCAACATGTTATTTATATTGACTTCCGATACGTTAAAACCGTCGTCCATTCTGCATCTTTATCCTAGTTACGGGGCTCAATTGTACTTAAGGGCGTGCGAATGCCCCTGCGGCCTATATGATTCTCTGTGTACGCTTAAACTCTTCTGTTCCATTTATCCAAACTGGCTATTTGGCAATGTCCGCGAGAGCTCTAACACTCGATACTGGTGGGGGGCTAATCCCTTGCCAGACAAGGACTTTCACCTTGCAAGTAATGCCAAGATTTCTTGGCGCACTAACGTCTTGATTTATCAATAGACACATGATTTGTTGTCTTCACCCATTGGGTGAAAGGAAAAAGCGTGATATTAGCATATAGAATTCAAACGCTAATAGGAATCGATATGACCAATATCACACCATCATTACGATCCGGTACAGAAGTAAAAAAGCAAGTAAATCCCACCATAAAGTTAGATGCAATGTGTGGCATGACCCATGTCAATTGGGACAACGCACAGGCTTTTACGCCTGTCGGCCAGCTTGTCTTTTTCGCCCAATTCTTGACTTGTTCAAACCTCTTCAATGATTGGGTAGGCGATGCCCCACTTTCATATAAAAGTAATAATGCACCGGATACAAAAGATATCCTTGGCACGCTGCTACTATCAACTTTATCAGGTCATAATCGATACACGCACATTAATGAAATCTCAGGAGATGATGTAAGCGCAGAAATGTTAGATCTTAATAAGATCTGTAGTGAAGACTCAACTAGTCGTGGAGTTAAGCGGATGGATGAAACTGATGCACTCAATTGGCTTAACCGTCACCTGAAAAAGAGTTGGGAGCCAATGATAGAATATGATTGGATTCTTGATATAGATAGTACAGTCAAACCGGTTTTTGGTCATCAGGAAGGTGCGAAAATAGGCTATAATCCAGCCTATAAAGGTCGCCCGAGTTACAGCTATCATAGTTATTTTATTGCTAATGTCCGAATTTGTTTGGGGGTCGAAGTTAGATCAGGTAATGAACATGGTGGGAGTTTTGCTCTGCCTAAACTGTTTGATCTAATAGATTCAATACCTGAAGAAAAAAGACCCTTCCTAATTCGTGGAGATGTTTCTTACGGTTCAGATAATATGATGAAGGAATGTGAGAAACGATCACTAGGCTATCTTTTTAAGCTTAAAATGAGCTCTGGAGTTAAAAATCATATTCGAGACATTGAAAACTCAGAGTCAAATTGGGAAAATGCCGGGCAAGGATGGCAGGGGCGTAAATCAACTATTCGGCTTCAAGGTTGGGAAGCGCAAAGAGATATAGTTATTCTACGTCGCCAACATAAATCTAAAAAAGCAGTCGTCGCCAAGGCAATTGAAGATAAACAGCCAACACTATTTCCGGAACTGATAGAACACGACAAAGCGACCAAATGGGAATGTTGCGTATTGGTAACAAGTCTGAACCGAAGTGTTTTAGAAATTGCTCAGCACTACCGTGACCGAGGCGATTGCGAAAACAACTATGATGAAAATAAGAATCAATGGGGGTGGGGAGGATTTACGACTAAAGACCTTGCAAGCACAAGGATAATGGCTGCGATTGTTGCACTGATTTCGAATTGGTGGAGTATTTATACGCGCTTGGCAATTCCAGAAAAACACGCAGAAGCAATTACCAGTCGACCTTTATTATTAGACGCTGTTGGTATTATGGTAAAGACTTCTAGGCAGCGCTTTATCCGCCTTTGTTCCAGTAATGCAGCTGCTGAAAAAATTGCTAAAATTACTCAAGAAATATCAGCTTTCCTAACATTCTTAACTGCTTCGCAGTTGGATTTTAAGGAGAGGTGGCGAGCCATAATTCAACAAGCATTTATTGTTTATAGGAGACCTAAACTGATTCCTGCCCTAGAATAGGGCGAATGAGCTAAATAAAAAAACAAAACTCTAATTTCTCACATAAGAATCACATGCTTTTTCTCTGGGGTAATGGATGCGGCACTACCTTCTGCTTAAATCCAACTGAGTTTTTTAGGTTAATGAATCTAATCTACTATGGGCCAAGAAAAGAACAAAAGAAACATTACTTCATCTAGGAAAAATGACTAATGCTGCTTCGAGATGTTGCTGAACTTTGAGAATTTCTTCAGATACTGCAATAAAATTTCAAAAAAAATTATCGCTTTTGTCACTTCTGCTGATTGGTAGACTAAAAGGTAGGTAACTTGAAAAATAAATCTCTTTCACCT
>CAZWVC010000404.1:0-3871 GCA_964637245.1 uncultured Desulfocapsaceae bacterium
AATTTCGTTATCAATAGTTTGAAGTATATCAATACGTCTACACTATTGATGCCTCCTATCTCCGGCAAACTTACCAATTGCAAAATTTAGGTGATAATGTAAACCTCTACATTTTCAGTTTTAGGACAATATCAAATGTAAAGAATCACCATCATGTGCATCATTCAACAGTTAGCTGGAAATATGAAAAGCCTATTCAAAGAGATATAGGCAAAATCTTGTTCATGCTTCTCCTATAAACTGGTAATGTTATGCTACACATTCTCTCTTTAATTTAAGTGGTCATGTCTTATATTATTTAAATTCAACACATTATCTCAATACTAGCCAAAGGATAAATAGTGGTCCTTTTATTGCGCCAGAGTTACCGAGGAAGGTTGTTTTCGAGGAGCAGATCCATTAATAACTATTGAGGAGATTGATATGAAAATCCGTACTTATTGGAAGAGTTTTTGTATTGCCATTACCGCGGCAGGTATTCTTTTCACAACGTCCGCTCAGGCACTGGAAGAAAAGAATTACCTGTTGGCTACCGCCAGCACCGGTGGGACCTATTATCCTGTTGGAGTGGCTATCTCCACACTTACCAAGGTAAAACTTCAACCTAAAATGAAAATCGGAATGTCAGCTATTAATTCTGCTGGCTCAGGTGAAAATGTAAAGCTGCTGCGAGATAACGAAGCTCAATTTGCCATCCTCCAGGGACTATTTGGCTATTATGCCTGGAACGGTAAAGGACCATTAGCTCAGGAAGGGCCGCAAAAAGAACTGCGTGCTGTTTCCATGCTGTGGCAGAATGTTGAGCAATTCACCATCCTCTCTTCTAAAATTAAAACCGGAACAATTACCGATATGGCCGAAATAAAAGGTGATCGGGCCGCACTTGGCAAGAAAAATTCCGGAACTATCGGGTCAAACAAGACATTGTTAGGCAATATAGGAATCGACATCGATAAGGATTATAAACTCGTCCATGTGGGATACGGACCAAGTGCAGATGCACTGCAGAACGGTCAGGTGAGTGCCATGGGTACCCCCGCAGGAGTTCCCACCGGTGCCGTTACCAGGGCTATGGCCGCCATGGGTGACAAGATTCAGATGCTCAATTTTACACCCGAACAGGCTAAGAAAGCCGACGGTGGCCTTGGACTATGGACACCGTATCTTATCCCAGCCGGAACCTATCCTGGACAAAAAGAAGACATCAACACCATCGCTCAGCCAAATTTTCTGGCGGCACGGGCTGATCTGGACGAGGAAGCAGTATACCTCATCACAAAAACCATCTATGAGAACCTACCATTTCTTAATGCCATTCATAAAGCCACCAAGGTTATGAGTATCGACAAGGCCTTAGCCGGTTTGCCAATGCCGCTGCATCCTGGTGCTGTAAAATATTATAAAGAGGTAGGCATTACAATCCCTGATAATCTGATTGCAAAATAGGCTCACCATTCAGGGGAAAAGCAGGTGATTCATGGGTGATCTCTGGGTTGCCGGTGAAAAACCTGCTTTAACTTTAGCAATACACATCTGAGAACCCATTTATTACAGCGGAGAGTCCTCTTGCAAAAAGAAAAATCCCAACTGGTGGCTAAACAGAGCACCATGGAAATGACAATTTTCTATTTAGGTATCGGGGTCTCTCTTCTCCACATTTATTTTAATATAATTGCCGTTCTTCCTGGGCTATGGCAGAACTCTTTGCATTACTCTGGGTTTGCTGCGCTCTGCGTCCTGGTTTTTCCATTGGGAAGAAGGTGGGGAAAAAGAAAGCCCAAGTACCTGCTTTTCTTTGACATTGCCTTTGGCATCATCGCTGGAGCTTCTGCAATTTATATGATATCAATGGAAGATGCGATCTATGCACGAGGTGTAAGACTATCATCCGCAGAATGGATAGCAGGAACCATTCTTGTACTCTCAGCCATTGAATTTACCAGAAGAACAACCGGTTGGATAATTCCCATTTTAATCATTTTAGCACTGACTTATGTTGGTTGGTGGGGTGGGATGCTTGATGGAGTCTTCAAATTCAGCGGTCTTACCCCAGAAACAATTCTCTTTCGCTCAATCTATGGAGATGACGGAATATTTGGGAACATCGCCAGAATATCGTCATCCTTCGTCTTTATGTTCATCCTTTTCGGTGCCTTTCTACTCCGCTCAGGTGCTGGAGATTTTGTCATAAACCTGGCCCGAGCAGTTGCCGGTAAAACCATTGGTGGACCTGGACTGGTTGCCGTATTTGCTTCAGGGTTGACGGGTACCATATCAGGATCCGCCGTAGCAAATACAGCATCAACTGGGGTTATCACTATACCCCTGATGAAAAAAGCAGGATTTGACCCAAAATTCGCTGCCGGTGTCGAAGCTTCAGCATCAACAGGCGGCCAGCTTATGCCCCCTATAATGGGTGCAGGTGCGTTTGTTATGGCAAGTTATACACAGATTCCATATACCACTATTGTGTTTGTCTCAATTCTTCCAGCAATTCTCTATTTTGCCACTGTTGCATTTTTTGTGCGGGTGGAGGCAAAGCGCTCCAATGTCGATACGGTCGAAGAGGACAAACTTCGGGTTTTTACCGTAATAAAAGAGGGTGGTCTTCCCTTCCTTTTACCAATTGCTGTTCTCATTGGCCTGTTAATTAAAGGTTTTACCCCAACCTACGCGGCAGGCATCTCCATTGTAGCAGTCATAGTCTCATCGTGGATTACCCCAAACAAGATGGGATTTGGGGCAATTATGGATGCCCTGGCTCTGGGTGCCAGAAATATGGTAATGACAGCAATTCTACTCTGTAGTGTAGGTCTTGTGGTCAATGTCATTGCCACCGCTGGTATTGGCAATACATTTTCCCTGATGATAACCAATTGGGCAGGATCCAGCCTTTTTATTGCCATATTACTCATTGCCCTCGCCTCACTGGTTTTAGGAATGGGATTACCAGTTACAGCTGCCTACATCGTATTGGGTACTCTCTCCGCACCAGCGCTCTACAACCTCATCGCTGACACCCAGATAGTTGACTCAATTGCCAAAGGAATGTTATCCGAAGAGGCCAAGGCAATATTTATGGTCGCCGTTCCTGACAAAGTGGACTTGTTGAATCAAACAATGTCCCTGGAACAGGCTCGGGCACTGCTTGCTGCTGTCCCCCAGGATTTGGCGGGTACAATCCGGGAGATGGCACTAAGTTCTGAAGCCTCCACATATGCCTTGCTTTCCGCCCATTTGATCATTTTCTGGTTAAGCCAGGACAGCAATGTCACTCCTCCGGTCTGCCTGACAGCATTCACTGCAGCCGCCATAGCCAAAACACCACCCATGTCAACCGGCTTACAATCATGGAAAATTGCCAAGGGTCTATATATCGTTCCACTTTTGTTTGCTTACACTCCATTGATTGGTGGAAACTGGTATGAGGTTGTTGAAATATTTGTCTTTGCATTAATTGGGCTTTATGCCTTTTCTGGAGCATTTCAGGGTTATCTGGAAAATTTTTTAAGCTGGCCAATGCGGGTAATTGCCTTTGCTCTTGCCCTTACAATGCTCTGGCCAGTCTCGTTCTATATCCATCTTGGAGGAGCTCTCCTTTTTCTTGTGGTTTTTATAATGAACGTGCGAAAAACAAATGTTGGAATCACATCCTTAAAAGCTTCTTAGGAATTAAATTCAGCTTGGCATTTTTGCATTTACCGATGTTGCAATCATCTAAAGCAATTTTTCCCCAATTAATATATAAGAGATCCAAATAGACTAGGAATACCACTGATGCAAAATTGCAGTATCAGATTATTTCCATTATTCTTAAGTATGAGTATCAAGACGAAGAGGAGAGGAATGGCCAGGCAGAAATTGAAAGAGC
>CAZWVC010000405.1:0-3858 GCA_964637245.1 uncultured Desulfocapsaceae bacterium
GGTTTTCAAGGGATAATGTGTATACTGGGGTTCCTGAGGTAAGAACGGTACCTGGCTCGACAATTCGGGTTATCAGCATACCATCGTTGGGAGCAACCAGTTTGCTGTCCTGCAGACGAACTGCTGCAAGTTTTAGTTGTGCCTCTGCTTCATTAAGTTCTTCTTTGCTGGCAAGAATATCTTCTTGACGGAACCCTTCCTCAAGCAAAGCCAAGGACTCCCGGGTAGCTTGCAGCCGTGCTGCAGTCTCTTCATGTTTAGCCTCAGCCTGATCAAGGATCTTCTGGCTGGTAGCTTTCGCTTCCACCAGTTCTGTTTGCCTGATAAAATCTCGTCTGGCATTGGTATACGAAGCTTCAGCCTCAGTAACCTGAGCTTTTGCACTTTTGATTTCCTGGGGGCGATTGCCTGATTCATATTTCTGTACCAGAGCTGCTGCTCGTTTAACCCTGGCAGAAGCGGCATCATACTCATGTTGATATGGTTCTGTATCAAGGAGAGCCAGGATATCACCTTTTTTTACAGCATCCCCCTCATCATAGTGCATTTCAGCAAGCTTTCCGGATACTCGAAACCCCAGATCAACTTCACGGATATCGACATTGCCATAGAGAGTTAAACTATTAGAAGTTTTCTCATTTTTAGCATAAAAGAATGCTGTTCCTGCTGCTGCCAGGACAATTAAGATAATAAGCAATCGAATAAATTTACTCATAATCAAGTACCTCGGTAAACATGGAGGAAATATTGCTCTTCACTTGCTCAAGGATAACCACAATCTCTTTATCGGAAATATCAGTCCACCCCATGTATCGCAATATCGCTGCCCGTGATGCCCTGAAAACCAGGGCTTGACCGAATATGGTGATGGCAAGAAGTTTAGCTTCTTCAGATTGGGGTTCGATCTTATTTACTCTGCTGACAAGATAGGTGGTTAGATGAAGCATTTTACCCATCAATCCTTCGTAGATGATATCAAATGCCGGGGAGGGTGATTGTTGCTCACGCAGGATGAGTCTGGCCCAGCTAGATGTTTGCTGATTGGCAAACATTCGAATCAATGCCTCAATCAGTTGGAGTAGCAGGGCAAGGTAATCATTGGGTTTATCCACACCCTCTTTTTCCAGATGGTTGAGTTCACTGTTGATTTTTGTGGCAATTGGTCCCAGACGTTGGCTCATCCCAGCTGCGATGTTGTCAAAAACAGCAAGATAGAGGGCTTCTTTCCCACCAAAATGATAACCGATAAGTGCCTGGTTAACTCCTGCTTGCGCAGCAATCTCTCGAGTACTGGTGGCGTGAAAACCGTCTCTTCCAAATATTTCCATAGCAGTGTTGATCAACACTTGCTTGGTAAGATCTCCACGATTCGAGCTTTGTTTCTTCATAGAATTCTCTTTAGTGAAATTTATCTTCTTGTTAACATGTTAATTAATCGAATGAATAAATCAAGTGATTAATTAAAATTCACTCATACAAAACAATAAAAATGACAAAAGCGTTATGGGGTCTGAGGATGTGTGTGTTTAACTGATGAAATAACTCATTCAAAAGACCTGTAAAATGAGCAGGAAGAGGAAGCTATTATGAATTAACGGTGCTTTACTACATAAAAAGTAAACCATAGAACCTGTGTTCTTAGAAATAGAAACAAGGCACAGGGTTATTCAATTGAGGAGATTGTAGGCTAATATTTGCAGGGTAAGAAAAGGCTACGATGTACAATCAAGTTGCCGTAGCCTATGTATGTAGTTCCATGCTATTAGACTTTAGCGATAATTGGATTTTCCTGTATTAAAACTGCCTGTATTAAAACTGCTGATATGGCTCAGCCCTTTTTGCCCAACTGCTTTCAGGATATTCCTTAACTAGCTGTTCATAGGCTCGCTTGAGCTGACTGGGATCATCCTTTTGTTTATAGAGATTAATTCCTTGGAAATAAATGGCTTCTGGGGTAGCTGAACTGGTGTTATATTGACCGAGTAATCTCTTAAGATGAACATTGGCAGCATCAAATTCTTCCGCACTGAAATGAACTTTGGCAATGCCCAGATGCATGGTAGCAATGAATTCATCTGCATCAAGAAAGCCAATTGTTCGCTGAATCTCGCTGCCAGAGTAATCCAGCAGCAAAAGAGTGGGAGTCCATATTGCGTTGTATTTTTCATAAAATGCTTTTTTCTCCAAATCCATCCGCAGCGGCAGGAGTGATTCCATGATAAAGCTGGCTACCTTACCATTGGCAAATGTGTTTTCTTCCAATTCCTGACAGCCGATGCATTCCTTATCGTAATAGTAAAAAAGAATTGGTTTCCGCATTGCAGTTGCTGAATCTTCGACATAACCAAGGCTTGTTTGCCACTCTATGGAAGACATATGACACCTCTTCTTTGAGTTTATTATTTATACGGATGTAATGCTAGTGGATTACCGTATCCTCAGTTCTCTGGTTTGACGATTATTCTTCATTTTTAAAACAGTATTCTTTCCTGTTGGTAGAACAAAGGCAGCAGATTAAAACATTGGATATCTTCTTTCAAAAGCTTTGCAAGATCAACAAGAGCTCGCAACTTTAACCTCCTAATATTTGAATCTGTTTTCCTATACTAATTCTATCATAGAGGTGGGGCTGTTTGTAGAAAAAGCCTGTGATGAGACCTGAATATTAGGTCTTATAAGCTGGTGATGTTGCAATCTACAAGGTCTATTGAAAAAATACATGTGGTCTACATAAAGATCATATATCAAGACGGCAGTGACAGTCATCCTTCAAGTACTTATCTTCGTGGTGTAAACCGTGAGTAAAACAACATTATCCAACGGTTACTATTACGCAACAAACTGTTAATCCTCGAATAAGCGGAGGCAAGTGACGAAGATGAAAACCAAAGTAACGATAATAGGTGCAGGAATGGTTGGTTCGACCATAGCCTATAGTCTTGTTTTGCAGGATATAGTTGATGAAATAACACTTGTCGATCTTAATACCGAGTTAGCTGAATCTCAGGTAATGGATCTGCAGCACTCAGTGCCTTTTGTTGGCAGAACCACAATCAATAGCGGTTCATATGCTGACTGCAGCGAGAGTCAGGTGACAGTTATTACCTGCGGAGCAGCTCAACAACCAGGAGAATCTCGCCTTGCCCTGGTGCAAAGAAATGCTGCAATAGTAGAAAATGTCGTAGCAGAGGTTTTTGTTAATAACCCTGAATCAATTCTCATCATGGTAACCAATCCAGTCGATGTTTTAACTCACCTTGTTGTGAAAAAATATCCACAAAATAAGAATATGATCATGGGAACCGGTACCATCCTGGATTCAGCGCGTTTTCGTCATCTTCTTGGTGCTCATCTTGATATCGATAATCGCAGCATTCACGCATATATCCTGGGAGAACATGGTGATAGTGAATTTCCGGTATGGAGTGGCGCCACCATGGGAAATATGCGGCTATTAGACCACCAGGCTTTGAGTGATACTGATAAAGAGCGTATATTTGAGGAAGCAAAAAATGCGGCCTATACCATAATTGAAGGAAAACAGTCGACCTATTATGCAATAGGCGCAGGTTGCGCTCATCTGATCAGAGCTATTGTGCGTAATCGTAAATCTGTGCTTTCGGTGTCGCATCTCATCGAAGGAATTTATGGTGTTGAGAATGTTTGCCTGAGTATGCCTGTGGTGGTTGGTCGGCAAGGGGTTGTTGAGCGTCTCGATGTGGATTTAAGCAAAGAGGAGCAGGAATTATTACAGATCTCAGCTGCCGCTTTAAAGGCAGCTGCAGCTGAGATTATGCTCTAAGTAACACCTATGCACTCAGATATTCAATGCATGGGAAAGTTCTGACATAATCTGTC
>CAZWVC010000406.1:0-3858 GCA_964637245.1 uncultured Desulfocapsaceae bacterium
AGTTTGAGGAAAAAAAAGGAATAACCAGCTGAAATAACGGCCAGGATTGTCCCAACAACAATGATACGCCTGGGATAGGTGGTAACCATTTGCCACAAAACAGCAAATACTGTTTGCATAAGCGCTCGCCGCTTCATGATGAGCTTCGGGCAGTACGGAGAGCCAGGTTCTTGGTGGTGGTCCAGGCAGAACCAGGAAACCGATGAGCCTCACCAAGAACTTCTTCCAAGGCTGTGAGAAAATAGTCGGCATCGGTCTTATCAATTACCAGGGGCGGAAGAATCTTGACAGTATCCTGCCCATGACCTGCTACCTGGGTGAGAATATGGTGCTTTTCCAGTAGCGGAATCGTGATCATCTGTCCGAAAAGATCAGGGTTCAATTTATGCAGGAGCTTCCATCCGGTTTTCAGCGAAAGCGAGAGAGGTTCACCAAACTGGATTCCTATCATCAGACCTTTGCCGCGAATCTCGGATACCATCTCATAACGATCAGCCAGCTTTTTTAAACCATCAATGAGGTATTCGCCCAGATCAGCAGCCTGACGGACCAGCTCCTCGCTTTCAAGGATTGATAGCGTTGCCAGTCCTGCGGCCATTGCCAATTCATTTTGACCAAAGGTGTTGGAATGGGCAACGCACCTCTCCATTGTATCAAAAATCTTGGCATGGATCTCTCGGGTCGTAATAATTGCTCCGACGGGAATGTATCCTCCGGATAAAGCCTTGGAGATAACCAGGATATCTGGCTTGACACCCCAATGCTCAACCGCGAACATCTTGCCCGTACGACCAAGCCCACACTGCACCTCATCTGCAATGAGAAGTGTACCATATGTGTCACAAAGGTGACGGACACCGGGCAGATAATCATCGTCTGGGACAAATACGCCCTTGCCCTGTATGGGCTCTATAATAAAGCATCCAACATCTCCGCCAGACAGTTCTTTTTCCAGAGCAGTCAGATCATTGAAAGGAACAGGGACACAGCCCGGTAACAGCGGTTCGTTGCGCTCGCGAAACTCAGAATTTCCATTGACTGAGAGTGATCCCAAAGTAAGTCCGTGAAATGCATGATGGCAATACACAACCTTATGCCTCCCAGTGGCTTGACGAGCAAATTTCAGCGCACCTTCAACGCCCTCAGTTCCCGAATTAGTGAAGAAAACTGCATCCAGATCACCCGGTGCCACCCTTACCAGGGCTTCAGCCAGCAGTCCCGATATTCCACCCACATCCATTTGAACCAGATTCGGCGGATCTCTGTCCAGCATGGCATGAAGCACCTGCGCGACCAGCGGATGATTGCGCCCGATATTAAAAACTCCGAAGCCAGAGAGAAAATCAAGAACGTCTTGCCCGTTGGCATCTGTTAACCGTGCACCCCTTGCACTGGTGTAATTCCGGTTGAAGCCAATCACTTCCAAAACTCGGACAAACTGAGGGTTTATATAGCGGCGATGCAACTCATAGGTTTCATCAAGACGTTTTTCTATGAGGGAAATGATATCCATTGATATACCTTAAGCTCGATTGGGTCGATTGGTTCTGAACCTGATAGAAATGAATGTCACACTACTTCTGCTCTTAAAAACCTCCTTTTCTTAACTAGTTCCCGTCCGAAAACTGCCTTTTCGGAGTCTGCGCTTACCTGCCCGATCTCAACGTTATGCTAAAATTTTTATCCTCGGAATATCAATTATATGCCTGTGGTAAAAATTTCAGCATGCCTTGATCTCAGACAAAATGCCTAGTTTTCGGATGGAAACTAACTAGAATCAGTTAACCTATCTTATTTTTACCGTTTCTTCTATATTTTTGAACTACACTTACGTCACGCTAAATGAGCAAGTATTAACAAAATTTATCACATTAACTGAACATAGTTTTACCATCATTTATATGTTTTTAAGGACACATTATCACATTTTTTTAATGTAGCCGAATGGAAGCATTCTCCCTGCTATCTTTGTCGCCTCTGATAGAAAAAATTCTTCTGAAAACTATGAGTTAATGACAACACTCTTTTAAAATCACTTACCTCCTAGCCTGCTTATCCTGTGCTAACGCAGACAAGGCGTGGTCCAAGGAACATTGGATAAAGGGATATTAACGGATTTACCATTATAGGTATTACCGCTTGCTTTACCAGTTGTCTTTCTAATGCGGTATGACCAACAATAGAGATTACTGGTAACCACGTTATCGATTACAGTGGCATTACTAAATTCACTTAAAGAAAGAAAATAATCCAAAAATTTATTGCGCCGGATATCAGCATCCGCACTTTTATACATATACATACCACAGCCGTTACAGGTATTATCATGTACATAGGTGATTCGGTTATGCCCCTTTGCTCCGCCACTTGAATATTGAATATAGCCCAATCTGCCATTGTACGATCCTGATGTCATGGTGATTGTATTACGATCAATAACCTGATCGGTCTTATGCCAGGAGACAATCGGCCCATCCACATAGCTACTGCCTTCTCCCTGCTCCATAACATTATTAAATATAAATACGTTCCGGCCACTGGTGTTGACAATATCACCGCCTCGATTGTGATGAAAATAGTTGCCCCTGATTATGATATCACGGTCAATCCGCCCAGCACCCTCAATATCCACACCAAATTGCGGAGATGTTCCTTTAATATGGTGGATTTCATTACTCTCAATATTGATACGCTTTCCCCCAACAACCGATACACCTTGACGACGATTATTGAAGATTTTGTTATTCCTGACAGTCACATCGGATATTTCGGTTACCAGCAATAAGCCATCTCCGGTTAAATCCTTGATAGTCATATTTTCCACCAGGACCCGACTGGTTGAACTTTGCAAACAGATGCCATGGCCCTCATCATGAGCTGTGGAGCCATCACTTGTTCTTGGTGTAAAAATATGGGTGGCACGGTCTCCTTTAATTGCTCCTCCGCGGATTAGCACATTTGCCTGCCCCGTTACGGCGATTACGCAGTAATTCCATTTATCATTGGTTGCCATCTGCAGAACCGCACCGTTATCCAAGACAAACTCGGTACTTCCTTTTAATACAATACCGCTCTGATAGATCGCATTGCCGTGTTTACCTATCAGATAATTTCCGTTCGGTAGTCTAATCCGGTTGAATCCCTGTTCTTTTGCCCAGTCTATCGCCGCTTGTAGATTATCGGTTGTTTTTACTGGCTGTGACCCGTTATTGGGAATGTCCCAATGCACAAGATCAATCACATACTCTCCTGTTTCCGGGATGGTTGGCAGGGCAACTTTAAAATCAATTGGCCGTGGTAAAGTATTGGCACCGGCAAGTATACCTGGGAGAAAGTTAAGCAACGAGTTGTCATCTTTTGCATAAACCACACCTTTTGATATCCACAGAAATAGTAGAATCAGTGCTAAACTGGTTTTCTTAAACATATCTAACTTTCCTCAAGATGTTTTCTTCGGGAGATGAAGTTTTATGGTGCATCCAGACCCGCTGTTATTTACTGCCTGGACGCTGCCGCCCATTGCTTCAACAAATTTTTTAACCAGAGCAAGGCCGATGCCGGTCCCACCGGTTTTCCGGGTGAGGTCGTTATCAACCCGGTAAAAATCGTCAAAGATCTTTTTCAGGGCTCGACGCGGAATCCCCGGGCCAGTATCACTAACCGCAAGATGAACTTCATCTGCTGTTGACTCAACATTAATGGTGATATCTTTCTGTGGACAATGTTTGCCGAACTTTACACTGTTCTCAATTAGATTCATTAATATCTGAATGAGCACATCCCGGTCATAGCTAAAAGGGGGCACATCAACAGCTAGAACTTCCAAGCTAAACCCTTCATGCTGCAGTTTGGGGGACA
>CAZWVC010000407.1:0-3857 GCA_964637245.1 uncultured Desulfocapsaceae bacterium
GTGTCATTCACATAATTGACACAGTGATAATGCCTATGTAACCACTCTGCAGATTATTCAGGAGGCGGACATACTGTTCGCCTCCTCTTCTCGCGACTTCTTCTAAACCTTTTACCTTCCAGAAAGACAAATCCAGCAATTACAATCTCGTCCAATTTGCTAGAGCAGAAGCAATAGCGTTTAAATCTAGAAAACTCTCTTTTGGCTTACTTCAATCTGGAATGAGTGAAGACATCAACTCAAGATCTGCCTCGGGAATTATCCTCATCTTGAGAAATTGCTTCTTGTTAAAAAGAGCGAAAACCCCTTCTGAAGCAGCATATATTGCGTTATTTTCCCCTCGTATCTCAGCAACTACAAGTACCTCTCTTTTACCAATATATTCTTTAATACGACCATATGAGAAAAGCGGCATACCTACTCTTACAGGAAGCAGAAAATCTATCTGCATGCCTTTTGTGAGGATAAATTTTTTAGAAAAAAAGATTGCTGTCCAACTCATTGTCTCGTCAAGGATGGTTGAAAGAACACCGCCATGAATCAGATTGCTCCAGCCACGAAACCTCTCAGGCAGATCAAGCTGTGATCTAAGCTCATCTCCATTTGATTCAAATTTCATTTGTAGACCATGGATATTTTCAAATCCGCAGCCAAAACAATTTTTATCAACCCCTGAAAGAGAAACCCATTCTTCTGGTTGTATTGATTTTTCCATAATTTAAATAAGTTTTTGCTCCCTGCATCGTTATTGGTTTTTCTCTAAATTATCTTCTAGGTATTATCATCAACAGTCGAAAGCAGTTTAGACCTATTCCAAGAATTATCAATAGAGAATTTTTCTTCAGAAAATCTCATTTTTTAATACTCCAGCAGCGCTAGTGTTACCCAATTTTTTCAACACGGCAAGCTGAGTATTTAAAGGGAGCAATCTTAGAGTAAGGGTCGAGTTCACCCCGAGTAAGATTGTTGACAGGAGCTTCAGGAAAATGCCAGGGCATGAAGAGTTCTCCCTGGGCTACCTCTGTACTTTTTTTAAGCGGGGTCTGCAACTCTCCCCTTGCAGATACCAAGCGCACAATCTCACCATCACTAAGGCCAAGACTCTCGGCATCTTTTTCATTCATCAAAACATAGGGGCTGTTGGCATAGGCATTGAGAACATCATTTCTCCGAGACATAGTTGAGGAATGATATTGATAGAGGATTCTGCCAGAATTGAGGATAAAAGGATACTCTTTATCCGCCTTTTCTGCCTGCGCTGAAAAATCAACCGGATGAATGCGTGCTTTGCCGTTCTCTGTATTGAAACGATCCAAGAAAAGAGTTGATGTCCCAGGGTGATCTGCAGTGGGGCAAGGCCATTGGATACCACCTTTGTCTAAACGGGCGTAGGAGATCCCACCCATCATGGGTGCGGCAATAGCTATTTCAGAAAAGATCTCTTCCGCCGTAGTGTATCTGCCGAGGTCAAAACCCATTTGCTGAGCTAATTGTAAAATTATCTGCCAGTCTTCCATCGCTTTTCCTGGGGATGGGACAGCTTTTCTAACGCGCAAAACCCGCCTGTCACTGTTTACGAAAGTTCCATCTTTTTCAGCAAAAGAAGCTGATGGCAGGATTACATCCGCTAGTTTACTTGTCTCTGTTGGGAAGATATCCTGCACCACCAAAAACTCCAACTTTTCCAGAGCTTCTTGTGTATGATTTAAGTCTGGGTCTGTGACCATGGGATTTTCTCCCATTATGTACATGCCCTTAATTTTACCCTCTTTGGCACCATGCATGATTTCAACCGTTGTTAATCCAGCATGTGCTGATAATATTTTCTGGTTCACTCCCCAGAGTTTCGCCAGGCGATTTCTATTCTCAGCATCAGCAATGGAAATATAGCCTGGAAAAAACAAGGGAGAGCAACCCACATCGGTTGCACCCTGGACATTATTCTGGCCGCGTGGTGGATTAAGCCCCGCATGAAGTTTTCCAATTTGCCCAGTAATGAGCATCAAGTTGATTAAAGCAAACACATTGTGAGTCCCGATAACTTGTTGGCTCAAACCCATGCCCGTAGCAATTATTGCAGTGTCTGCCATTGCATACATTCGAGCTGCCTTAGCGACAAGATCTCCTGAGACTCCGGTTATTTCTTCTACTTTTTTATGATTATAGGAATTGACGCATTGTTCTAATTCTGCTACCGCCTGCAAACCATTCTCAACCCGGTTAATAATAAAGTCTCTGTCAATAAGATTGTCCTGCAATATAATTTTGATCATACCGTTGAGCAGGGCGACATCTGTTCCAAGACGAGGTTGAAGCCAGATATCTGCGTATCTCACCAAGGGAGTCCATTTGGGGTCGCATACGATGATCTGGTTTCCCATCTCTTTACCATTTTTCACATATGTCGCAGTAACAGGATGAGTTTCAATGATGTTGTTCCCGGTAACAAATAGACAATTAGTCTTGGCAAAATCCTCAATAGAATTACTTCCTGCACCATCGCCAAGTGATTTGAGCATGGCTGTGACTGTGGAAGCATGACAAAGCCGGGTGCAATAATCGATGTTATTGTTGCCAAATACTACCCTGATGAATTTTTGGAACAGGTAGTTTTCTTCGTTTGTGCATTTGGCAGAGGCATATCCTGCTAAGGCTTCACCTCCGTATTTCTCTTTTATATCAGTGAAACGCCTGGCAATGAAATCTAAGGCTTCATCCCAGCTAACATTGATAAATCGCCCATTTTTCTTGATCAATGGCTTTGTCAAACGTTCATGGTGGTGGACAAAATCGTAGCCGAACCTTCCTTTTACACAGAGTCTGCCATCATTGGGCATAACTGACTCAACTCCATTGCTGCGTACTACAGTATCATCTTGAACGAGTAACTCGAGCTGACAACCAACACCACAATAAGGGCAGGTTGTTTGCACCAGGCGATCAATTTTTGCTACATCGATAGTATGAAGGTGAGGTTTTTCCACTAATGCGCCAGTGGGACAGAGCTGTACACACTCACCACAACCATCACACTCTGAATTTGCCCAATCATCCAATCCTGCAATAATGTAGGAATTGATGCCTCTTTCTGAAAAAGAGAGAACTTTTTTACCCTGCACCTCGTCACACGCCTTAATACACCTGAAGCACTTAATACACTTAGATGGGTCATGAATCAACACAGGCGAGCTGTCATCTATTTTGAACTGTCTTGCGGCATGAATTTTGGGATATGTTCTATTGTGAGGATCAGCTAAATCATATTGCCATACGAGATTTCTTAATTCATCCGTGTAAGTTCCATCATATTCTTCGTTATGCTCACACAACAGGTATTCTAAAGTTCTTTTCCTCAAAGCTTCCAACTCATCGTCAAAGGCAATAATCTCTAGACCTTCCTCAGCCATCATAGTGCATGACATGACGATACCGGCTTCACCTTTCTTTTTAACGACACATAGCCTGCATGCTCCTGTCGGACTGATTTTTTTGTGATAACACAAGCCTGGAATATCTACGCCATTGTCCCTTGCGACCTGCAGGAGATTTGCTCCTGCTGTGGTTTTTATGCTATTGCCATCAATATGTATGACGATTGAGTTATCCATATTATTTACTCATCAGGTTGGACTGCCGGTGGGAGAAAGCTGTTTGAAATTCTTGTTGAAAAATCTCTTCAGGCTGGCAATAGCAAGAATCGGCGATTGACCCAGCGGGCAAAGTGAAGTCTTGGCCATAAAATCTGCTTCAGCAAACATTTTTTCAAGTAACTCATCAGTATTCCTATGTGTTTTGCTTTGTTTCATCATATCGACAAGCAAAGTTGTACCAACTCGACATGGAACACATTTACCACA
>CAZWVC010000408.1:0-3854 GCA_964637245.1 uncultured Desulfocapsaceae bacterium
AACCCTGCGCAATCTCGACGATTCAGGAATTGTCAGGATTGGTGCTGAAGTAAAAGCAGGAGACACCCTGGTTGGTAAAGTTACGCCAAAGGGTGAAACTGTTCTCTCGCCGGAGGAAAAACTGCTACGAGCTATTTTCGGTGAGAAAGCTCAGGATGTGAAAGATTCTTCCTTGCGAGTACCGCCAGGCGTTGAGGGCGTAGTGATCGATGCCAAGGTATTCTCCCGTAAAGGGGTGGATAAAGACGAGCGCTCTTTGATGATAGAGGAAATGGATATTGAGCGTCTCAACCAGGATAAGCTTGATGAGCTCTCCAGCCTTAAGCGCGGCGTTTGTCTAGAAATCGGTGATATCATGGATGGCCGTACGGCCAAAAAGGACATCATCGGTAAAGATGGAACCGTTTTGGTGAAGCTTGGTAAGAAGATTGACGGCACCGTAGCCAAAGATGTAGGTTTCAGGAATCTGAGCACCGTCGATTTTTCGGAAAAAGCTAAGTTTACTGAAGATATCGATACAATTTATGAGCGCTATACTAATCAATCCAGACTCATCAGTGAGCGATATGATGGCATTATCGAACGTCTAAAGAAAGGAGATGACCTGCCTCCAGGTGTTGTCAAAATGGTCAAGGTATATGTGGCCACCAAACGTAAACTATCCGTTGGCGATAAAATGGCAGGCCGTCATGGCAACAAAGGTGTTGTTTCCAGGCTCCTGCCGGAAGAGGATATGCCTTTCTTTGCCGATGGCAAAACAGTTGACATCGTACTCAATCCATTGGGGGTTCCTTCACGTATGAATGTCGGCCAGGTTTTGGAGACTCACCTTGGTTTTGCTGCCAAAAAACTAGGCGAGCAGTTGGAAAAACTAGCTCAAGAGCAAACTGTAGAGATGATCAAGAAAAAGCTAGCCACAGTTTACTCGAAGGAGGAAACTGCAGCCATCATTGACGGAAAAACCCCAGAAGAGGTGATCAAATGGGTCAGGGAACACAAGGATGGTCTACATATGAGTACCCCGGTATTCGATGGTGCTGCGGAAAGCAAAATCAGGGGACTCCTGGTTGAAGCTGGTGTAGACGAAGTTGGTCAGTCGCAGCTCTACGATGGTTTATCGGGTGATCCTTTCGATAACTTGGTTACTGTGGGTGTAATGTATATGCTCAAACTGCATCATCTTGTGGACAACAAGATCCATGCACGATCTACTGGACCGTATTCGCTCGTAACCCAGCAACCATTGGGCGGCAAAGCCCAGTTCGGTGGTCAGCGTCTTGGTGAGATGGAGGTTTGGGCAATGGAAGCATATGGTGCTGCCTATACGCTCAAGGAGTTTCTCACTGCCAAGTCTGATGATGTGGAAGGTCGAACAACTATGTATGAACGGATAGTTAAAGGAAATAACTTCTTGACGACAGGATTGCCTGAATCCTTCCATGTATTGGTAAAAGAGCTCCAGGGGCTTTGCCTGAACATGGAGTTGATAGAAGAATAGAGGTATCTCCTGCCTTCATTTGGATGTAGGCGGGTTATGCATATACACCCTTCGGGGCATAATCTCTTCATGTCTGGTTCTCAAGATCAGGCGTATCAAATAATTCGAAGAAGAGGTGATTACGTGGAAGAGCTATTTAATTTTTTTCAAAAGCCAAAATCTCCCGTCAAATTCAAGAGTGTTAAAATCTCTCTTGCTTCACCGGAAAAGATAATGGACTGGTCCCATGGTGAAGTGAAAAAACCTGAGACCATAAACTATAGAACATTCAAACCTGAGAGAGACGGTCTTTTCTGTGCCAAGATTTTTGGACCTGTAAAGGATTTTGAATGTAACTGTGGGAAATACAAGCGCATGAAACATCGTGGCGTAGTTTGCGAAAAGTGCGGTGTTGAAGTAATTCAGTCCAAGGTACGACGTGAAAGATTAGGGCATATAAAGCTTGCTGCTCCAGTGGCGCATATCTGGTTTCTCAAGAGTCTGCCCAGTAAAATTGGTGCTATCCTTGATATGACACTGAAACAACTGGAAAAAATTCTCTACTTCGAACAATACGCGGTTGTTGAGTCCGATGTTGAGGCAATCCCGGTGGGTACACTTTTTAATGAGGAAAAATACCGTAAGGCAAGGGATGAGTACCCTGGTCAGTTCCGCGTAGGAATCGGTGCCGAAGCGATCAGACACTTGTTGGAAGCCCAGGAACTTGAGGAACTCTCCAAGACTCTGCGTGCTGAGATGGCAGCAACTAACTCGCAGACCAAGAGGCAGAAACTCGGCAAAAGACTCTTTGTCGTAGAAGCCTTCCGTGATTCTGGCAACAAGCCTGAATGGATGGTTCTGGAAGTGATACCTGTGCTCCCACCTGATCTTCGACCTCTGGTACCTCTGGAAGGTGGTCGCTTTGCCACTTCCGATCTCAATGATCTCTACCGCAGGGTTATAAACCGCAATAACCGACTAAAGCGGCTCTTGGAATTAGATGCTCCGGATATCATTATTCGCAATGAAAAACGCATGCTTCAGGAAGCGGTCGATGTGCTCTTTGATAATGGCCGTCGTGGTCGAGTGATCACCGGGGCTAACAAGAGACCGTTGAAATCGCTCTCCGATATGCTTAAGGGCAAACAAGGCCGTTTTCGTCAAAACCTCCTCGGTAAGCGGGTTGATTACTCAGGTCGTTCGGTTATTGTCGTTGGTCCGCACCTCCGCCTCCATCAGTGCGGCATACCTAAAAAGATGGCGCTTGAATTGTTTAAACCCTTTATTTATAACAAACTTGAGAGCAGAGGCTATGTTACCACCATTAAAAGCGCAAGAAAAATGGTGGAGAAAGGGACCAAAGAAGTCTGGGATGTTCTTGAAGAGGTAGTTACTGAATACCCGGTTATTCTCAATAGGGCACCGACTCTGCATCGCTTGGGTATGCAAGCCTTTGAAGCTGTTCTCATAGAGGGCAAGGCCATCCAGTTACATCCACTGGTTTGTATGGCATTTAATGCGGATTTTGATGGTGATCAGATGGCAGTGCACGTTCCCCTCTCGGTTGAGGCTCAGGTCGAGGCACGCGTGTTGATGATGTCAACCAACAACATACTCTCTCCCGCAAACGGCGAACCGGTCATTATTCCTTCCCAGGATATCGTTCTGGGACTCTATTACATGACGCGAGATCGAATCAACGCCAAAGGTGAAGGCAAGGTATTTGCCGATACTAAAGAGGCGCGCATAGCCTATGACCATGATGTGGCTGATTTGCAGGCCAAGGTAAAAATCAGAATCGATGGTGAGATTCATGATTCCACCATAGGCCGGATAATCCTTGGTGAGCTATTACCCTCTTCTATTCCATTCACCCAGATCAATAAAGTAATGAGTAAAAAAGCCCTGGCAAACCTTATTGATTATACCTACAGGCATGCGGGTACCAAGGATACAGTTATTCTCGCTGATCGCCTTAAGGATACGGGTTATGAGTATGCCACAAGGGCTGGTATATCCATCTGTATCAATGATATGAAAATTCCTTTAAACAAGGAAGAACTGGTGGAGAAAGCTGAAGTCCAAGTCGTAGAAGTTGAGCAACAATATACAGATGGCCTAATTACCTCTGGTGAGAAATACAACAAAATTGTTGATATTTGGTCGAAAGTTACCGAGGAAGTTGCCAACGAGATGATGGATGAAATTAAAGTCGATTATTTCCGGGACAAGGACAATAACCTAGTTGAAGCACCAAGCTTTAACTCTATCTTTATCATGGCGGACTCCGGTGCCAGAGGTTCCCGCGATCAGATTCGTCAGCTGGCTGGAATGCGTGGTTTGATGGCCAAGCCATCAGGTGCGATTATTGAAACTC
>CAZWVC010000409.1:0-3853 GCA_964637245.1 uncultured Desulfocapsaceae bacterium
AGTGATATTAAAGAGGAATACGCAGAAAGTGGCAAGGCAGCCATTGCCAAAAATTTAGCCCGCCTGGTGGAAAAAGGGAGAATGGAACAAGCTGCAGCCGATGCAACCCTTGACCGGGTAAAAATCACTGCGGATCTCAGTGATATGGCGGATGTCGATTTTGTGGTTGAGGCGGCAGTAGAAAGAGAAGACTTGAAGTTCAAAATATTCCAAAATCTGGATAGGATTTGTGCACCTGAAGTAATCCTTTCCACCAATACCTCTTCCATACCAATTGGTCGGATAGCAGCGCAAACCAAAAGACCTGACAAAGTTATCGGTATGCATTTCATGAATCCGGTACCGGTGATGAAGCTGGTTGAAGTCATTCGTGGACTGGCTACCTCGGAAGAAACCTTTGCTACAACCTGGTCGCTCTGTGAGAAGTTTGGTAAGACACCGGCAGAAGCCAATGATTTTCCAGGATTTATTGCAAATAGAATTCTTATGCCCATGATTAATGAGGCGGTGTTTTGCCTCTACCAGAATGTCGGCAAACCAGAAGATATCGATACGGTGATGAAACTTGGTATGAATCATCCCATGGGCCCACTTGCTCTGGCTGATCTCATTGGCTTGGATACCTGCCTGGCGATCATGGAAACACTCTATGACGGTTTCAAGGATTCAAAATATAGACCTTGTCCTTTATTGCGAAAATATGTGGAAAGCGGTTTTCTAGGGAGAAAGAGCGGCAAAGGTTTTTATGATTACAACAAATAAATAAAGACCCACTCTGGATAACAATTCAATGTTACGAGGAGGTTCCTGTGGAAAAATATCAGTCTGGACCACCTGCAGCAGAGCTAGCTGAGAGGATTAGCAAGCTTCAGTCACAATTGCAGCAAAAGCAAGTAGATGCTGCTCTCATAATACAGAAAACCGACCTCTATTATTTTGCCGGTACATCACAGCAAGGCTGGTTGTATATCCCCGTGGAAGGGGAAGCGGTTTTGATGATATTCAAAGAGTTTGATCGAGCCAAAGCCGAATCTACGCTGAAGCATGTGGTCTCACTGGTAAGTCCCAAAAAAATTCCGGGTGTACTGGGGGACTTCAACTGTTCGATTCCGGAAGTTTTGGGTATGGAACTGGATGTTGTGCCTGCCAATCTCTATTTTCTCTTTTCTTCAATTTTTGAGCAGTCCAAAATTGTAGATGTTTCCACACCAATCAGGCTTATCCGCGCAGTGAAAACATCTTTTGAGCTTGAGAGAATGAGAAAAGCCGCAGCTTTTTCGGATAAAGTTGCAGCCTGGGTTCCCAAAATACTTGAAGCAGGCAAAACTGAGGTTGCTCTTGCCGGTGAGCTTGAGGCATATGCCCGGAGCCTTGGTCATCAAGGAATTGTAAGAATGCGGTTATTTGGCAGTGAGTTATTCTATGGCCACCTGATGTCTGGACCGGCAGCTGCTGTGCCGAGCTATCTCGCCTCTCCCACCGGTGGAGAGGGGGTCAGCGAATTAATCGGTCAAGGAGCAGGCTACAAGAAAATAGCCAGGGATGAGACTATTCTGGTGGACTATGTTTTTGCTTATCACGGCTATATTTCAGATCATGCCCGTATATTTGTACTGGGGGATCTTGCTGATGAGCTCTATCGAGCCCATGATGATATGCTGAAAATTCAGGAATATATCAAGGCAGAAGCTGTTCCTGGAACTGCATCTGGTGAGATTTACGAGAAAATGGTCGATATGGCAACTGAGCTTGGCTACAGCGAGTACTTCATGGGTGTAGGTGACCGTCGCATTCGCTTCACAGGTCACGGAGTGGGGTTAGAACTTGATGAGTTTCCATTCATTGCCAAGGGACAAACCCTGGAACTTGAGGAGGGTATGGTATTTGCGTTGGAGCCAAAGGTTATTCTTCCCGGAAAAGGAGTGGTGGGAATTGAAAATACCCATCTTGTCACCGCCAATGGTCTTGAGCCACTTACTAAGTTTGAAGATGCTATATGCAGGTTACCTTAAGTGTTGAATGGAGGAATTAAAATGTTGAAAGATGCGGACACCCCTGAAGAGCTGGATGCTAAAAATCGGGCGAAACTCATCCTGGATTTCTTTCATCGCACCATGATACATCATGCCCTATGGTTTTCAGAAGTAAAACATCAACTGGGAGAGGAGAAGGGACTCGCCCTCCTTGAAGAAGCCTCTGAAAAAAGTTTCGGGATCCAGCTCAATCATCTAGCTAAATTACTGGATTTTGACATGGTTGATGGAATACCGGAACCACTGCTCAGTTTAGCGGAAGAGAAGCAGCAAGAGCTTCTTGAAAGGGCTGCCAAGAATTGGCTGGTTGGTGATGGTGTCTGGTTTCAGGCTGTTGAAAAAAGTGAAGGTATGAACGATGCCAAGCGTTGCAATGATTCGTGTTGGGCGCAGTTTTCACCATTTGAAGCGGCCTCTATAAAAAAACTGCTGGCATTGTCCGAAAATCCAGGTCTTGAAGGATTACAACGTGCTTTGGGGTTCAGGCTTTACGGCACTATTAATGAGCAGTCAATAGTCAACTCCGAAGATAACAGCTTTATCTTCCAGATGAATAACTGCCGGGTCCAGTCAGCCAGAAAGAGAAGAGGTCTGGCTGATTATCCATGTAAATCAGCTGGCCTGGTCGAGTATACCTATTTTGCCAGAGCAATAGATAAGCGAATTCGTACAGAATGTATCGGCTGTCCACCCGATGAACATCCAGAGGAGTGGTTTTGCGCCTGGAAATTCACACTTGAGCAGTAGCTTAGCCCTAATTTATCATCAGTTCAGGTGATGACAGTTCCAAAATTTTTGGTAGTAAACAGATAAGCGCAGACTTCGATAGTTGGCTATGTTTACTGCTAAAAGCTGCAGAAATGGCGTTGCCTGGGCTGCACCCCAAGGGCATTTCCTATGGGCACCTTTGGTGAACATTTTGTAAATTTGAGAAAATCCGTTACCGGGCGAAAAGAACCAAAATTAAATATACTTAGAAAAATGGACAAAATGTTCATGAGAAATCCGGGCTAAAATATTTCAGTATACATTTCATGAAGGGGGAAGAACATGAACTTTGAAAATATTATTTATAAAAAAAAGAATTCATCTGCAATAGTAACAATTAACCGGCCCAAGGCATTGAATGCCCTAAATCTCCAAACCCTGGAGGAACTCTACAACTGCCTCGATGCTGTTGGTCGAGATGATGATGTTGCTGTAGTTATTCTCACCGGTGGTGGAGAAAAATCCTTTGTTGCCGGAGCAGATATCTCGCACATGCAAAGCTTAAACTCTCTTGAGGCAGCTGGTTTTGCAAAGCTCGGTCATAAAGTTGCCCGTGTATTAGAAGATATACCTCAGCCGGTTATTGCCGCGGTAAACGGGTTTGCCTTGGGCGGTGGCTGTGAGCTGGCAATTGCCTGTGATTTACGTTACGCAGCTGAAAATGCCAAATTTGGGCAGCCAGAGGTAAACCTTGGTGTCATCCCTGGTTTTGGCGGAACCCAGCGACTACCACGACTTATCGGCAAAGGTCTTGCCAACGAACTGCTCTTCAGCGGCAATATTATTGATGCCGCAGAAGCCCTGAGAATAGGGCTCGTCAACAAGGTCTTTCCCCAGGACGAACTCCTGGATAAAAGTCTTGAACTTGCTGAAACCATCGCCTCTCGTGGGCCACTTGCCGTGAGATTGTGTAAAGAAGCAGTAAATAACGGCGTTGAATTAGATCTAGCCAGGGCATGTCAATATGAAGCAGATCTTTTTGCCCTCTGTTTTTCGAGCAGTGAGCAAAAAGAGGGAATGCTTGCGTTCCTAGAGAAAAGAGCACCGAAATT
>CAZWVC010000410.1:0-3844 GCA_964637245.1 uncultured Desulfocapsaceae bacterium
GGAAAAGAACACTTTGGATTGATCTTTTTCAACGATGCCAGCGCATCAGAGCGCTCCTTTCCTTCTAAGCTGTCAGCCTCTATATAGAGAAATTCTATCCTGAGATCGGTGAACATCTTCTTAATAGCCTGACAAAAAACGCACGTTGTCAACGCATATAAGGTTATCTTTTTTTTCATCAATATTCCTCCTTCACAAAAAGACAAAGAAGCTAGTAAATACGAGGTTTTTGAAAACCTGAGTTGAGGTAAAGCTCGGCAATACTCCGATATCAAAAACAAGTTACCATTTCCCCCGGAACAGTAATTCATTCAAGGCTCGGTGTCAAAGAATTCACTCCACCTTCAACCCCTTAAAGGAGAAAAATAACGGTAAGTACAGGAAATGATAAAATCGTTGAAACCACAATTGCCGATGATGCAAGCTCAGGATCACTATTCAGCTGAGACGATAGAATATAAATAGCTGTAGATGTTGGTAGAGAAAAGAAAATCATGCCAATAACAAAAGGTAGACCGGAAACTTTGAAAAGGTAGAGGCAAACATATCCTATCCCAGGAAACAACAATAATTTCACTCCAGCGGCAACAAGTGAAAGAGAGAAATTGTTGCGAATTCCTGAAAAAGTGAGAGAGCCACCAATTGATAGAAGTGCAAGCGGCAATGTGACCATTGAAACCAGCCCCAAACTATTATCTATAAACCTGGGGAAACCGCCAATGCCTTGGGAGTAAAGGAGGCCAGCCAGACAACCTAAAATAAGCGGGTTAGAAATAAGTGCTTTCATTACCAGGTTTAATCTTTTTTTAATTGGCAGTTTATCTTGGGAAAACCAGATTAGTGTGGACACTGCTGCCACATTAATAAGGGGAATCGCTAGAGCAATTAAGAGACCAAAATATCTAATTCCATCTTCGCCAAAGCTATTGAGAATTATAGCCACGCCAATATAGGTGTTAAACCTATAACAACTTTGGGCAAATGAGCCAGCCTGATAATCTGATATCTTTTTAGTCTTTATAACAAGAATACTAATGAGGAACATCAAACTTAAGGCAACAATTACAGCCCCGCACAATTGCCATTCTCCTCCGGCTCCGTAAGATGAGTTACCAATTTTCCAGAACAGCAAGAGTGGGAAAAATATATAATAAACCAGTGTATCAGATGTTTGGAGAAAAACAGAGTTCGTTAAATTGAATCTTTTTAATACTACTCCGAGGAAAATAAGAAAAATTACAGGGAAAAGTGATTCTAGTATGATCATGAATTACTCAATGCTTAAATATGCGAGATCATAGTTATGTGATCCACCTAATAAAATCATAATTGTTGCATAAAATCGATAGAATATACATCACGATTATTTTCTAAATGTTACTACTAATAAAAGATATAATAAGCAAGTGTAGTGGTTCTTTTCTCGTCACCCTTTAACCTTGACAAGGTAAGCTTGATAGTTAAAGCGATTATAACAAGGCTTGATTAAATCACTTTTGCTGTTTAATATGCTGTCCTATTCTATCATTAAACCACCAAGAAAGAACTTATATGTTTGATATTAATAAGATTATTATTTCTATTTAAATATAATCAATATTTTATAAACAATACGAGAAACTAGAATGAAAAAAGCTCTAATTACCGGAATCACCGGCCAAGATGGTGCCTATTTAGCGGAGTTTTTACTAAAAAAAGGCTATGAAGTACACGGAATTAAGAGGAGGTCATCGCTTTTTAATACAGATCGAATTGATCACCTGTATCAGGACCCTCACCAAAGTGATCGAAATTTTATTCTACATCATGGGGACTTGACTGACTCATCCAGTCTCATACATATAATTGAAAAAGTGCAACCCGATGAAATCTATAATCTAGCAGCCCAATCGCATGTTGCTGTTTCTTTTGAAGAGCCTGAATATACTGCGAATTCTGATGCTTTGGGAACACTCAGAGTGTTGGAAGCTATTCGAATTCTCGGGCTTACCGAAAAGACAAGATTTTATCAGGCCTCAACTTCCGAATTGTACGGTAAAGTTCAGGAAATGCCCCAAACCGAGAACACCCCCTTTTACCCACGCTCTCCTTATGCCGTCGCTAAACTCTATGCTTATTGGATTGTTGTTAACTACCGAGAAGCATACAATATATATGCTTGCAACGGAATCCTCTTCAATCACGAGTCTCCTCTACGAGGCGAAACCTTTGTAACCAGAAAAATAACCCGAGCATTTGCAAGGATTCACCTAGGATTACAAGATTGTCTGTTTCTAGGAAATCTTGATGCCAGAAGAGATTGGGGTCATGCTCGGGATTATGTTGAAATGCAATGGCTTATGCTACAGCAAGAGCAACCTGAAGACTATGTTATTGCTACGGGTAAGCAGTATTCTGTGAGAGATTTTGTCAATGCAGCTGCCGCAGAATTGGGAATCTCGCTCCGCTGGCAAGGAAGTGGAAAGGAGGAGGTTGGAGTTATTGAAAAATTACCTCGTTCATTTGGACATAGCGATCTTAAAGAAGGAGATACAATAGTTAAGGTTGACCCACACTATTTTCGTCCAACAGAAGTTGAGACTTTACTTGGTGATCCATCCAAGGCAAAAGAGAAACTGAAGTGGGTGCCAAAAACCAGTTTTGAAGAATTGGTAGCCGAAATGGTACGAGCAGATCTTGAGGTTGCTAAACGTGATGAACTGTGTAAAAGAGAGGGTTTTTCGGTTTTTAATCACCATGAGTAAGTACCCAGACAAATGAATGTAAATGATAGAATTTTTGTTGCCGGAAGTAGTGGAATGGTTGGTTCTGCAATAATCCGGAAACTAAAAAAAGACGGCTTCAAAAATATTGTCACGCGATCCCACACCGAGCTTGATCTGACTAATCAGGTTGCAGTTAAACAACTTTTCACTTCTGAAAGGATTGATCGGATAATTCTTGCTGCAGCAAAAGTTGGTGGGATCCATGCTAATTCAACCTATCCAGCTGAGTTTATCTACAACAATCTGATTATCCAGGCAAATGTAATTCATCAGGCATATTTAGCTGGTATTCACAACTTATTGTTTCTCGGGAGTTCATGTATCTATCCCAAAGTTTCACCACAACCTATGAAGGAAGAATACCTGCTCTCAGGAGTATTGGAGCCAACCAATGAACCATATGCGATTGCCAAGATTGCCGGTATAAAATTGTGTGAGGCCTACAATCGGCAATATACAACCAACTATCGTTCTGTTATGCCCACAAATCTGTATGGACCGGGAGACAATTACAACCTTGATAATAGCCATGTAATCCCAGCACTATTGAGGAAATTTCATCTCGCGAAGCTGGCAATGGATGGTGATGTTGATGGAATCATACAAGATATCCAACGACACGGGCAACTACCACAAGATATTGCAAAAGCCATTGGCTTTGATCCACGTACTCGACGACTTGACAGAAGTGCTCCTCCACACGTAATTGTTTGGGGCTCAGGCACCCCTCATCGTGAATTTCTGCATGTCGACGACATGGCTGAAGCCTGTCTTTTTGTTATGAACCTGGATCAATCGCACTTTACTGAAAACAACCCATCTTTTCTAAACATTGGGTATGGTAAAGATATAACTATTCGAGAAACGGCTAATATTATTGCAAAATTAACTTGTTTCACTGGAGAAACAATTTTCAACACCAGCAAGCCTGATGGGACCACAAGAAAACTCCTTGATTCTACAAGAATCAGGAAATTAGGTTGGAAGCCACATTTTGATTTTCAAGATGGATTAAAAAACGCATATAAGGCGTATATGAATTAAAATTTACATTTATTTATACATAGTTCAATATAGCG
>CAZWVC010000411.1:0-3825 GCA_964637245.1 uncultured Desulfocapsaceae bacterium
CAGGCCGTCACCTTGGGCTATCCAAATTGATAAGTATTGGAAATAAAGCAGATATCAATGAAAATGACCTCCTCAGTTACCTTGCCGATGATCCTGAAACCAAAGTAGTAACCGGCTACCTGGAAAATATTGTCTCCGGTGAAGAATTTATAAAGGCCGCCGAGGATACCTCTATAAAAAAACCGGTTGTCCTTTTGAAATCTGGTACCACCATTGCCGGTCAGAAGGCTGCAGCCAGCCATACCGGAGTGATGGCGGGTATCGATACCGCCTACGGTGCTGCATTCAAGCGCTCAGGGGTCATCAGAGCCGACACCTTTGAAGCCCTTTTTGATTATGCCACGGCTTTTTCCATGCAGCCACTGCCAAAAGGTGACCGGGTACTGGTAATCACCAATGCCGGTGGCCCCGGAACAATGGCGGCCGATGCCGTGGAGCGATCCGGTATGCAGGTTGCCGAACTTGCCTCCAATATGGCCGCAGCTCTGCGCCATAAACTGCCAGAAGGAGCCAGCATTGGCAATCCGGTTGATGTTCTTGGCGATGCTCCTCCGGAAAGATATAAAGAAGCCCTTCATCTCGCCCAAATGGATAACAGTGTGGATGCCATCATCATCATCCTCACGCCCCAGGTCATGTCCAGTCCGAAAGAAACGGCCAGAGCAATTGCCGAGGAAATTGACGGCAGTAAACCGGTGTTGGCTTCGTTTATGGGAGGTAAGGAGGTCTTACCCGGCAGGCAGGAACTCACTGCCGCAGGGTTACCAGATTATGAATCACCAGAAAGGGCTGTGGCCACCCTTAAGGTTATGTATGAATATGGCACCTGGTTGAACAGACCTCCCAGGATGGTTACCCGCTTTCGGGTAAACAGAAGACGTGTAGAACGCATTATCACCCGTTCCCAGAGATTCAACACTCTCCAGCTTAATGAGGTCAAGTCCAAGAAAATTCTGCAGTCCTATGGCTTTGATGTACCCGATGGAAGTCTAGTGACCAATGCCGAAGAGGCGGTGGAACAGGCTCGCAGGACAGGTTTTCCGGTGGCAATGAAAATCGTCTCTCCCGATATCGTCCACAAGAGTGATATGGGTGGGGTCAAGCTGAATCTGACAAATGCCCAGCAGGTCAGGGACGGCTTTGATTTGATGATGATGCGCATTCTCCAGCAGGTGCCCCAAGCAATTATCGAAGGCATTTATGTGGAAAAAATGATTGACCCCGGCCTTGAGGTAATTATTGGAGTCAGCAGAGATCCCCAATTCGGACCAATGCTGATGTTCGGTCTTGGTGGAATATTCGTCGAGGTAATGAAAGATGTTAATTTTCATATGGCGCCAATTACTCAGGAAGAAGCCATTCTGATGCTTAAGTCCACCAGGTCCTACAACATCCTCAAAGGCAAACGTGGTCAAAAGGGTGTGGATATTGTCAGTATCGCCAACGGCTTACAACGGATCAGCCAACTGACGACCGATTTCCCACAGATAATCGAACTCGATATCAACCCCTTTATCATTGGGGAAACGGGCACTGATGCAGTAGTGGCCGATGGCAGGATGACCCTCATTTCAGCAGATACAAAAATCATTATTTAAGGCATACCATGGATTACGACTCAAACTGGCAGAGCCGTTATAAAGAAATGATTAGTACAGCCAAGAGGGCACTGAAAAATGTCCGTTCCGGCAACCGGGTTTTTATCGGTACAGGTTGCGGTGAGCCAACCGAGCTGGTCAAAGCTCTGACCGCAAGATCAACCGAACTTGCCGACGTTGAGATCGTTCAGCTTTTCACCAAGGGTGATGCTTTATTTGCGCAAAAGACCCATTCCGAAAGCTTCATTGTCAACTCTTTCTTTGTCGGCCAGAATGTCAGCGCCATGGTCCAGGAAGGGCTAGGGAGCTACACTCCTATTCTTCTCTCTAACATCCCCGATCTCTTCTATTCAGGTGGACTTCCTTTGGATTTTGTGCTCATCCAGGTAACCCCGCCAAATATCAACGGCAAGGTGAGTTTAGGTATTTCTGTAGATATAGTCAAAGCTGCGGTGGAAAACGGCTCCCTCATAATTGCCCAGGTAAATCCCCAGATGGTATGGACCATGGGTGACAGCTTAATTGATGTGTCTGATTTGGATATTCTCGTTCCAGCAGATGTACCGCTAATCGAACGGAAAGATGAAGAATTACACGAGATAAGTCACCAGATAGGTAAAAACGTTGCAGCACTCATTCCCGATGGTGCAACCATTCAGTTTGGACTAGGCCGAACTCCCGGATTTGGCAGCATACCCCATGCGGCTATTCCTTATCTAAAAGACAAACAAGACATTGGAATCCATTGCGAAATGATAAACGACGCCATTGTCGAACTGGTTGAATCCGGTGTGGTAACAGGTGCGCGAAAGACTACGGATCGAGGAAAAATAGTCACCAGTTTTTGTATGGGAACCAGAAAAATTTACGACTATGTTGATAAGAATCCATTGTTCTGCTTCAGGCCAACAGACTATGTCAACGATTCAAATGTCATAAGCGAGCAGTCCATGATGGTGGCAATAAATGTCGGCCAGGAAATAGATCTGACCGGCCAGGTTTGTACGGATTCCGTGGACGGCAAGTTTTATTCAGGAATCGGTGGACTGGTTGACTTCAACCGTGGTGCAGCCCGGTCAAAAAATGGAAAAACCATTATCGTCATGCCCTCTACCAGCCTTGATGCCAAACGCTCACGGATTGTGGTGCGGCTCAGCCCTGGAGCAGGAGTAACTATTACCAGGGGTACAATACACTATGTGGTAACCGAATTTGGAGTTGCCTATCTTTATGGCAAATCAGTCCAGGAAAGGGTAATGGCACTCATTTCCATTGCCCATCCCAGCTTTCGGGACCAGCTCTTTAAAGCAGCAGTTGAAGCACATTACATCAGGCCGGAACTAGCCGATGTCAAAACCGGCTTCATGATGCCCAGAGATGATTTCATGCGGGCTACCATGCTCCTTAAGGATGGTACCCAGGTACATTTTCGCTCGATTCAACCCACCGATGAACCGAGGATGAAGGATCTGCTCTATGACCTCTCCAAAGAAACCATTTACTATCGTTTCATGAGTCAGCAGAGCAGGTTCACCCACAAGCAGATTCAGGATTTTGTCTATATCGATCATCGCAAGGATGTTGCCATCGTCGGCACTGTTCCCGAGGCACATGGCGACGACATCATTTGTGTTGGAAGATACTATCTCGATGAGACTACCAACCGTGCTGAGGTCGCTTTCATTATCCGGGATGACTGGCAAAATAAAGGTCTGGGTACCTTTCTCTATAACCATCTCACTGAAATTGCCAAGCGAAATGGCATCGCAGGCTTTACCGCTGAAGTACTGCGGGCTAATAATAGAATGTACACCATCTTCATCCATGCAGGACACAAAGTCTCACACACGCTTGAGAAAGAAGTCTACTCCTTCATCATAGACTTCTAAAGTCCCTCCTTTTGCAACGTATCAATATCCCCAAGCCATATTCATTACTCACAGAATAGAGAGCCAATGGAGCTGAAGCTCTTCTGACACTATTACCAGATGAATTATTAGCCCGTGCTGGACATGAACTGATGAAGCACTATATTCTTGTCACGCATTCCTAGCCCGGATATTTCATGAACAATTTAATGATCACGGAAAAAAAATATTTTATTTCGACACATTACGAGCATTACAAGGACGATTTCTGGCAATACAAAGTGTGCTGTCCACTATTGCCAGTATTATTCACCCTTCGGGCGAGCCTGAAAGGCCCATGGCCTTCGTTAGCGAGGGTT
>CAZWVC010000412.1:0-3820 GCA_964637245.1 uncultured Desulfocapsaceae bacterium
AGTCTGAAATATCTAAATGAATTAAAGTGCTAGAATATTTTCATCATAGTTGAGTGTACTAAAGTAATCCTCAGCGGTTTCGGCACGGCGAATGAGTTCGACTTGACCCTGATTGTTCAAAAGAAGCTCTTTAGGACGTAATTTACCATTATAATTGAATCCCATGGAGTGACCATGTGCGCCAGTATCCTGTATAATGAGAATATCATTATCTTCAATGACCGGTAGTTCTCTCTGGATAGCGAACTTGTCATTATTTTCACATAGAGAACCGACAACATCGACTACTTCACGGGGAGAGGAGCTATTCTTCCCAAGAACTTCTATATGATGGTATGCACCATACATGGCAGGCCGCATTAAGGCTGTCATGCATGCATCAACCCCTATATAATTTCTATATATAGACTTCCTGTTTATAGCCTTGACGACAAGTACTCCATGCGGGCCAGTCATGTATCTCCCACTTTCCATGTATAGTGCCGGCATATACCTGTGTTTTTTATGAAATTTTTTGAATTGGTAGGTGATGCCGGAAGCCATGGCCGCCAAATCAAATGGCTCATCTTCAGGTAGGTACGGGATACCTAGACCTCCGCCAATATTGATGAAGTCAAACTGTATTGAAAGCTCATCGCTAATCACTTCGATGAGATCTAGAAGCATTTCTGTAGTCTGCACCATATACGAATAATTCAACTCATTGGAAGCAAGCATGGTATGGATGCCGAATCTTTTCGCTCCTCTCTCTTTAGCAAGTCGATAGGCATCTACAATCTGATCACGACTTACTCCATATTTCGCTTCCATTGGATTGCCAATTATATCATTGCCAGATCTGAGATCGCCTGGATTATATCTGAAACAAATGGTCTCTGGAAGGCGAGGTGCTTTTTCAAGCAAAGTAATGTCATCAAGATTCAGCAAACAACCCCCATCTTTCTCGGCAATCTGAAACTCACGTAAACTAGTGTTATTCGATGTAAACATTATATCATCACCCCTTCCTCCCATTTTCCTGCTGAGCAATAATTCTGTCACAGAGCTGCAATCGAAGCCAAAACCTTCGTCTCTCATGATTTGGAGAATACGGGGATTTGGCAGGGCCTTTACGGCAAAGTACTCTCTGAAATCGTTGATACCGGAAAATGCCTCCTTGAGCTGACGGCATGTCTGGTGAATTCCGGTTTCATCGTAAATATGAAAGGGTGTTCCATAATGTGAAGCAATTTTGGGAATTTGCGGATAGAGACTGTTTCTGAAAGATTCTGATATAGGCATGGTAAATCCTGATAATATTATTAGCGAATAGAAATTCGAGCAGTTTCCTTGTATGTAGCAAGTACAGTTAGTGTCCTGGTTGTAGTAACACCTTTTATTGAGATAATTTTATTTCTCAGAACTGTATTGAGCTCTTGGCTGTCTGCTACTCGGAGCTTGACCAGGTAGGCATCTTCACCGGCAATATAGTGCACTTCTTGAATCTCATCTATTTGAGCGAGTAGCCTACCAATGGCGCCCTCTGTGTCGTGCATACTTTGATATCCAACTGTAACAAAAGCAACCTGATTTTTAGAAAATCTCTCAGGGTTGAGTCGTACCTCATAGCCATCAATAATTCCTTGGTTCTCCATTTTGCGGATACGCTCAAGTACCGCTGATGGTGCAAGACCAACTTGCCTTGCGACTTCAGTGTTTGGAACTCTGGCTTTTTCTTGAAGAATTTTCAGAATTTTCAGACTTTTTTTATCAAGCATGCTCTGACCTCCAATGTGCAAGATATTCAGTATATGTTTTAATGTCCAGAAAAAAACAAAGAGTTAGTTAAAAAAAACAGAATGAATGACATATAAATAACTTTTTTGCTGATATATATTTGAGAGGGGCTGTTTGTTTTTTTTCTGAAATCCCTGGAAATAGCAATAAATATATGTATGATTTAAAATTGTTATGAGTGAATGGGCAAATGAGACGTGTGGGATAAAAAGCGTATTTATTTGAATGTCGACGACTGAAATATTGAATTAGGTTGGTTGTCAGCAAGAACCCAATGAAAACTTAGAACCAATCTGCATTTAGTTTTCAGGATCTTCTACCTCCTGATTGTGACGACATCCATGCAGTTCTTCACTTCATAAAGGTAAAAGGGGTAAGAGTGGTAGCTGCTAGTAATGGCGAGCGACCATTGGAAACTATTGAGAAGGCATAAATAGCTAAAATTAATATAAAGAAATCATAAAACGGATACACTGGGTGTTGGCGAATTCTTCATGGTTGTTTTTGCCGATTTTACCCAGAGAACTCTTTTTATGAGTTCAGATAAGGTATCCTCTATGACATCTGAATTAGTGAATTTCATGGGACTAGGTTCTGGGTGCCATCACAATAGAAAAAGAGATTGAGGTTAAATCTCTGTTTATTTTATTTTTTTTACTCTCATTCTTTTTTTATGTTTGAGATTTGTGCTATGATAAAAATGACCTGCTGAGAAGGGGGTTGTGATTGAATGTTTGTCCAGTCACAATAATTTAATTTTTTTCGATCGAGATTTTGCCAGATACATTTGGAAAGACAGAAAAAATAACAAATCTCGCTTGAGTTTTCATAAACTATTTGTTATTGGAGATTATAGGGGAGTGGATTGATCAACAGCTTATTGTATGTTGCAGGGATATTGTAAAATTTACCTGTTTCGAAGGCAAAAATTGTATAACTCTGCCGCTAGCCGTTAGCATTATCTATTTCCTCAGGGGTTTCAACGCTGTATTTAGCTTTTGCATGATTCAAACAACGGTTGTACCTGCAGAACTGCAAAACAGCATTGGATATGAAATCAATTTTACAGGAGTAGCTGATGGATTTGTCTTCCGGTGGTGTAGCAGGTCTTGTTTTTAAACAAGCTATCCGTGGTGATCTTGGCAAATTGTCACTGAATGGACAGATGCTAAGTGTTCTGATGGGCTTTGACGGCAAAAAGACACTTGGCCAGGTGGCTCAGCAGTTGGGGCTCAATCTTGCAACAATACGTCCTATTGTAGCTCAACTCTTGAAGTATAAGCTCGTTGAACGCGTGGAGCTAGCCGTTGATGCAGTCGATCAGGATTTCATTTCTTTCTTAATTTCACAACTCTCAGTAGCCATTGGGCCATTAGGTGGAATCGTCGTTGAAGATGGCCTAGAAGATCTGGGCTTCTCCAAAACAAATTTTCCAACAAGTCGTACTGCTGAGCTAATAAATCTTTTGTCCCAGGAAATTCAGCGAGATGATAAGCGTATTCAGTTCAAACAGGTGATGTTAAAGAAAATTAAGGAAAAAGGCTACTAGTATTTCTGGCAAGGTATCAACGGTAAACATCGAGAAACAAGTTATCCCAGGTATTGTTATGTTCTCTCTATGTTAATAGACGATATTTATAATTATTTCTGAGAAGAAGGAGATGGGTAATGGTAGTTATTTGTGAGGAGTGTGGTCTAAAATATCAGATCGATCCCTCGAAGATCATCGGAGATAAGGCACGATTTAACTGCAAAGGTTGTTCTTTCAGCATTATTGTGGATAAAACCAAACTGGAAGAAGAAGGCGAAATATCAGCACTTGAAGATGCGCTTCTTGCAGATGATGATGCTGCAGAAACTGAAAATATTGAATCGGCGACTACGGCAGAAGCCCCGACAGTGGAAAATGAGACCAAAGCGTCACTTGCTGAAACGGTTGTACCTACAAGCGCTCTTGGAGATCAAGCGAGCAAGCGCTCTGGCATGGGATTAACTGCTAAGGTTATTCTTCTCATGTTGTTGGTGAGTCTTTTACCCGGGGCCA
>CAZWVC010000413.1:0-3811 GCA_964637245.1 uncultured Desulfocapsaceae bacterium
AGCTGCTGAGTTTATGCAATAGCGTAAACCAGTCGGTTCCGGTCCATCAGGGAAAACATGTCCTAAATGAGAATCGGCCTGTCTGCTCCGTACCTCTGTTCTTACAGAAAACAGTTTGCGATCACTCTTTTCCACGATGTTCTGGTTTTCTAAAGGCCGAACGAAACTTGGCCAGCCTGTCCCAGAATCAAATTTATCAGTAGAGCAAAACAACGGTTCACCTGAGACGATATCCACATAGACACCCTGCTCTTTACTATCCCAGAACTCGTTATTAAATGGTGGCTCAGTCCCTTCCCGCTGGGTCACTTCATATTGCAGAGGTGTAAGACTGCTTTTAACCTCCTCATCCGACGGCTTGATATCCTGTTTTTTCATAAGACTCTCATCTTTCCAGACTTTGCTGATAAAATCAGCCCGACCGGAACCTTGTTTATATCTGGAATAGTGATTGCTGTTTTTCAGGTAGTACTGTTGATGATACTCCTCAGCAGGATAAAATTCGGTTGCAGCTAAAATTTTTGTGGCAACTGGTCTGGTGAATTTTCCCGATTCATCTAGTTTTTTTATCGCTTCTTCCGCACTATTTTTTTGCTCTTCAGAGGTGTAAAAAATTACTGTCTGATAGTGGCCACCTCGATCAGCAAACTGCCCCCCTGTATCGGTTGGATCAATTTGTTGCCAATAGACCTCAACTAATTCTTGAAAGCTGATCCTTGCTGGTTCGTAGGTAACTCTAACACATTCATAGTGGTCGGTAAGGCCACTGGAAACCATCTGGTAATCCGGATTGGGAGTTGTACCGCCAGAATATCCAACAATGACTTCAACCACACCTTCCATTTCGGAAAAAGGTTGCTCCATACACCAGAAACATCCACCGGCGAATATTGCAAACTCAATGTTAACCTCTTTATTTTCTTCAACAGCCATTTTGATCTCCAAAGATTGTTATAACTTTTAGAAAATATTGGTTTTGTAAGCTTATTCTCTGCAAATATGAAAAGAACTCTTAAAAAAAATATTCACTCGATATAAAGGTGACAAGATAATAGGAGATTTTCCATTCATTATGGTCTACACTTAGTCTCTGGTTTTCATTTTCTTGCGGAATTGGGGATCAGAAAATTCAAAATTTTCTGTTTCATAATCTCACCTCCATTGATATAGTGGCCGGCATGAATACTACAAACAACACCAAACGTACGAAATTTATTTTTATCACTGGAGGAGTCCTCTCCTCACTTGGAAAAGGGCTTGCTGCTGCAGCAATCGGTGCACTATTGGAGAGTCGTGGCTTGAGCGTAACTTTTCAAAAACTGGATCCTTACATAAACGTTGATCCAGGCACCATGAATCCCTTTCAGCATGGTGAAGTATATGTAACCGATGACGGTGCTGAAACCGATCTTGATATGGGACACTACGAGCGTTATACCAATGCTGTAATGTCCCAGAAAAATAATTATACAACGGGAAGGATATACTATTCGGTAATCTCCAAGGAGCGGCGCGGTGAGTATCTAGGTGGCACAGTTCAAGTTATTCCGCATATCACCGACGAGATTAAAGCAGCAGTACTCCAGCTTGACGGTAGTGTCGATGTCGCCATAATTGAAATAGGCGGCACAGTTGGTGACATCGAAGGATTGCCATTTATCGAGGCGATCAGGCAGCTGCGTGGCGATCTGGGCCCGGGCTACGCCCTATACATTCACCTAACCCTGGTACCCTATATCAAGGCAGCTGGCGAAGTAAAAACTAAACCCACCCAACACTCAGTAAGAAAACTCCAAGCAGATGGTATTCAACCAGATATTCTGGTATGTCGAACCGAGGTGCCAATTGAAGACAGCCTGAAGGCTAAAATTGCTCTTTTTTGCAATGTTCCAAAGGATGCGGTCATCACCGCAATTGATGTTGATACAATATACGAAGTCCCCCTCCACCTGCACCAGGAAGGGCTGGATTCTAAAATACTGGAGCTGCTTAATGTATGGACTGGTCAGCCAAATATCAAACCCTGGGTTGATCTGGTAAATAATATTAATAACCCAAAACACAGTGTCACCATAGCCATCACCGGTAAATATATTGATCTTACCGAATCTTACAAAAGTCTGCACGAAGCCCTCGTCCATGGCGGACTCGCAAATGATGCCCGCGTTAAGCTCAAATATATCAGTGCTGAAGACCTTGAGAGTATTGATCCAGAAGAACTACTCAAAGACTGTGACGGAATTTTAGTTCCTGGCGGTTTTGGTAAACGAGGTGCTGAAGGTAAAATTAAAGCAATCAATTATGCCCGAGTAAACAAAATTCCGTTTTTTGGTATTTGTCTTGGTATGCAACTTGCCGTTGTAGAATACTCAAGAAATGTAATCAACCTCACCAAAGCACATTCCACCGAACTAGACCCAACCACGCCTGATCCTGTGATATACCTTATTAAAGAGTGGTTTGATTATCGTAACCAAAAGGTTCAAGTACGGGATGAAAACTCCGATTTTGGCGGAACCCTGAGACTTGGGGCCTATCCATGTGTTCTTGGTGAAAATTCTTTTGCTCAGGCAGCCTACCAGGTAGCCGAAATTTCTGAAAGACACAGGCACCGATATGAATTTAATAACGAATATCGGGAAATATTAGAAAAGAATGGTATGGTCGTATCCGGAGCATCACCTGATAATAATCTGGTTGAAATAATTGAGCTCGCCGATCATCCCTGGTTTCTTGGCTGTCAGTTTCATCCTGAATTTAAATCCAAACCAATGAAACCACATCCCCTCTTCCGCGACTTTATAAAAGCATCTCTGGAATACAAATTAAGTGAGTAAATAATGCAGCCTGGCCCGGTATTCATAGGCTCTCCTCGGAGTACATCAATACAAATTGGTCCCAATCAGCCGCTTCTGCTTATAGGAGGCCCCTGTGCTCTAGAATCGGAAGAGGTCGCCCGCAGAGTTGCTGGAACTATGCAGGAGATATGTGTCAAGCTTGGGCTTTCCTACGTCTTTAAGGCCTCATTCGATAAAGCCAACAGAACCTCTCTCAGCTCTTATAGAGGTCCGGGAATTACTAAAGGGCTAAAGATATTGAGCAAAATCCGCTCAGAGTATGGGGTCCCAGTTGTTTCAGATATTCATGAACCTTGTCAAGCTCAAGAAGCTGCAGAAGTACTTGATATATTACAAATACCAGCTTTTCTCTGCCGACAGACCGACATCCTCCGTGCTGCCTCCGAAACAGCCAAGCCCATCAGTTTAAAAAAGGGACAGTTTGTCTCACCTTGGGACATGGAAAACGCCGTGAGCAAGATCCGCGGTAGTGGCAAAAGTGATGTAATGCTCGTTGAAAGGGGAGCAAGCTTTGGCTACAACAACCTTGTAGTTGACATGCGCAGTCTGCCGGTTATGCGTTCCTTTAATTGTCCGGTGATCTATGACGCAACCCACTCTGTACAATTACCTGGCGGTGCGGGTGGTTCATCGGGTGGGCAGCGTGAGTTTATTGGCCCGCTGACCCGAGCTGCTGTAGCTGTTGGAATTGACGGCCTGTTTATGGAAATACACCCAGATCCGGCTAATGCCCTCTGTGATGGACCTAATTCCATGCCACTGGCTCAAATGGAAGGTTTCTTACGAGGAATAGTCCAAATTCATCACACTGTTAACGAAATAGTCAATAATGATACTTAGTAGCTGTTCATCAACTCCATCATCCTATCCTTCCGATTGCGAGATTACTGAAGGACTCAGAAAAATGGCCCAGCATAAAAGTGTACAGGTAATTGATGAAAGAGTCGCTGCCC
>CAZWVC010000414.1:0-3809 GCA_964637245.1 uncultured Desulfocapsaceae bacterium
CCATTTCCTGACAGCATCCCATTTTGGGGTAGATTTTATGCCCATCAGGATCCGGTATCGTTTTCCGGCTTCAGGTACTCTTTTCCATGGCCAAAATACCCAACCGCTTACATTGAAACTGGGATCCTCGAACATATTAATTACCGCACTGACCCATTCGGCTGTATGTGCACCTATTTCTCCGTTCCAAATGGGTACATTGAGTTGTTTGGAAATTTCAGTAAACTGTCGGTGTTCTTTTTCACCGATACTTGACCCCAATAGATTATAGGTATGGAATGCCAGGGCTTGATTATTATCAATTATTTTATCGAACATACTCAAGTCATTAGATGTAAAGCCTGCTCCAGAGAGAATTACCATGTGGTTAGAATCAACCTCCCGAATCGCTTTGACAATCCGAATATATACATCAATAAATTTCTGGGCCGGAGTAAATAAGGGGATTTGCGGTTCGTTTAAAAGATCATAACCGGCAATTATTTGGCGGTTTTTATACCGATTGGCTATTGCCTTCCACAAGGCTACTGTTCTTTTGATATTTTCCTCCGACTCAAAGAAGCCAGTTCCATCGGGGTCATTAACAAATACACCTGATTGTCCACCTGGTGCCGAATGTAGATCGAGAACCACATATACGCCATGCTTCTCACCCCAGGAAAGTAAGCGGTCCAGGATTTCCCATCCCGATTCTTTATAGTGATAAGGGCGCGTGTCGTCTTCCAAGATAGTGTGATTGAAAGGTACGCGAACGACATTCAGCCCCATCTGCGAGATCATTTCTATATCACGCTCGGTAATAAAGTTTGAATAGATGTTTTCGCGAAAACGCTGAGCCTCTTCAACACCGACCAGGTCATTCAACTTTTTCGAAATAGTTGTTTCTGAGGTCAAACCGGCACCCCATAGCGTGCCGTTCCACATCAACCAGCCCTCAAGCAAGAAACCTCTAAGTTTCAATGGCTGGCCATTGCCATCAACAATGCTTGATCCTTGTTGGTGCACCATCGGGTTTGCAGTTACTTTGCCAACAATACAAAATGTAAGACATAAAATGATCAATAATTTCTTGAGCATGGAGCATCCTTCGTTTGCATAGTAGAGTAGTATGATGGATTATCCCAAAATTATATAGAAAAAACAATGTTTCCCAATTACATAGCGCAGGGGTGTTGCCAAGTGAATTTGATTATTCCTTTTGGTTGATATAAACTACTATTTTAATTTGTTAATTCTAATTTCGGTGTGAGTTATGTCTAAAAAAAGCTTTGTACTGGTAGTTTTCATTTTCTTTTTATCCTCTTTTGTTCTTGGATCTGCTCAGGCAGCCTGGCCGATTTTGCATGATAATGATTTAGAGAAATTCATCAGAACCTTTCCCGTTATGTATCGGGAATATAAAGAGCTAGGTCTGCATATTAATCCACAGACCGGCAATCTCAGCGGAGAGAATAAGCTTAAACGAGATAAAGAAGTCCAAAGGATACTAAAAGAAAATGACTGGAATTTTATGTTTTGGCCAAAATTACAAACAATTACGAGGGGCTACTCGGTGTTGAAGTATGACCAACTTAAAGGGCAACATGGAAAAAACATTGAGAAGTTTATCCATGATTTAAAAAACAGCAAATGGATGACACCTGAGAAAAAAGCTGAGCTGGAGGCAAGTTTTGCTAAGGCAAAAAAAGATCTTTCAACCGAAGCTAATAGGCGGAGAAACTTAGTTCACAAGAAAGATATTAGGATCATAGGTAAATATATCCCGCAGCTAGATATTGTACTTAAAGAAATAATAAGAGTTCCAAGATAACACTATGGTGTCTAGTTTTCAGGGACAGTAGAGGATTGTCCCTGGAGGAATCGTAACATTTATCATGCACTCATTAGAATACTTTTAGTCTGAAAAAACAGGTATTTGTAGGCTAGGGTACAACCATTAAAAATTCCAACTAAATACTGACTATGTGATTGGCAGTGTAAGGTTTTGCCGGGAAAGGAACCATGGTTATTATGTTAACAAGGTACACGGTATTTTAGGGACGGGCGAGAAGACCTGTTTAGAGGCACTACGCTTTTTGTTCCTTTAGTAGAATGATTATTTATATGACAGTTGGACTAGATCTACCGGCTAACCTCTACCCATTAGCTGTCCAATTTTACAGCCTGATTATTTCAGCTCGTGGGTTTCTCTATATACCAAAGGTCAAGTCATGTTAAATATGTTCTGTTATGCAATTATTTGGAGCACTTTGAAATTGATACTACCAATGTTTAATGGAGAAATATAAAAATGATAAGATTTACAATAGTTGTACTGCTTTTAAGTTTTCTTTGTGTTTCATGTGCAAATAAAGGGCAGACAGGTGCCGCGACAGGTGCCGCTGGTGGTGCGATACTTGGACAAGCCATTGGGGGAGATACGAAGTCGACTGTTGCTATGGCGCTTTTTGGAACACTGCTCGGCTATCTTATAGGGAATGAGATGGATAAGGCTGATAAAAAGAGAATGTCTCAAGCCTTTGAGACAACACCTGCAGGGGAGACCGCTGAGTGGGTTAATCCAGATACCAAGAACCAATATAAGGTGAAACCAGGTAAAAAGTATACCGTTGATGAAAAAGTGTGTCGACCGGCTGAAATAGATGCAGTTATTGATGGTGAACCACAGAAAACCACAACAAAAGCCTGCCGCAATGAAAATGGTGAGTGGATTATTGAGGCATGATGCAGTCCTTGCTCCTTTTATGCAATTTTTTTTGTTGAACTGGAGTTATAAGCGGGGTGCCAGAAGGGAATTAAGAACACCTTGCTGCCTAACGTATTGAAGTGGCCGAAGTAAAGGCAGCGTCTGAGAAGCTGGAAGAACAATCAATCTGCCAGTCCTCAATTTGAGGACAGAGAAGATATGGGTTAATCTTCGACAAAAAGATGATTAAACAGGATCCATGAAAAAGGACCAGAGATAGGGTTGCAGAACATTGAGGTGTTACCTGAGAGATCTGTGGTTGTTGAGGTAATATTCTTGCCTTGGAAATTACCGAACCAGGAAAAATTCCCGCTTGAGTCTGCCGTTGCTGATCCTTCAAAAAACCGTCCCTGGTTTTTTGCATCAGAATAGATTTCCACCTGGCAGCTATTGCAGGTTGTTCCAGTGATTGTATGACCCTGCAGGGAAATGGATGGAGGTGAAAGAGTAAGGTTTGCTCCATCCGCAAGATTTATTCCTGAGCCACTGTTTGCGTAGATGCTGTTTCTGGTAATGGTGTTGTTGATGGCGGTATTACCCGAAATACCTATGCCAGAATGGAGTGATGTAGTACCATTGTAGGCTATTTCATTTGATTCTATTAGGGTTCCCTCACACAACAAAATTGAAATACCGTTCGTGGTGTTGCCCCAGTTGTGTATACCATCGGTACCAATCCAGTTGGCTATGATTGAATTATCCTGGCAAAATCCAAGAATAATTCCACTCGATGAGCTTGCCAGGATAGTATTGCCAACCCCCAATCCACCTATAGTATTGTCATGTGTGCCGCTGATCAAACTGATGCCACTCCCCTTGTTTCCGGCTTGCCAGTTATAGCCTAAAGGTGCTCCCAGTATGTTATTTTTTATGGTATTATTGGAGGTTGTACTACCGTTTAGCCGGATGCCATCTTCATTGTTCCAGCTAATCCAGTTTCCTTCTGCAGGAGTATCCCCACCAATGATATTGGCTGTTGAACCACTATCGAGAAAAACACCGCATTTCAAGTTACCCTTATCAGTACCACCAGTATCCTGACCGATCAGGTTTGCTGAAACAG
>CAZWVC010000415.1:0-3805 GCA_964637245.1 uncultured Desulfocapsaceae bacterium
GCCGTGGTAGTAGAACTCATGGCCCGTTTTGATGAATCCACCAATATAAGCTGGGCTGAGGAGCTTGAAGAAGCTGGTATACACGTAACCTATGGTGTTGTTGGTTTGAAAACCCATAGTAAAGTAATTTTTGTTGTGCGTAGGGACTACAATGGTCTCAAAAGATATGTCCATGTGGGAACAGGAAATTATCATGCTGGAACAGCAAGGCAATACTGTGATCTTGGTGTGTTGAGCTGTGATCCTATACTTGGAGAAGATCTTACCGAGTTTTTTAATTACCTGACCACCGGATATGCACCTGTACGAAAATACAAAAAGATTCTGCCATGTCCTAACATTCTGAAGGCAACCATTTTAGAAAAGATCGAACGTGAAGTTGCACTGTATGAAAAGTCTGGGAAAGGTTTGATCCAATTTAAATGCAACGCCCTTGAGGACAAGGATGTGACAAAAGCATTATACAGAGCATCTCAGGCGGGGGTTAAAATCCAGCTAATTATACGTGATAGCTGTAGGTTGCGACCTGGAATAAAAGGACTATCAGAAAATATTTCAGTCATATCAGTTGTTGGCAGATTTCTAGAACACACGAGAGTCTATTATTTTCAAAATGGTGGTGATGAAGAGTATTATATCGGTTCAGCGGATTTGATGAAACGGAATCTGGAGTCGCGAGTAGAGGTTGTCACACCAATTGAAGATGCAGAGTTGAAAGGGCAACTGCGTGAAATGCTTGATGTTCAATGGGAGAATAAACGAAGCACTTGGGATATGGCGGAAGATGGTCATTATGTGCAGCGTAAGCCGGGCAAAGGTTCTCGTGAGACAAAGACCGTTCATGAGGTTCTGATTAATGCTGCAGAACAGCGCCTAGCCAAAATAAATATACCTGGTAAGAAAAAGAAGAAGAAAGCTGCAAAAGTAACTAAGAAGAGAAAGCGTAATTAGATGTTACATAAAAAAAACCGCAGTTTCTGCCTCCGGCAGCTGCGGTTTTTTCAATATGGTGCCGAAGGCGAGATTCGAACTCGCACGACCGTGGGCCACTACCCCCTCAAGATAGCGTGTCTACCAGTTCCACCACTTCGGCACAATACTTATTGAGTTGTCGGAGTATCCTCAGCCTTATCGAGTTTTTCAGCACTTTCTTCAACTGCAGGTTTTGGAGTTTCCGTGATCTCTTCAGCTTGCTGTTGTTGTTCAACAGTTTGCTCGGTTGACAGTTCCGTCATTACCGAACCGGTTGATGACTTGTTGGCTGACAGATAGGCCAGCGAGACTGAAGTGATCATAAAAATTATAGCAACTGCTGTGGTAATCTTATTGAGCAGCGGCACAGGTCCTTCAGTTCCGAAAAGTGACTGACTTGAACCACCAAAAGATGCTCCAATATCTGCCCCTTTGCCATGCTGAAGTAAAACAATGCCTACGAGTAATAAGCATACCAGCACGTGAACTATGGTAAGAAGGGTATCCATTCTAAAAGAAGACCTCGATTTATATTCTATTTATAGTTGATAATCCTGCCGAAGGATTCAGCGTCCAGAGCAGCACCACCAACCAGGGCACCATCGATATCCGGTTGACGCATGAGTTCATCAACATTCGATGGTTTAACCGAGCCACCATACAATATTCTAAGCTGCTCAGCAATCTTTTTTTCAAACAATTTTTCAATTAGCTGCCGGATAAACAAATGGGCTTCCTGGGCTTGCTCCTTAGATGCCGTTTGGCCAGTGCCGATTGCCCAGACGGGTTCATAGGCAATGACAACTTTTTCCATATCGGCTTCCTGCACATCCTGTAAACCTTCTCTAATCTGGGACTCAAGGATAGCAAAGGTCTGGTTGGCTTGTCTTTCTTCAAGAGTTTCACCAATGCAGAGGATGGCCAGGAGATCAAAAGCTAGTGCACCTTTGACTCGTTTGTTGATCATTGAGTTATCTTCTTTGAAAATTTGTCTTCTCTCTGAATGACCAATTATAGCGGCAGATCCTCCACAGTCCTTAAGCATAATTGGGGAGATCTCACCCGTAAATGCGCCTTTTTCCTCCCAGCAGACATTTTGTGAAGCGATGATTATCTGAAAGTCTGCAAGGACATGCGCAACTTCACTAAGAACAGTGAATGGCGGAGCAAGAAGTATTTCTCGGTCCTCGGGTTTGCCTGCTAGTTTGGCGACGTCCGTGGCCAACCTGCACGCTTCAGTAACTGTGGTGTGCATTTTCCAGTTACCGGCGATTAGTGTTTTTCTCTTCATCGTAGTTTAGACTCCTTAACCCGAATATTTCATGATTAATTATAGCTTTGTGAAGCATTTCAAATATATTCAAATTGTTACGTTTGATAGTGCGACAATATTTTCGGGTACAACTTGCCCCTAGTGTTCCAGGAGCTGCGCAACCATAATTTTCACCCTCCGGGCGAGCCTGCTAGGCTCATGCCCTTCGTTATCAAGGGCTTGCGGTAGAATACTACAGCTTCACCCTTGATGCCTTGTCCATAAACCCAGCAGACTCGTGAAATATCCGGATCAAAAGGTGTTTATAACCAATAATCATCGTAGATTTGTCTACAACTATATTTGCAAAAGCTACTATGAGAAAATGTACAAAATTCTAAAATTATGAGTCAAAATATCCTAGGTTTCATAAAATATGTAATTGAGAAATATTACAATCTGCAAGGTTATACAGTTAACACCAAGAAACTAGATAGCTAAGGCATCAACACCTGGAAGCGATTTGCCTTCCATAAGCATGAGGAATGCACCGCCACCAGTGGACATATAGGAAATATTATTGGCTTCGCCGGATTTAAGCACCGCGGCATTGGAGTCACCACCACCGGTAATAGAAAGCGCATGTGACGAGGCTACGGCACTGCACATAGCCATTGTTCCGCGGGCAAAGGCATCCATTTCAAATGCACCCATTGGTCCGTTCCACACTATTGTACGAGCATCGTTCAATGCCTCCTGGAACAAGATAGTTGTTGCAGGTCCAATATCCAGTGCCATCCATTCTTCAGGGATATCCCTGAAGGTGACATTTTTGGTGACTGCATCGGGTGAGAAGGAATCGGCAACAACAAAATCTATAGGGAAATAGAGTTTGACTCCTTTTTTTTCAGCCAGATTAATGAAATTTTGAGCGGTTTCAAGGAGATCATCTTCCACCTTGGATGCACCTACATTTACTCCCATACTCTTGAGGAATGTGTTTGCCATGGCTCCTCCGATGACCATGGAATCGACCTTATCGAGCATATTCTCAAGCGCACCCAATTTAGAAGAGACTTTCGCACCACCAACCAGGGCCACTAGCGGTCTGATAGGATCCTCCATTGAACGGCGAAAATAGTCCATCTCTTGTTGCAGCTGAAATCCTGCACCTTTAGCTTTGATGTATTGGGCAACTCCGACAACCGATGCATGGGCTCTATGGGATACAGCAAATGCATCATTAATATAGATGTCGGCCAGTTTTGCAAGTTGCCTGGCAAAATCCTGTTCGTTCTCAGTTTCCGCTTTATGAAATCGCAGATTTTCCAGCAGGATCACTTCTCCATCGTCAAGATTATCTGCTAACGTTTCGACCTCAGCACCAATACAGTCTGGAGCAAGTTTAACCTCCTGGCCGAGTAACTTTCCTAAATACATCGCCACTGGTGCAAGACTAAATTTATCAACTCGCTCACCCTTGGGGCGTCCTCGGTGTGAGCAAAGTAATGTACGTCCATTATTTGCAATAATATGTTTTATCGTGGGTAGGGCCGTGCGCAGACGGATATCATCGGTGAT
>CAZWVC010000416.1:0-3800 GCA_964637245.1 uncultured Desulfocapsaceae bacterium
TAGGGAAAATATTCCTGTGACTCCAAGAGGTCAAGGCAGTGGTTTGTCAGGTGGATCTGTTCCGCTGGAGCAGGGCATTGTACTTGCCATGGACAGAATGAACAGGGTTATTGATTTTGATTCAGGAAACCGCCTTATCACCGTAGAGACTGGCATAACTACTGCTGATATTGACCCTATCGTTGCAGAAGCGAATTTATTTTATCCCCCTGATCCCGGCAGTGTCGCCTTTTCCACTATTGGCGGAAATATTGCCGAGAATGCCGGTGGCTTGCGAGGATTGAAGTATGGGGTAACGAAAGATTATGTCAAAATGATGAAAGTAGTGCTACCACAGGGAGATATCGTCACCCTTGGATCAAAGTGCGTTAAGCACGTTGCAGGTTTTAATACCGAAGCCTTGTTTGTGGGAAGTGAAGGTTTGTTGGGCATTATTACAGAAGTAACTCTTTCGCTACTCCCCATTCCTCAGCACCGGGAATCCGCTTTGGCGATTTTTGATAATCTTGATAACGCCGCACAAACCGTTTCAGATATTATTGCTGCAGGTGTGACGCCTTCAACCATGGAGTTTATGGATAATGAGACCATCAATGCTATCCAGAATTTTCAGGATTGCGGGTTACCACGAGAAGCACAGGCAGTACTCCTGATTGAAACCGATGGTGAAGCAAATTCAGCAAAAGCAGAAATAGCTAAAGTTGAAGAAGTTGTAAAAGCGAATAATGCCACAGAATTTGCAATTGCTCAGAACACAGAAGAACGCGACAAGCTCTTTGCCGGCAGACGGGTTGCCCTTAATGCCTTAGCTAGTGTGAAACCAAATCTGATTTTGGAAGATGCCACCGTGATGCGCAGCAAACTCCCAGATATGGTTCGAGGAATTACTGACATCGCTACCCGTTATAAAGTAAAAGTTGGTATTTTTGGGCACGCGGGTGATGGTAATCTGCATCCTACTTTCCTCCTTGATATGAGTGATAAAGAAGAAATGGAAAGAACTGATAAAGCAGTCAAAGAGCTTTTTCAATTAGCCATTGATTTGGAAGGTACCATTTCTGGAGAGCACGGCATTGGACTTGAGAAAAAACCATACCTGATGGATCAAATAGGTGCTGCGGGAATAACTTTGCTCCAGGATATTAAAAAGACCCTTGACCCTAAAAATCTTCTCAATCCTGGCAAGATGTTTGATATGCCCGGTAAGGTTTCCGCATAAAAGAGGTAATAAGCGTAATGAATATGAATATTTCTGCCACCAAGGAAGCTGAGGTTCATCTCCTTGAAGCGGCAAAGGAATTCCAAAAGTGTATGCAGTGCGGCAAGTGTCGCAGTGTTTGTCCGGTTTTCAGGGAAATGGGTAATGAGCTTTATGTTGCCCGTGGTAAAAACAAACTCGCCGAAAAACTTGTATCCGGTGAATTGGAAATCACAGAGAGAGTTGAAGAAGCAGTAAATGAATGCCTTAACTGTAAAACATGTTCAGCTAATTGCCCTGCAGGTGTGAGTCCGGAACACGTTGTTTTGCGCCTGCGCTGGTATATCACCACCCAGAAAGGACTGCATTTTTTTAAGGCTTTGATTTTCCGTCAATTGCTTTGGAGAAAATGGCCCATCACTTTAGGGTGTGCAATTGTGGGAATCGCCCAAAAGATGCTTTTTGGGATAGGTCCAAAGAACCCGGTACGGCATCTCTTTCCCTTGTTTGGTTTTTCCAAGCGAAGGAATTTCCCTCAGCTTGCCATTCGCAGTGCACAATCACAACTTCCTGAAGTTATCCCGGCGATAAATGGTGTACGTAAAATGCGAGTAGGGTATTTTACCGGTTGTGCGGGGAACCTTATCTATACCAATGTGACAAAGTCAGTGGTAGATATCCTTACTGGCTTTGGCTATGAGGTTGTCATTCCGAAAAAACAGAAATGCAATGGCACCCCGGTTTTGGCCAACGGTGATTATGAGGGAGCCAAACGACTGATGGAGCATAACTTTGAACTTTTCAGACAATATGATTTGGATGCAATAGTTGTTGCCTGCTCATCCTGTGGTATGTCGCTGAAAAAGGAGATCAAGGTATTTATCGATGACAGTCCCGAACTGCAGGAATTTACCAATAAAGTATTTGATATCAATGAATTCATTGAAAAGAATATTGAGATAAAGCCTGACCAGCTTGGGCAAGTTCCCTACAAAGTATCTTATCATGACCCCTGTCATATGGTTCGTGGCCAGGGGGTTAAGGAGCAGCCACGCAATATTCTAAAACTCATTCCAGGTATCGAATTCAAAGAAATGAAAAATGCAGATACCTGTTGTGGTTCTGCAGGCAGCTACTGTATTACCCATTATGATACATCCATAAAGATCAACAACCATAAGATCAAGGACATACAAGATGCTGAAGTTGAAATGGTAGCTACAGGCTGTCCAACCTGTGTAATGCACATTTCTGATAATCTGCAACAACACAAGAGCAACGAAAAAGTTCGATTTGTAGTGGAGATACTTGCAGATTCACTCAAAGCAGCAAAAACAATCTAGACTGGGTTGTGGTGTTAATTTAAATACCTAGATAGTGTTTAGGAACATAATGACAACTTGTTATGAATTGGCAATGGCAATGGGTGTATCTCATAATGAGTTAGATAAATGTAAAGCCCCTTGTCTGCATAGTTTCGCGTCTTCTTCTCCGATGCCACGCAAAGCGGAACTATGCAGACTTTTCCTTAAGAAATTTGCCAGGAGTTTCCCATGAGAGAGCTTTCATCACCGCTTTCTTTTTTTTATAAGTTTGTCTTTCTCGTCCTATGGTTTGGTGGATTTGGCTATGGAGTACGTGATGTGATCTTTTTTTCAGATGGTTTTGATACACGGTGGATGCAATATACTGGCTTATGGCTAGGTATTTCAGTTTTTATATTTTTCACTACAGGGAGTATAAAAAAGGTTGTCATTGATGGAGACTTTCTGCTGGTTTCAAATTTCATCAAGGCTGATAAAATTCCCCTCAACCATATATCAACAGTTGATGGTTCAACATTTCTCAGCCCGAGATTGGTTTGGGTCATACTCAAAGAGAAATCTATCTTTGGCAAAAGAATAACCTTTCTGCCAAAACATCGCATGTCCTCAGGTTTAGGCAAACATCCTATCGTTCATGAGCTCGAAGAAGAGCTTAAACTTAAGTTATCACCATAATCTTCCAGTATAATCTATATAGTCAGATTGTCTGTTTTCCTGTACATTGAGAAACTTTCAGGATGAGGCGGAGAAGCAAGTTTTTTTTCACAGCAGACAAAAACGGTAAACCAATAGATATAATTATGCGTGATGATCTAGATTGTGGTTTCTTCAGGAAAAAGCTATTACATCGACAGACAGAACTGATTGCTGAGCAAGAAAATCAACGCGGGGAAAGAGCTCCGAAAGAACTGGATCAGTCTCGAGTGGGGCGTCTTTCTCGAATGGATGCCATGCAGCAGCAGGCAATGAGCCAGGCTGCTGCACGTCGGGCAGCTATGGAGTTGCAGCGGATTAAAACGGCATTGGACCGCATAGATTCGGGTGAGTTTGGATTTTGCATCCTATGCGAAGAGGAGATTTCTACCAAGCGATTGGAATTTGACCCCAGCATGCTGATGTGTATCGACTGTGCCCAATTAAATGAGAGCAGCTAATGTCATCCAGCTGATTTGCAGATATATCTCCTTCTACCATATTATTGTTGCTGCATGTTCAGGATGAATTCTTCATCGTTCAAAATGAACTTTCCATCTTTTGTCTCAGCAGTATGGACAAGG
>CAZWVC010000417.1:0-3784 GCA_964637245.1 uncultured Desulfocapsaceae bacterium
GAGTTTCTCAATCATTTATGATTGGCAAGACTAACCTAATGCTGCCCGGTATGACTCAATTCTATAGTATCCTAGCAGTAAACAACTGATGCCAATTCAATCCTCTTCCGGGTAATAATTGTCTAAGCAATTGTCACATATACTGTGGGAACATTCAGCTTCTGAATGTTCTTCTATGTGTTGTTCTAAGTGAACCCAGTTGCCTTTCTGATCTCTGATTTCGTTACAGTGACTACAGATAGGCAAAATGCCTATTAAGGTTTTTATTTCATGCAAAGCTTGTTGTAGATTTTTATTAAGGCGACGCAATTCCTTCAAATCTTCAAACCTAGCTAATGTTACAATTATAGCACGTTCAATTTCAGCTGGATTTGTAGGTTTTGTTTAATAACCGGCAACACTTTGAATATGTGGTGAGGTATTACAGAATTTTTACGACTACAAGTGTAAGATCATCTTCAGTTTTGACTCCACTGGTAAATCTAGCGTGTTCCTGAAAGATGGCACCAAGGATTTCTGAGGCAGTTTTAGATGCATTGCGCCGGATTATTGTATTGAACCGTTCCTTGCCAAACATCTCACCACTTCTACTTCTTCCCTCCCATATTCCATCGGTTCCTACCACAATCACCTGGTTTGATTGCAAGTTATCTTTATATTGCTTCTGAAAAATGTAGTCCTGGTCCACCCCCAATGCCAGTCCAGGCCCCTTGAGCTCTTCAAAATAATCGAGATCAGGGTCATACACACTTGCGGGGTCATGGCCAGCCCTAATCCACTCCAAAGATTTCCTGGTTTCATCGATGCTGAGACAGAAAAAAGTCATAAATCTACCTGTTGAGTGCACATCTTCTGTCAAATGTTTGTTCATGTCAGTAACGATATCGGTGATACTCCCCGGTTGTGAAGCTCTCATACGAAGAAATGCACGTGCACTCGACATCAGCAGAGCTGAATCTACCCCATGGCCTGTAATATCCCCAACGACCAATGTAAATGGACTCTTATCAGCATTATCATCCCAGAGATAGTCAAAGTAATCACCTCCAACTTCATCACAAGGAATATTCCTACCAGCAATATCCAGGCCGTGAATAACTGGATCTTTTTCTGGCAGCTGGCTGCGTTGAACCTCTCCGGCAAGAGAAAGAGCTTTTTTCTGTGCTGTCATATCAGTAACAAAAGCCACATTCCCAATAAGCTCTCCAGAATCGGAACGAAGGGCGTTAGCATGAATCAATACGGGCACTTTGTGCTTTTCAGCAGATTGTATTTCACATTCAAACTCGCGATACTCCTTATCTGATTCCTCATGACCATCTGTCCAAAACTGATTGAATTCTGCGGAGTCTTTAGAGAAAGGTTGTTGACCAATAAGCGCAGAACGTTTACTGCCTACCATCCTGGTGAATGCTGAGTTTAAATCAACTATCCTCAACTCCTTGTCCATCAGTAGAAACCCCTCCCCTGCAGTTTCAACTATTCTCCGATATTTTTCCTCGCTCTTTCTCAGTTTCTCCTCAGCCACCTTACGTTTATGAATATCTATAACAATCCCCTGATGATAGCGTAATCCAGTTATTTCATCTTCAACAATTGAGGTCCTATCTTCAACCCAGCGTATCTTTCCATCACTGGTAACAATACGATAAAACTGTGTGTAATTCTCTATTCCTTTTTCAACAAATCCAGCGATTTCGTTTAATACTCTTTCCTTATCTTCAGAGTAGAGGATATCGCGAAACATGATACGGTTGTGCAAAAAATCTTCGGCCTTATAACCAATGCGGGAGATATTTGGAGAGACATACACCATTTTGCGAAGTTTCGGGTCGTCTGCGGCCAGTCGACGAAAAAGTATGGCAGGACTATTCTCGATAATGAGTTCAGCCAGTTGAAGTTCCTGGGAACGAGGAAGTGTTGTATTGTTTTCAGAGATATGATTCTTCTGCTTTTTCATGTTCCTAAAGTGAATCGTATCGTGTTAGCCCACCCAAGAATGATTTCCAGTCAAAGGAAATGGCAATAGTTTATATATCGGTGAAAAGCAACTTCCTACTATAATCATGGTCAAGCAACCTTAAAGTGACAAGCTATGCCACATGATTGTAGTGGTCAAGGATGTATAATGAATACCCTATTTACTGATGATAACTTGATGGGACATGGTGAGCTGGTTACTGATTTTCCTAAAAAAATAATGCAGGCCAATCTGCCAGTGATTACATCTGTCCAATATTAGAGGTAAGAGTTGCGAGGAGGCGCCTTTTTTTCACATCTTTTATGTAACACCTTGAATAACTGAGTAGTGTTTGAAAGGACTTTCGGAAAAGGATAGCTTGTTATGAATACTGATAGCTGACCTAAGCAATCATATATCTTCAAATAAAAAAAGTCGAAGACATGTTAGCAGTTGGACTAGGCCAGAGTGAAGGCGCAGATACCAAGAGCGTCGTTGAGCGAGCCATAGATGATTGTAAGCAACAATTGCAAGGAAGCAGGCCACAAGCAGGAATAGTTTTTGCCGGGCCTCATTTCGACCATGTTCTGATGCTCGATATTATCAATGATACCTTACCAGAAATTGGGCTGGTAGGGTGTTCGACATCAGGCAACTTCTCCTCGCTTCATGGTGTCAGCGAAGATGCTGTCACCCTCATACTGTTTGCATCAGATACCCTCGTTTTTTCAGTGGGTGTCGGAAAAAATTTGTCGAATAATTGGCAGGCGGCGGTGGATCAGGCTATTAGTTCGGCTACTACATCCCTCCAGGGTAGTCCAACACTCTGCCTGACATTTCCTCAGGGGTATAGCGTCCCTTTCGAACCTGTCCTGGAGAGACTGGATACCAGGCTCGGGCCTGATTGCTCAGTATTTGGCGGGTTTGCCGGAATGCTGCTGAGTGAGCCTTCTGATATATTACAGTTCTGCGGGCGTGAAGTTTTTACCGAGGGGCTCCCTATCCTGCTCATTACCGGCCCAGTTGAGTCTCGTTTCAGTATAGCAAACAGCTGGAAGCCTATTGGCAAAAGAGCCGTTGCAACAAGCTCTGATGATCGAACCGTATACAGTATAGAGGACTTGAGTGCAGTCGATTACTATCGTCACTACCTGGGGTATCACGAGGAAGAGGCCAGGGAGTTTGTCCTGGCTGTCTATCAAAAATACGGTCTGAGTATTATATAGTCTCGCCAGCAACATATAACGAGGACGGTAGCATTACTTTTACCGGGCCTGTCATTGAAGGTTCTGAGATCCAACTCACCGAAGCAGTTAGAGAGGATCTCATTGTCGATACCCTTCAAACGGCCAAGGCTTTGAGTGAAGCAAAGTCATCATGGGAACCAGCCTTGGCTTTGAATTTTTCTTGCGGATTCAGGAAAACAATTCTCGGTACCTCAGTTGATAAGGAATTGGAGGCGCTCAAACAGTCCTTTCAGCCAGGATTGCCCATCACCGGCTTTTTCAGTTTTGGCGAAATCTCACCTCTTACTCCAGGAGGTGAAAGCATCGTGCAGGGTGCTACACTAATTACCCTGTTGTTAGGTCCACTCTCTGGTGAACTCCAGCCAGAGGTTGGAAACCGATCTACCGAGTCTACAGTCAAAGATGAGCCGGAACTTAACGAACCTGCATTTCTCAAACGCAGGCTCGCAAGATCCGAAGCCAATCGACAGCGGCTTGAGTCACTGAAGGGCTTTGCTTTCCAGATGCATCATCAGATAATGGAAGAGCTGGAAGAGGCACGCCTTGAGATTGAGGAGAAAGAAGGACGACTGCGTGA
>CAZWVC010000418.1:0-3780 GCA_964637245.1 uncultured Desulfocapsaceae bacterium
GTGAGATCTTTGGGACCGCCTTGGGCGAAATAATACTCTTTAAGCGCTATTGCAATTTGCTCAGGAAAACCAATACCGACGAATCCGCCTGTGGCAACCGTATCCCCATTACGGATTACCCTGATTGCCTCTTCGGCAGATACGACCTTGTTCTTTTTAGGATTCTGGGATGCGAGTGAAGAAAGGACTGGGTGCGTTGGGTTCGCAGACATCATTCAATCTCCTTTTGACCAGGTATGGTTGGATTTCCTGCTATAAAGCACAAATGTTGGTTCATTTTCAAAAGGGTTGTGGCATGGGAAAACGAAACCAATATACCATTGGATAAATAGCAATATTAATGTGATCGGTAATGTCAATATAAGTATTTCTGCAAACTGCGCAAACTTACTATTTAGGTTAGGAGAGATACAATCCAGGGTTTAAATATATTTCTCAAATTACCAAAGACATATAATTTGTGACAATTTCGACACAGAAATGGTAAGTGTTGGCTGTCCATTAAATTAGAGACTCTATATAGAGGAAGAAAACCAATGCTCTATCCTTATTGTCTGTATGACGCGAGAATAACTCTTCAACCTGTTTTTAAAAACCTGCGTGGAGCACCTTATGTTCTCGACCTTTCTCCGGGAAGCTCGTTTCTCCAGGAAGATGTCCTGCAGGACCAGAGATTTTTTCAAAAGATCCTGGAGCAGAGAATGGAAGATAATTTTTCCTGGGGGGTAGGTGCCTATCTCGAAAGACGTGACACAATACTTGCGGGATATCCCCAGATGGTTGAAGAAGAACGTTTTATTCATCTTGGGCTGGATGTGATAGTACCATTGAACGAACAATTACACGCTCCACTTGATGCAGTGGTGCAGAAAAGCGGTTATGAAGAAGGCGATGGCAATTATGGCGGCTATGTCCTGCTTAAACATGAAAGTTTATACCATGAAACATTTTATAGCTTCTATGGTCACTTACGCCGGAAAACCCTGCCGCTAACTGGAGAGGTTTTTAAAGCCGGTAGTCCTTTTGCTGAAATTGGAGATTTTCACGAGAACGGTAACTGGTTTCATCACACCCACATCCAGATTCTTACTCAAAAGGGATACGACAGGGGATATATCTCCAAAGGATACTGCAGCACCAAGGATCTTCCGGAAATGCATATGATCTGCCCTTCACCAATTCCATTTTTCACTCCTGGCTGAGAGCAATACAAATATGTAAATGGCTGGTTGCTAAGATTAAATTTCATCTTATACTCTTAACATCTTGTAACTCATAGGAGTCTAAGGCGCTATGGCGAATTTAACTAATACATATTCTCGAGTATTCCATGCTGCTTTGTTGGCTACAATTCTGTTTTTTTCCGGTTGTGCTGCTTCAACGCAATATGGTGCGGTAAAGATTACCACTTCTCCCGCTGGAGCAGAGGTCATTAACCTGAAAGATGACAGTAGCTTGGGCACTACACCGGTGGAGGTATCATTTAGTGGAAGTAGTGGGACAGCTGAATTTATTACTATTCAACTCAGAAAAAAGGGGCATGCAGATCGGATAACTTCATTTTGGATAAACCGTCGACACGAATCGGCATCCCTGGCGAAAGATAACGCAATAGACTTACATGTAGACCTAGATAAAGAAGCTTCAGATTAATGAGGAATGATATGTTTAAACGCCTACTCTACCGGATTTCAATACTCTTCATTCTGCTCGCTGTTTGTCTTCTCGCGGGATGCTCATCCAAATTGGCAGCAATTAATTTTAAGGTACACACCGAACCTGAAGGGGCCCATATTGTTTACAGAATGGACAATTCCTCTTGGATATACCTTGGGGTGACGCCATTGAATGTAATTGAAACAATTTCAAGCGATAGACTGGAGGATACAGACACCATTGCCATACGGGCGATGCGGCAAGGATATCTTGAGCAGGTCAAGGAATGGCCGGCCGATGAACTTGAAAACGAGATAGAAGTAAATGGTATGGTTCTATGGGCTCCGCGGCTCATTAAGGACTCTCCATAAATAATTGGTGCTAAAAATGCGGATGACACTTTCGTTGATGATTCTGTTATTTCCGGTTTTCTTGATTGTTGGAGGTTGCGGCAAGGAAACTGTTGAATACGAAAACATTTCCGGTTCATTGAAACCCGAAGGCTACAGTATTGAAGGTTCTCCTTCCGAGCCGGAAAGTGGTGATGACTCTTTCGCCGCTGGCGCACTGGAATCTCTTGACCAAACAGGGGTTAATCCGTTGGAAGAGGATACTAGTTCTATGAAATTCAGGGAGGTTTATGGAAGATCCACCCCGCCTCTTCATCCAGTATATTTTGCCTTTGACAGTAGTGCCATTAATGTCGATCAACTTGATGATCTAAATGAGAACAGTACTTATCTCTTACAAAATAGTGCTAAGGACTTGATGATAGAAGGTAATTGCGATGAGAGGGGTACTGCAGACTATAATCTTGCATTGGGCGAATTACGGGCCCAAAGCGTAAAAAAATATCTTATCAACATGGGAGTGAAAAAAGAACGGATGACCACAATCAGCTTTGGTTCCCAACGGCCTCTTTTCCCCGGTAGTAATGAAGAAGCCTGGGCAAAGAATAGAAGAGCAGATCTTATTGTCAATTAAAGTGAATATCTGCTGATGTCAAACTGAACAGCATTGTCGTAACTCCTTTTTTCTTCTCTTTTGAATCTTAAAATGCAGTAAAGCCAAAAGTCTGAAAAAAAGAGGATGAGCAGGATTTAACGCGCCTAACAGTTTTTACACTCATTGTCTATGCTAGGGGCATTACTGAAATTGTTTTATTCCTGGATTTTAACCACTCTTTGTTAAAACCGTTGCATGTCATGGATTTTCTAAAATATTCTGGTAAATGATAAAGAAAGATGATACATTACTCTAGTTGAATCAAAGAAGAGATGACCACTTGAGAGGTTAGGCGAGGTTGAATAAAGATGAATTTTTACCCGCTTAATAAGAGAAATATTATAATTGCTGATTCATGCTATGAAAATCCCTCACTGTAGTTTCAGAAGTTCCTCAGTTATATCAGTTGTAAAGAAAAACCCGAAGCAACACAATAGTAAGAAGAATGGATTGTTCCGCTATCTTGTTGTCTTAATGCTTTTTTTGGTGGGAGCACTGGGAACAGCCTATGCTGCACCTGCATCGTGCCCAACAATCAATTGTCCCGCAGACATAGTTGTTAATGGTGCTTGTAACGGGGAAGTTGTGAACTACACAGAACCTGTAGGACAGGATATTTGTTCTGCCAATATAGTTTTTGGCTATACTGGTTCTTTGCAGAGCTGGACGGTTCCAGATGATGTAGAGCTTATTAAAATTGAAGCCAGTGGGGCTCAAGGTGGCAGTGGTAATGAGGGTGCTTTCACTGGTGGAACAGGAGCCAATATCACCGGAGAGTTTAGTGTAATCCCAGGGGAAATCTTATATATAGTAGTTGGCGGGGCTGGGGAAGATGGTGATATAGGTGTCGATGGAGTTGGCGGAGGCGGTGGCGGTGGCTCCTTCGTGTATAGAGGAGCTGTGGGAGGGGATGATTTATTGATAGCTGCCGGAGGTGGCGGTGGCGGTGGTGAAGAAACCACAACTAATGGCTGCTCAGCTCGCACAGACGACTACAGCTCGACCTTGCCAACGTTATGCGATCAAAACGTTAATGATGGCCAAGGTGGTCAAAGAGGAGGTGTAGATGGCGGTGGTGGTGGCACCGGCTGGCTATCCGATGGTCAGGACTATCCAAAT
>CAZWVC010000419.1:0-3779 GCA_964637245.1 uncultured Desulfocapsaceae bacterium
ACGATATTTGTCAGCAAACCGGATTGTCAAAACCGAGTTTGTATGCTGCATTTGGTGATAAAGACCAGCTCTACAAAAAGGCGTTAGCATACTATGCAATGAAGTTTAGATATCGTGTAATGAATGCACTTGAGTCTGCAGAGAATCCACAACAAGCTATCATTAATTATTTCTCTGAGGTAGCCTCTATTCTCACCAACAAATCCTTGCCATCTGGATGTTTACGCGTCAATACTACAGCAGAGTGTACTTCTTTGAAACCGGAGTTATCAGATCTTGCACGCAAACAACGTGAAAACACACGGTTCGCTATCACATCTATAATATCGCAAGCGAACACCGATCCAGTTACAGCAGCTGATATTGCTGAGCTCGCTGTAACACTCAGCGACGGCCTTGCCGCAGCCTCAAAAGCAGGAGTAGCCACAAAGCAAATAAAGAAAACTGCAAGTCATGCTGCTGCTGCTATAAATTTTTTGCAATCAGAGTAAGGTGATTGAAATAGATTATCAGTCTCCTGTATATTATATATACGTGTATGACTGAAGTTTGGGAGCAATCAGACTTTAGATTTTAATCTTCTGCAGTAGTTCCCTTATCTTAGCCTCGGAGATCTCAGAAGGGTAATGCTCTAATGCTGTGAGAAGATGTTGATAGGCTGCCGTGGGAAACCCCTGCTGAAAACGGATTCTTCCCAGTTCGTAGTAGACCTCAGCTAACCTTGGAGAGTTTTTATGGGTGGAAATAGCAAGCTTTAAAAGCTTATTCGCCGGGACAGGAAAACCATGGTTTTCAATCAATTTAGCCATATCAATCATCTCTTCAACTGTCATGGCTGAAAAATCGCTAGCTGTTGCCTGTTTTAAAGTCTCTGCCAACCTTTCTATATCACCAGCACTATAAGCTTCGCGAACCCGGGAAAGTATCGTTGTACCTGAGGTGTCTGGCATTGTTGAGCCTCTCTTGGAAAAACTAAAGGGGCTGATTTTATCCTTGCGAAATGGCGATCTCCATCCAAGATATTCACCAGCTACAGCAATGCCTAGACCACCAAAAAAACCACCCAGGTGAGCTCCATAGGCAACGTTTCCACCAGCTTGTATCACTATGGGTAATAGGTTATCGATAAGAACGTAAATTCCCAAAACAATTCTGGCTGGAATCTTAATAACATTTATGAATATTGGTAAAAGCATGATAAATACCTTCACCTTATTTTTCGGAAACATATAGAAATAGAAACCGAGTACGCCGGATATTGCACCCGATGCACCGACCAGCGGTGTCAAGGAGTTTCCGGCAAGTAATGCAAAGCTCAAAGTGGCAATTACACCGGTTGCCAGATACATCATCAGAAAACGTATTCTTCCCAATTGATGCTCGACATTATCTCCATAAATATAAAGAAACAGCATATTGCCGGCTAGATGCATGAATCCACTATGGAGGAACAAGGAAGAAAAAAGGCTGATGGAATCGGGACTGGCTGGTTTATATCCATATTTGAACAGGAGCAAATCATTTAAACTGGTTTGTGCTAAGATCGCACGAACATATTCTGGTGAAATCCCTTGTGCGAGGAGCATGTTCACATACTCTCGGAGCAGGGGGTTAGTAGTTTCCGGCGCTTTGCTGCTTAAAGGAAGACATATCAACAGATAGACTGCAACATTCAAAGCGATTAACCCCCATGTAACAAAGGGAGTGAAACGTTCTGGATTAGGGCTGTCACCTATGGGCAAAAACACACTCGGCTCCTAGCATTTAACATCTTAATTTTATTTACTAATCATTTGTAATATACTCTTTGCAAATGAGTTTTCACAATAAATATCCTGGGGTATGGTCTAGCAACGTGCAAAACCACGACTATGCACTAAACTTCGGTCTTAATCAGCAAACTTCTATTGATTGTGTAGTATTTCCTCACTTCCCCAACACTTACTTGCCTTAGTTTTCATTATTAGTTATAACCCATTGTTGCTAATATTTTATGCTAGCTTTTTATTCCAACTTGAACAGTGTACCAGAATTTATAGATTTCCATATCCAGCTAACTAAATTCAGGAGGCTCCAACCATGTTGAGCTTTAATATACAATATAGTTCAAAGGATGATTTGCAAAAAGCACGAAAACGCCTACCGAAAATTGAATCAGGAAAGCTCCTTCTCCAGGTTTTTTGTGGTCTGCCGGATAAGCCATATATCACCAAACTGATAGAAGAATTACATACCGTTTTTGCTGGTGCTGCAATTGTGGGAACCAGCACCGCCGGGGAAATATGTGATGGAGAATCTCTTGAGAATACTACAGTAATAAATGTTACCCAATTTGACCACACCCAAGTATGTACTGCTTTACTCGAACAGAATGAAGATTTATACACTGGTGGTTTGCAACTTGCGGAGACAATACGTACTTCGGAGATTAAGCTTGCTGTCCTTTTTGGTTGCGGAATAAAGGACGGTGGTGCAATTAACGGAGAACCCTTACTCAAAGGATTTCAGCAGGGTTGTCCAGAGGCAGTAGTTGTCGGTGGCCAAGCAGGAGATAATGGTTTAGCCCAACAGACTTTTGTTTTTACTGAAAAAGGTCTGACCGACTGTGGAGTTGCCTGCGCATCGTTAAGCGGAGATAAATTAATCATCGATAACAGATACAATCTGAGCTGGGTACCATTAGGCAAAAAAATGTCTATAACTGAGGCAACTGACACACAAATAAAAACCATAGACAATCGCCCAGCAAAAGAAGTGTATACCCATTATCTAGGCGATAGTGTTGGCGATAGACTTCCCCACTCTGCGGCAGAATTTCCTCTGGTTGTTGAACGTAATGGTGTACTTTTAGCCCGACACGCCAATCGCGTACTTGATGATGGCTCCCTTGATTTTATGGCCCCATTTTATCCCGGAGAGAAGGTTCAGTTTGCCTTCTGTCATACCGATCTGGTGGTTGACTCTGCCCGCAAGCTATATGATGAATTCAGAGGAAATGAATACCAGGCGATATTTATCTATTCTTGCCTCTCCCGTAAATGGGTTTTAGGCCAGGATTCCGCTATTGAACTGGCTCCACTGGCCAATTTAGCTCCTTCTTCAGGTTTTTTTAGCTATGGTGAATACTTCAATAGTCATGGAGAGAATATGTTTCTCAGCCAGACAATGACTGTTGTAGCGCTTACCGAACAGGATGAATCTTCCAGGGAAATGCAACAAGAACAACCAGAACCCTATAATTTTAATGAATATCAAACAAAACAAAATCAGGATTTACAAGCTCTCCATCGACTTGTTGAAACTTCTGCCAAGGAACGGGAAGAGCTGATTAGTGAGCTAAAAATAGCACTTGCGGAAATAAAAACCCTGCAAGGCCTCATCCCGATCTGTGCCAATTGTAAAAATATCAGGGACGATAAGGGGTATTGGAATGAAATTGAGGAATATATTGCCGAACACACCAAGGCTCAATTCAGTCACGGTCTCTGTCCGGGATGTGCCAAAGAACTCTATCCGCAAATCTACAAAAAAATGGTTGAAGAAAAAAATTACGAAAAACCCAGCTAGTGTAAGGGCACGCAAAGCTATGAATACCAACCGGCTTTACTTGCTCATACATATTTAGTCTGGAGGCAGATTCTATCTTAGACAATTCCCACAGAAGTGCTGATGCGTTCACTCTCTTCCATCTCCCGCTGGGTTCCGTACAGGTAAATAGTCGATTCTGAATAATACATTATCCTCCTGATTAGACGAGAAAAAACGACAATAATATGTTA
>CAZWVC010000420.1:0-3757 GCA_964637245.1 uncultured Desulfocapsaceae bacterium
GATTGGCGAATGATCACGCAAAATAATTGACAGTGTATTTCACCATACAGCTTCGTGAAGAGAATGATTCTTGTTTCTGACGAGTCAATCGCGTTGAAGGGGCATGTATTTTGCTTCCTTAATGCAAACTACATTTTGAATGTTTTGTAGTGGCTTTGTTTTTTTTACGGCACAATCAACACCGGGCAATAAATAGTATTGAGCACTTTATGGGTAACGCTACCAAGGAAGAGTCCCGCGATATCGGAGTGGCCGTGCGAGCCCATGATAATCAGATCATATTCCTTAGATCTTGACAGCTTGGTCAATTCGTCACCCGGATGTCCGGCAATGGTATCTAATGTATATTCGACCATCTGATTCTCGAAAATCTCGGTTGCTTTTTTTAATACGCCTTCAGCCTCTTTCATTTTGCTTGTTTTGAGTTCTTCAATCAGTGTCTCAGGTACTTCAGGAAAATTTAGACTCCATTCATAACAATTGACGATGGTGACATGCGCACTGTATATTTTAGCCAGATCAAGTGCATATTTGGCAGCGTTGAGTGAGTGGTTAGAGCCGTCAAAGGGTAGGAGTATTTTTTGGAATTTCATGAGCAGCCTCCTGTTGTAATTTTTGAACGTTCGGGGTTTCTCATCTTCAAACAACCATCCTAAGGAAAATAGTAACTCATGCAGGTGGTTAATCAATAAGTTGAAGATATTTCATTCTTAAAGATCTTGAAAATCAGTTCTGCATCGCCAGTTTTAGGCGGTTTTGGCTTGGTATTGGGTAGAGTGTTGTTTGGGCTCTCTTGATTGCCTTCTGGTTTACTGTAAGCGTTGATAGGGGAGATGTGTCAGGTGAGGAGGATGCAGGGATCATCCATCCATCTTTCTAGATAGTCTTGTTATTTCAGTTGGATACTTTATGTTTAGAGGCTTATTGATCAGTCAAATTCCCCGCAGCTATAGCTTACACCCCCCCCCTGGTGCTTGGTAGTGGGATTCCGGGTTAAGTCACTCGGCTTTAAAAAGGGAGTGAGTCAACCTCGAGGGTGGAATTTCTTATGGATATTCTTGAGTCGATCCTGGTCAATGTGGGTGTAGATTTGGGTGGTGGTGATGTCTGCATGGCCAAGCATGAGCTGGACAGCACGAAGATCAGCACCATGAGCGAGAAGGTGGGTGGCGAAGGAGTGGCGCAGCATGTGAGGGGAGATGGTTTTTGAGATGCCTGCGGCAATTGCAGCTTGTTTGATTATTTGCCAGAAGCGAATCCGGCTCATTGCACTTCCTCGATTAGTTACAAAAAGATAATTACATCTTTTCCCCTTTAAAATATAGGGTCTGGAATTTTTCAAGTAGCGTTCCAGCTGTTCTTTGGCAACTTCTCCAAAGGGTACCAGCCTCTCCTTGTCCCCTTTTCCCAAAACCCGGACAAACCCACTGTTAATATTGCAGGCAGCGAGGCTTAATTGGATGAGTTCGCTTACCCGCAGACCCGTGGAGTAGAGTAGATAAAGCATCGCCTGGTTGCGCAGGGAGATGGGCTTGATTACAGCTGGTTCAGCCAAAAGCCGATCAACCTCCACCGTCGTTAATGCCTTTGGTAGGGTGCGCCCACTTTTGGGAAGGTCGATAGAGAAAAATGGGTTAGAATCAACTTGACCGTCTTGCTTTAGATAACTGAAAAAACTTTTTAATGCAGAGATTCTTCTGGCATTTGAGCGGTGTGAAATCCGCTTTTTTCTGGCATCTTCCAGAAAGAGATGAATTGTCTCAATTGTAACGTCTTGAAAACTAGTCAGTTTTTTCTGGAAAAGAAATGCAAGAAAATACGAAATATCAGCAGTGTACGCTTTAATAGTATTGTTGGAGACACGTCTTTCCGTTAAGAGATAACGGTGGAAAGCATCGCATGCATCACGATGGCTCTGAGGTATTCCTGATTTTTCGTGTTTTTTGGACAGTGGAATAGGTGGTGTCAGCTAAAAGTGGAAAATCAATGCTCCGCGGGTTGAAGCATTGATCTTCTTTCAATTAAAAATTCTTTTTCATTCTGTTAAATTTGCGGAGTTTCCTGCGAGCTTCAGCTTGTTTGCGACGCTTCTTTACACTAGGTTTTTCATAATATTCGCGACGCTTCAGCTCTCTTTTAATGCCATCGATTTGCAGTTTCTTCTTTAGCTGTCTTATGGCGTACTCGAGGTCTCCACGAACTTCAACTTCTATCATTGTTTGCTCCGTTTAGCGGGTTTTCTATGGAATATATTGAAAAGGGAATATATAGGTTGTCCCTGTTTCGCCACGATAACCTGTAACTTATAAAAAAGTATTCGGTTTGTGTCAATAATTTTCTAGATGCTGGTCTCGAAATTTATTCAAAACACCATTTACCGATTTTCCTGCTACTAAAAAGATAATCAGCTTTTAATGAGAAGTTAGGCAATCTTCAAGTAAATAGCCTTGTTGGGTTCTTGCTGAGGTTTTATTCGTTGATGTCCTAGCCGGTTTAATGAGCTGTTTGTGCAATAGGATTTGACGATTTCCTGTCTCTCTGATAGCGTTAGACAACAGCTGGTTAAATCCCCTGAGCCACTTGCAAAACTGCATTTTAGCCCAAACTCTGCGTAATGATGAAAAATATAATCCTCGGAATATTAACTATATACCTGTGGTTATATTTCTCCTCATGCCTTGATTTTGAAAAAAAATCCTACTTTTGCAAAAGGCTCCCCTTAATATAATTCTTTTTGGAAAAGATAAAGGAATGGGAGATTTTCTTGCTGATCTCTATTTATGTATTACTTGAATTAAGTATATACCAAAACCACAGCTTAAAATTGTTTAATTGCCGCATCAGCTAATGCTTCGTCCAATTTAGAGGAGGAAAGTCATGGGGGGAAATAAGTTAAACGTAGCTTTACTTGCCGGTGGAAGATCCGGTGAACGCGAAGTTTCGCTAATGGGTGCCGCCGGCGTTGAGAAAGCTCTTGATCCTGATAAATTCGAGATTATCAGATATGACCCGTTAACGGATCTAGAGAGAATTGCAGCCGATGCCAATACCATCGATTTTGCATTTATTCTTCTGCATGGCCTCTGGGGAGAAGATGGTACTGTTCAGGGGTATTTAGATCTCCTTGACATCCCCTATCAGGGGGCCGGTGTTTTAGGTAGTGCCTTGGCAATGGATAAAAATTTAGCAAAAGAACTTTACCGGCTTAACGGTCTTCCGGTAGCAGCCTGGCGCATTGTTAAAAACGAAAATGACTACGCCAGTGATGAGCTCGTCTCAGCACTCGGTCTACCGTTGGTTATAAAACCAGTGTGTGATGGTTCGAGTCTGGGTATGACTATTGTGAAGGATAAGAAAGAGTTGCTGGAAGCTATCTGTACAGCCTTGAAAAACGGTGACCGGGCAATGGTTGAACGATTTATCAGCGGCAGAGAAATTACCGTAGGTGTCTTAGGGAATGAGGACGTCGTTGCCTTACCACTTATTGAGATAATACCCGGAGATGAATTCACCTTCTTTGACTATACGGCGAAATATAAGCCTGGCGCAACCAATGAAATCTGCCCGGCGGAGGTTGATGCTGAGCTTACCGCCAAAGCCCAGGAGTATGGGGTAACTGCTCATAAGGCACTCCAACTTCGTGGATATTCGCGTACCGACATGATCATCTCGGAGGCTGGTGAAATTTTTATATTGGAAACAAATACAATACCAGGCATGACCCCAACCTCGCTTTTTCCCCAGGCTGCTGACGAAT
>CAZWVC010000421.1:0-3720 GCA_964637245.1 uncultured Desulfocapsaceae bacterium
CATAAAGCTCCTGCATTATAATATTTACTGTTGTGATGCCTATTGTCCCACTTGTCGAGTAAAATAACACTCAATTAATGAGTTACAAGATAAGAACAAGTGGTGAAGAAAGATTCTTTTTAAGCAGCAGCAACCATTCTTGCAGATACATACTGAAATTCGTTTTTAGTATTTCCAGTATGAAAATCGCAGGCACCAATTTTAATTGAGTTTCTCGCTGTAATGACTTCTGAATGAAGATGCTATATAATTGATTTATCGATATAGTAGGATCTCTGGTTGGACGATTATCTCAACAAAGCCTCATCAGAAAAGACAACTCAACTTATCCAGACAAGGAGGAACTCTTATGAAATTAAGAAAATCCTGCATTTCAATTCTCTTTCTCATAATGTTGTGTTTCCTGCCGACTAATCTTTATGCTACAACCGATCTATCGGGGTGGACGGCTGGTCCCTGGCAACCCCAGAATATGATCTCATGGGGAGACAAAGCACTGGTTGTAGACTTTGGTATTAATGGTCTCTGGAATTACGATGGAACATGGATTCAGCTATCTCGTTGGAATCCCGAAGGGATGGTTGTCTGGGGAAAAAATAATCTAACAGTGGATTTCGGGACTAATGGGCTTTGGAGTTTTAATGGCTCATCCTGGAAAAAACTCACCCGTGGTGATACTTAAACTTTTTAAGTTTGATACTTAGCCGCTATCTATCTTTGTCTATTGCCGGAGATTGGGCTTTTAGAAATTGAAAAGACAAGAAGTATAGTTATCATATTGGGAGTCATCATTACAATTGAGTTAAAACCTCAGCTTGTCAATATGAGCTGATACCGTAAACACGCTCAGTTTTTCCAATTATTGAAAAAATTTAAATATTGTTTTTTGTTTTCTACTCCATGAAATAAAAACGAATCTGGAGTCTCGTCATGATACCTATAATTAATATCACAGAGATTTTAAGTAACGATCACAATTTCCAAAGTATCATGAGAAACATGTTACAGATTACCCTGGATATGTCCTTTGACGGTGTGATGATTACTGAGGCGGGACCAGGATATCCCATCATTTATGTCAATGATGCTTTTTGTGAAATGACTGGATATGAGATTAAAGATCTTCTGGGAAAATCTCCTGCTATGCTGCAAGGTGAAAACACTGATCAGGAAGTATTGGATGACCTAAAGGAAAAGATTGAAGTTGGAGAAATTTTTCATGGGAAGACCATGAATTACCGTAAAGATGGAACCGAATTCATCATGGAGTGGAAGATAGTTCCAGTGCGCAACAAAAATGACAAGATCGCTCACTTCTTGGCGATTCAACGTGAGATTGATGATGATAAACTTGAGTTCAAACCACTTGATTCAAAGCTTCCTTTTGGTGTCTAAAACAACCACTTCGCATGATTCTGTCAGCAGTGAAATAATTCATTTACTCATACCTTTCAGTATCCCCTTCTCGTTGTATATACTTTCGATATATCTGTAGAGATCGAGACCCGACCTGACAATTATGGAGTGCAAGGCTCCATCAAATCTGATTCTCTACCAGAGAAGTTGCAATCAAAGGATCAAAGATCCACAGTAGAAAAATAAACTTGATGCTAGTTTAGTATAATTGCATCCTGGATGTGGCAATATTAACGTAGAGCATTCCTCTTTGTGAGGAGTTTTTTTAATAGAAAGAATGTTAAATCATTGTTGAAAATGCATTACATCGTTAAATGCCATGTTTTTTTATTTGCTGAGGGATTCCATTGCTTGTTTAACCTTAGAACGTTCGAGCGCGAGTAACTTATCAGCGATTTTTCCTTTGAAAAAAATGTCAGTATCTCTACTTTGCCATGCCTTTGTGTAATAGTATTTTACACGAGCGTCATCTTGTTCAAAACCGCCATATCCAGTTTTAAGCATTTATGTCAGGATTGGTTAATACTCATTTTTAGGTAATATAAAATCAGATCTTGACCTCTATAATTTATCATTCATTAGATCTACTTTTTTAGGGAAATCCTATTAACTAACTCCTAAAAAAAATCTGAGCCAAAGAAACGCCCTGCTGGATTTCTCTCTTCCAATAGGCGAGTCAGTTTGGAATCAACGCTCAGTAATTTATTCCGCACTAGTTACTGCAATAAAAATCTAGGTACAGCTCTAAAACATTATTTTTCCATTTTTACATATTTTCCAATATTACTTGAAAGGACGGTTGGAAAAGGATAGGCTTCTGGTAATTGATTACTGATTACAGGTGATTGTGAAAAAATTTGCATAGTTTTCGCCGCCACAGGAAAGGAGGCAAAAGATAAATAGCCATGGCTTATCCTGATGACTGGACTGGTTTTTCCAAACAAGGATATCGCAACGTAATCCCTCTTTTATTGGTGGGTGTAGGAATGTGAATGGGTTGACAACATTCGGAGAAAAAGGGGAAAGGACATTTTTTGCCGAGAGGAAAACATGAAAAATTTTTATGGCATTCGTATCCACGCACAAGTTTCGGTTTTTTATCTGGTCTTGGCGATGCTCATCAATTTGGCCGGAGGCTTCGGGACAGATATCTATGCCTCGATCCACGCTGAGAACAGACACGCGTCGATCAGAGCGGTATACAATATCGAAGATGGGGGTGCCAACGGAAATAAACAAGTCCTTTTTATTGATTCCCTAGTGCCTGATTATCAGGCGCTGATCGATGGCGTCATTCCTGGTGTCGAGGTTATCTTACTCGACAGGCAAAGTCCAGAAATAATGCAAATTGCTGAAATCCTTGCTAACAGAACGAATATCAATGCAGTGCATATCCTTTCCCATGGTGATGTAGGTAGGGTAATGTTTTTTGGACAGGAGTTGAACATAGGTAATATAGCAACTTATGAAAGTCAGATGAGAGTCATTGGGAATGCAATATCACCAGATGGCGATATTTTTCTTTATGGATGCAGAATTTCGGAAGGTGCTGTAGGTCTTGCTTTTATAAATGCTCTGTCGGACTTTACGGAAGCAGATATTACAGCGTCAGGAGATTTAACAGGGGCTCATTTTTTAAATGGAAACTGGAAACTGGAAGCAAAGACTGGCGAGATAGAATCTAGAATTGCTTTTTCCCCAAAAGCAATTCTGGAGTATAGGCATCTTTTAGCTCCACCCTCCATCCAGGCCCACTCGATCGTATTTTCCAATATTCAATCCGACCGGATGACCATAAGCTGGACAAGGGGCAACGGAAATTTCACAACCGTATTCATAAAGGCGACCACGACCGGCTCGGCCACCCCTTTGGATGGCGTTAATTATAGTGCTAATACTGTCTTTAGCAATGGCACACAAATCGGCTCATCCGGCTGGTATTGCATCTATGACAGCACTGGAACCAGCGTCACGGTTACCGGGCTTACACAGACCACAACATATCGGGTGTTCGCGAGTGAGCGAACCGCGGATTATAACACCAACGCGGCGAGTAACAACCCGAGGAACCAAATGGCCGGCGTCGCACCGACGGTGACCACCCAGATGGCCACGGCCGTGGCCGGCACCACAGCCACGGGCAACGGTAATATCACCGATCTGGGAGCGCCCAATCCCACGGCTCACGGCGTTTGCTGGAGTACCACGGCCAATCCCACGATCGCGGACAGCAAGACCGACAATGGCGGGGCTAGTTCCACCGGTGCCTTTACTGGCAGCATGACCGGTTTAGCTCCGGGCACG
>CAZWVC010000422.1:0-3688 GCA_964637245.1 uncultured Desulfocapsaceae bacterium
CGTTGTGACTCTGATATAACTCACACTCCGATGTTTCATCAGGTAGAGGGCTTTCTGGTCGATACCAAGGTTTCATTTGCTGACCTTAAGGGTGTTCTTACCGTATTTACTCAGAAAATCTTTGAGGATGATCTCCCCCTGCGTTTTCGACCAAGCTTCTTCCCCTTTACTGAGCCGAGTGCTGAGGTTGATATCGCCTGTGTTATATGCAAAGGTGAAGGCTGCCGGGTCTGTAAACGTACCGGCTGGCTCGAAATTTTAGGTTGCGGCATGATTGATCCCGAAGTTTTTAAAATGGTAGGGTATGATCCGGAAGTGTATAGCGGCTTTGCCTTTGGTTTAGGCATTGAAAGGATAGCAATGCTCAAATATGGTATTGACGATATACGCTTGTACTACGAAAACGATCTTCGTTTTCTCTCCCAGTTTTAATTACTTTTTCAAAGTTACGAGAATACTATGAAGTTCACCATAGACTGGTTAAACAACTATGTAGATACTACGGGACTTTCTCCTGAAGACCTTGCCGATAAGCTCACCATGCTGGGTCTCGAAGTTGAGGCGGTTACCACCTTGCATGAAGAGCTGGCCCAGGTCAAAGTAGCCCAAATACTCGAAGCTGCCCCCTACCCCAATGCCGATAAGCTTCAGCTCTGCAAGGTCGCAGTGGGTGATGACGAATACGAGATTGTCTGCGGTGCACCTAATGCCCGTAATGGTCTGATCACGGCCGTGGCCTTACCTGGTACTGTCCTACCAGACGGGTTGAAAATCAAAAAATCAAAAGTACGTGGAGTCGTCTCCAACGGCATGCTCTGCTCCGAGAAAGAGCTTGGCCTCAGCGAAGAAGCCAACGGCATTATGGAATTGCCCGAGGAACTCAGTCACGGAGAGCAGTTTATCACGGCAATGGGACTCAATGATGTCCAAATAGAAGTCGATCTCACCCCCAACCGGGCTGACTGCACCTCGGTTATCGGTATCGCCCGCGAGGTTGCCGGTTTTACCCAAAAAGAGCTCTGTCTGCCGGTCAAGGATGCCGAGATAACCAAAGCTAATGGTGCTTTTTCCGTTGATATCGAATCTCCCGAGCTGTGTCCCCGATATGCCGGGCGACTTATTAAAAATATCACCATCGGTCCATCACCCTGGTGGTTGCGAAAAAGGCTGCTTTCGGTAGGACTGCGCCCTATCAACAATGTTGTTGATATCACAAACTATGTGATGATGGAATACGGCCAGCCGCTGCATGCCTTTGATTTTGAGAATCTGGCTGGAGGCAAGATTATCGTTAGAACTCCCAGGCCGGAGGAATCAACATTCACCACCCTCGATGAAAAGGAACGCAAACTAGATCGGGATATGTTGATGATCTGCGATGGAGAACGCCCCGTTGCCGTTGCCGGTGTCATGGGAGGAATGAATTCTGAAGTATGTGACACTACCACGACTGTTCTCCTTGAGGCAGCCTGCTTCAACGATGTCTCAATTCGCAGAACCGCACGCAAGCTTAATCTCTCCACCGATGCATCCTATAGGTTTGAGCGTGGAGTTGATCCGGAAGGAACGTTAAACGCCATGAATCGTGCCGTCGATTTACTCTGTGAAATTGCCGGTGGCAGTTGTGAAGACGGGGTTGGAGTTGATGCCTTTCCTGGTCAAAAACCACTCAAGTCCCTCACACTAAGGGTGTCAAGATGTAATGATCTCAATGGTATTGACTTAACTAAAGAGCAGATATCAGAATTGCTTGAATCTATCGGTATTCGTTGTACCGATCAAGGCGATGATGAGTTGCTCGTTAGCCCCCCTGCTTTCAGGGTTGATATTGAACGAGAAGCTGATCTCTATGAAGAGGTGGCAAGACTCTTTGGCTATGATAATATTCCCATAGCTCTACCCTCTGTTGACCTCAGTTATCCCGAACAGGATCATGCCAGGATGCTTCGCCAGCAGATCTGTGATCTTTTTACTCGAATCGGCTTTTCTGAATCCATTAACTACAGCTTCACCAGCGTGGATCATCTCGATATGATGCTGCTTGATCCTAAAGATTCACGCCGAAACCAGATACATTTGCTTAATCCATTGAGTGAAGATCAAGCTGTAATGCGAACTATGATGGTTCCGGGATTGCTTGAAAATGTAAAACGCAATATCAGTTTTCAGCATACTAGCGTTAAACTCTTTGAAGTTGGCAAAGTTTTCACCCCCACAACTGAGACACAACTGCCTGTCGAAAATAATCGGCTTGTCGGGGTAATAAGCGGTAATCTTTATGGAGAAAACGATCCTCTTTATTTCAAGGAGAGTCAGGTTGATATTTTTGACGTCAAAGGATGTGTGGAATATCTTCTCGAATCATTGAGGCTCAACTCCTATGGTTCTGACAATATTGTAAAATTTGAAATTTCCGAAGAATATGAACCATTTGTAGACCAGGATCAGTTTCTGATGCTTTTTTCTGAAAAAAAAGTCATCGGATACCTTGGCAAACTACTGGATGATGTGGTAAAAAGTTTCGGCATCAAACAGGAAGTGTACTTTTTTGATATCGATTTTGATATTCTATGTTCACTCTCTGCTGTGCCAAAATCATTTTCTTCATTACCTGTTTATCCCTCGGTGAAAAGAGACATCGCCCTGTTGGTGGCTGATGGCGTTTCAGCAGGAGAACTTTTGCAGAGTGTACGGGAAAGTAGAGAAAAACTGATTGAGCACAGTGAAATATTCGATATTTTCAAAGGTGAAAAAATTACGGAAGGTTTCAAGAGTGTAGCGCTCTCAATTACCTATCGTTCACCAACTAAAACGTTAACCGAAAAAAATGTGGAAAAGGCTCACTCAAAAATCGTGAAGATGCTCACCGATAAATTTGGGGGCCAATTCCGTGAGGCATAGCATGGAAAAAACAAATCTGACCAGAAAGGATTTAGCTGAAGCAGTGGCTAATCAGCTCGGTTACCCGCGTTCTACCTGCGCGGATATTGTAGATTCTCTATTTGGCTCAATGAAATCGTCGCTTACCAGCGGAGAGCCGATCAAAATAGTTCATTTTGGAACCTTTACATTGCGCGATAAAAACCCGCGTAATGGCAGAAATCCACGAACTGGTGAATCTATCTTGATAAAAAAACGGAAAATGGTAAGTTTTAAACCAAGTAAAAAATTAAGAGAACACATTAACGACTAATTCCAATTTTCAGAAAGGAGTTTTATCAGTGAAATGACCTTCGACATTCCCGATAAACTCTATTTCAAGATTGGTGAAGTAAGCAAGTTGGCCAAAGTGGCTCCCCACGTCATTCGCTATTGGGAATCAGAGTTTGGGCAGATTAAGCCCAAGCGTGCCGCCTCCAACCAACGACTGTATCGCAGAGAGGATGTTGAACTCATTCTCAAGATAAAAACACTGCTTCATCGCAAAGGATATACCATTGCCGGTGCCCGGCAATTCATTAAAAGCGGTGAAGAACTAGAAGTAGATCTTGAACAATCAGCTCATCTCAATGTCAGTGAGCGATTAACCAAGTTGAAATCAGATCTTCTTAAGCTCCACAAGTTACTGGAGCAAAAAAAGTAAAGCGGTACTACAAGAGTTCATACTATTGACAACTTGTGTAGGGAGTAAAAAGGTCGGGATGTAGCGCAGTCTGGTAGCGCACCTGAATGGGGTTCAGGGGGTCGG
>CAZWVC010000423.1:0-3655 GCA_964637245.1 uncultured Desulfocapsaceae bacterium
ATCGTCTTTCTGCTCATTGAGGAGGATCTACTTGAAAGAATCGCCGATATCGGTATGGCATTTCACGTTGGCAACAACGGTGACAAACTCTCGGGTGGACAGCAGCAGAAGTTGGCAATCGCCCGGGTCTTCTTGAAAAAGCCTCAGGTTCTGATCATGGACGAGGCAACCTCGGCACTTGACAACAATTCACAGGCACGGATTCAGACCTTTGTTGAAAGAAGTCGCGGAAAAAGTACCGTGATCTCAGTTATACATCGCTTGGATCTTCTGGTTTCATTTGATAAGGTTGCAGTTATGAAGGTGGGAAAAATTGTTGAGTGGGGAGTACCGTCTAAACTCAAGGAAGAAGAAGGGCTTCTGTACGAATTGATCCATGGAAAAAAACATTAATCAGCAGCAAGGGGTAGAATCCAATTTCAAGCAGGATCTTGAGATTCTGAGACAGACTTACCTGCTTGCCAATCTCGGCAGTGATTGTCTGAAACTGTTTGCCATGCTCTGTAAAAGAATCATCCTGGTCGATGGCGAGACCATGATTAATCAGGGAGAGACGCTTGATCACGCTTTTTACCTGATTAACGGTTCTCTTCAGGTGACCCACCTGAGTGAATCTGGCGAAGAGCATATCTTAACAGCTTTTCAGTCAGGCGATTTTGGGGGTGGTGCATCTCTTCTTGCACGCTTAACATGTAATTTTAAGCTACAGGCAAGAGGTGACAGTCAGCTTATGTATATAAGCAAAACCGCATTTGAGAAGATAGAATCTCAATTTCCCGAAATCAGAGGCAAGATGGCCGCCAATCTTGTCCTGGAGCTGGCCCGGAGAGATCGTGAGTTCATTTACAAAGCCGGTAAAACTGCTCCGGATGAATCACTTATTCAACCGGTTTCGCTGGTATGAAAAGGTGTAGAATAGAATGTTGGTGGGCTCCAGGGATTCGACCATGATAAAGAAGATCATAGAGATACCTGTAAACAGACAAGGGTTGGCCGATCTTTGCAAGACGCTTGATAAGACCCTTGAGTCCATGGATCTCCCTGGCAAGCTGAAGTATAAAATACATCTTATAATTGAAGAGCTCTGTGCCAACCATGTCGAACATGGTGATTTTAGTGAAGACGATGTGATAACCATTAAGCTTGAGCGGACTGATTCTTCATTGATTACCCAGATTGAAGATAAAGGCAGCCCATTCAATCCCCTTGATCTTCCATCGGTAAAGACGGATCTCCCGCTTGTTGAGCGGCAACAGGGAGGGTTGGGAATTCATCTGGTCAAGTGCTTTGCCGATGATCTTTTCTATAGACGAGACGGATCAAAGAACATTGTTACCATTATTAAGAATATTGAGATAAGGAATAGGTGAATCATGGAGATTTCATCATACGAAAGGGATGGCAGCAAGATAATTGCTGTTACTGGCCGGATCGATGCAGTAACCTCGGATGATCTAAGCAAATGGTTGGAAGAAGAGGTAACCCCGCCAGAGAGCAATGTCGTTCTGGATTGTACAGAGGTCGATTATGTTTCAAGTGCCGGGTTAAGGGTTATCCTTCAACTCACTAAACTTGCAAAGCAGAGTGGTGTTGTTTTCTCCCTGTGCAATCCCCAGGACAACCTCAAAGAGGTCCTCGATATATCAGGGTTTTCAGCTCTTTTTCCCATCTATGCAACCATTGATGAAGCTATCTTGCCGGGAAGCCAGTGATCAAAGTTTCAGGTAAGATTCAGATTTACACACCTTAGACAACCTTTATGATAACAGCGGTAGTGTCATCCTCCACTGGATCACCTTTCCGAAAATCCGTAAGAGAACTTAGTAATGTGTCTAAAATATGCTGTGCGCTATTATGAGCATTGGATCGGATAATTTCCCTCACCCGTTCTTTTCCAAAAAAACCGCTCTTTTTTGAGCATGTTTCCCAAATACCATCTGTACCTATGAGCAAAACTGCTCCATCTGTCATAGACATGGTACCACTTGAATATATTGCATCATCTTGCAGTCCCAGGGAAGGTCCACCTTCTCTCAACTCCTGAAAAACATCTGTTTTGCTGTTGTAAAGAAAAGCAGGATCGTGGCCTGCACGCACCCAGGTCATCATATTTGAATCGACATCGCATCCGAGATAAAACATGGTCACGAAGTGTCCCGTCTCTCCAACATCTTTGCACAAGAGTTTATTTACATCTTGGACAATATCAGAATAGCTTCCACCAAGCTCACAACGAGTTCGTATCATCGCACGCACACTTGTCATCAGTAAGGCAGATGAAATCCCATGCCCGACTACATCACCTACAATAACATCCAATGATGAGCCACCTTCCCCTCGTTTAATGAAGTCGTAGTAATCTCCTCCTGTTTCATCGCAGGGTAAACTCCATCCAGCTATGTCAAGTCCTGATACTTTCGGAGAGCTATCCGGAAGCAGGCTTTTTTGAACCATACCGGCTAGATCCAGACTTTTCCTCAATCTCTCTTTTTCTCTGAGCCCATCTGCCATTCTGTTTATTGATTCACAGGTGTAGCCTACTTCGTCTGTTGAATGTGTCGGCAACCAAACATCAAAATTGCCTTTTTGAATTTCCTGAAGCGTAGCAGTTATTACACGAAATGGATGGGCCAGGGTAATGCTGACCAATATAGCCAGCATAAAACCAGTTCCAATGAAGACTAAGGCATTTAAAGTCAATCCTGAGCTGAACAGATTGACCACCTCCATCGAATCTAATTGATCCGTGGCAAGCAACCGCTGCATTCCATTTGCCATAAGAAGGGAGACCAGGCAAGGTACAAAGCCTGCAATGATAAATAAAACAATAAGTCGGGTTAAAATAAGAGTTCTCGGTACACCCGAGATTGCAAACACCCCACCCTTTGGGAAGAATTTGGTCATAAAATACTTTTGTAAAATTGCCTCAACAAGAAAAAAGGCAAGACTACAGGTAATAATTCCAACAATGAGACTTTGGGCTATCGTTCTCACTATCAGGAACACCGGAGCCCCAGACTGACTGAGCGCCAAGGGATAAATAATTGCTCCTGCAAGCCAACCAAAAAGGTTCATGCCCATATAAAAATAAGGTGTTAGCAAAACACGCCTTCTTGCTCTTTTTAAAAGAAGGGTTGGTGCTCCAGTGACTTCACTATATCTAAAACATTGACGGATCGGTTTTTCAAAAACTAACGCAACAGCTAGGCAGAGAGAAAAAACTACAGGGTCGAAAATCATGCTAACCCGGTGTGTTATAATCAAGGATTCAGGTGAAAGCAGTCCTACGATATCTCCCTGAACGAGGTTAATCATGACCACCCCGAAGACATTGGCTAGAAAATTTGCAGAAATCGGCAAGTTTTTTTCTATCTGTTTCTTCATTTTAAAAAATCCAATAAAAGTGAATCTTCGCGTGAAGCGACAAATGATTTTGCAACTTACCAAATTTAGTCAAAATTGAGTAGGCAGATTGTATATAATAACAAAGATGCTTGATTTGGAAATTAGTACTTTCAGTATATACCTTGCTGGCAGTGTACCTAGTAATTTTTTTTTTGATCAGGTATTGCCGACGACCTAGGCTTCCACTTAGCATTATCAAATCAGAGGTAATACATCGAGTTCCCAGGTCGAACGAGAGCTGTTTCCTGTA
>CAZWVC010000424.1:0-3653 GCA_964637245.1 uncultured Desulfocapsaceae bacterium
TCAAATGAAACCAGAAGATCCAAGCGATGTATAACTGAGATCACGGTACATTTTCCACGACTTCTTTCAACGAAAGCTTGAATTCGTGCCTGTGAACTGTTATCAAGGGCCGAGGTTGCCTCATCCATGATCAGAACCTTAGGTTTTTTCAAGAAAACCCGGGCAATTGCCAACTTCTGCTGTTGTCCACCCGAAAGTTTGTCACCGTTGTTGCCAACGTGAAATGCCATACCGATATCGGCGATTCTCTCAAGTAGATCCTCCTCAATGAGCAGAAAGACGATGCATTGGTTTACCCGTTCTTCGATTGCGGGTGAATTTACCGCAAGGTTGCCGAAAAAGATGTTGTTGAGAATCGACTGGGAGGAAATGAATTTCGCCGCATCGTAAAATGCAACGGCCTCCGGAGTATTGGTTTCACACCATTGCCTGAACGACTTTCTCCCGGTCAATATCATCTGCTCGAGCAGCGGTTGCAGTGCAATAATTTTATGCGTAGCCGGCGTGAATTTCAAGGCGACTCTCATGAGCATACTGATATCTTCTGCGGGTAAATCAACAGATGCCTCTCTTTCAAGCGTCTCAGCTATTCGTTTGGATTCTTGATATTCAGATGACTGAATTGGAGTTTGGGCAAAAAAGAGCTCATCATCTGCAACATCCCCCAGTATGTCGGTGGTTTGTCTTACTATTTCAGCACCGGTTTCAAGCAGGGGCAGCCGCAGTCCACAGCTCTCCAGGAAACCCAGAAATCCGGAGTTGCCCGAAAGTGTCTGAAAATCATACTCAGACGACAAGGGAGTGCCAAAAACAAGGTTTTCGGCGATACTTGAATGACTCAGGTAAGTATCATCCGAATAAAACTCAACATATTCTGACAACTCCTCACTGAAGTTTAGCTGAAAGCTTTTTCGGAGGTTGAGTATTTTCTGCTCGAGTTGTAGATCCTCGCCTTTCTCTAGAACACTGTTCATGCCAAACCGCAACACATCGACAAAGAGCCCGGTCTGTTGGAGCACCTCAATTTTATCATCAAGATCTGGTTCAGGAGGTTTGTCTCCCTCGTTTTTATAGTCCCCAAGAGCACGCCATGAATAGAGCAGATTGTCATTTATGGTACCAGTATATATAAAGGGAGATTGTGAAATAAAACCTATATTGGAAACAACCTGTTCCTTCGGCAGGCCGGCTACTGCATAACCATCGAGGAGGACCTCACCGCCTGTGTAATTATAGAGCTGGCCGATACATTTAGCCAGGGTCGATTTGCCCGAACCTGAAAAGCCGACAAGTGCTACATGTTCACCTGCTTCGATTTTGAGGTTAACCTTATCAAGCAGCCTGATATTTTCTGATGGTGAGAATTCCAGGTCCTTAACCTCTATGCTGCCGCTGAGTTCATTATTAACCCCGGTTGTCCCGCTTAACTTAAATTCCGGTTCATAGTCGAACATGCTCATCGATTTTTTATACCTGACAGATGCATCCTGGTATACCTGATAAAAATCTATGAGTTCTTTCCACGGATCATACAGTTTCTCCTGGGCCGAAAGAAAAGCCACGATCGACCCCAATTCAATTTGACCCTGGATCAGCAGGTATCCACCCAGAATAAATACGATAACAGGACCGAGGCTAACAAATAAATTGTTCAATGCCTTTACCGCATACCGATATAAAGTCCACCTGACCCGGACAATTAACAGGTGATTTATAAGCTTGTTATACTTTCTTTCTTCGGTGAGAAATGAACCATGGGCATGCACTTCGCTTACACCGGTTATCGACTCAGTAACCTGGTCTGCGACTTTGCGGGTTCCATCAACCCGCTCCTTGTTGGCCTTGTTCACCACCCTCTGCACGAGCGGGATTACAAAGAGGGCAATCGGATAAATACTCAGTGAAATAATGGCAAGTAGAGGATTCAGCCAGATCAGGTATACAGCAAGAGCCACCAACGTCAAGATATTGGTAAGTGGGACAGCGATAGCCATGCCAACGAAATTTGCTGAAGGAGCAAGCTCAGTTATCAGCGAAGAGCTGACACTTCCAGCCTGAACTTTCCTGAAAACCGATAACGGCAGTCGTAAGATATGACTGTAGAGCTGCCTTCTCATCTCTGTCATCGCTTTCTGGCCAATCAGGGTCTGGAGCCAGTTGATGATAAATTTCAGCAAACTAGCACCAAGAACCGCCGAGAGATAGATCAGACAGTAGTAAACCAGAAGTTCCACGTCTTTCAGAGCAAGCACATCATTGATGATGCGCTTCTGCATTTCCAGTGGCAAAACCCGAAGAAATACGAGTACAATTATTATTAGCAACAGTATGAGTTGCAACGAAAGGCTGCTGGATCTAACCCAGGAAAACAGGGTGCGTTTGACAATTGGTTTGTCCATGTATGAACCGGTAAATCAGGTATGGATATCAGTTAAACAAAATAACCTCTACCCGTATTCCACTCAGATCTTTACTCTTCTATTCAATCTCTCTATTTAAAGCCACTGATTTCTTCGTGATCTAGGGTCTTTTTATTTTGATAATCACCAAGGTGAGATCATCCTCAGACTTTCTTCCTTCGCGGTATTCTTCTACCTCTTGAAAAACAATGTTGAGAAGATCACTAGCCGAAAGATGAGCATGGTCTTGCAGCAGTTGCCTGAAGCGCTCACGACCAAACATTTCTCCTTCCTTGTTGAACGTCTCCCAGATACCATCAGTACCGACAGCAATAATGTGGCCGTCTCTGAGCCCGTCTTTTCTCATGGCCTGGTAACTATATCCAGGTTCAATGCCAAGGGCCACCCCTGGCCCCATCAAGTCTTCGCAGCTATTACTTAACGGATCATAAAGAATAGCAGGGTCATGGCCGGCACGAACCCATTCAGTACTCTTAAGGTCTGCCTGAATGCTTAAATAGAACAGGGTCATAAACCTACAAGACTCCTGCACATCCGCCGCCAATTGCCGGTTCATACTCTCAACGATATCAACGATCGTACCATCCCGACTGGCATGCATTCGTAAAAACGCACGGGCTGAGGACATCAATAGTGCAGCATCCACACCGTGCCCCGCTATGTCACCCACAGCTATGCTAAATGCATTGGCAGATTGATCTTTTTGAAAAAAGAAATCATAGTAGGCTCCTCCAACCTCCTCGCACGACACGTTTCGACCGGCGATATCCAGTCCTGAGATCTTTGGGTTTTCCTGGGGGAGCAAACTTTTCTGCACTTCACCGGCAAGCATCAGTGCTTTTTTCTGCTCTGTCAGATCAGCAAAAAAAGTCATATAGCCGATCAACTTACCTCTATCTTCCTGCAATATATTCGAGTGAGCGAGCACGTGAATGGGACGTCCGTCCTTGTCTACCAGCCTTACTTCAAAGCGCTGATAGGTATTTTGGAGAAGTTGATTGTACTCAGACTCAAACTGCTGTCTATCCTCCGGCAGGCAAAATTCCATGATAGATCTCTCCACCACTTCGGAGTTCTTGTGGCCAATAAGAGAGCAGAAGGCATCATTGGTGTCGATTATTGTGAAGGAACTGTCCATAAGGATAAATCCTTCACCGGCGGTCTGTACGATTCGTCTGAATTTTTCTTCACTCTCGCGCAGCCGCACCTCTTTCTCCTCAATCTCAAGGCGTG